>JBBPZN010000040.1:0-25202 GCA_038198705.1 Mycobacteriales bacterium
CGGGAGCGCCGAAGATATCGCGTGCACATTGCTGCAGGATGAGCCCGACACCGAAGGTCACCAGCAGCGTGTCGAGCGAGCGGTGATACATGCGGCGGATCAGAGTCACCTCGAGCAGGACTCCCATGGCCTGACCGAATGTCAGCGAGAGTCCCAATGCGGCGAGTAGAAGAATCGAACCGATACTCGAGCCGGTGAAAAGCTGCCCGACTACGACATCCATGAGCGCTCCTTTGCAGTGCAGCTCCGTACGGACGAGTGGACATGCTTTCGTGAGCTGCAGGTCCACTCATCTGCGCGGAGTGCCTGGGAATTAGTTGAGGTCGAAAGCCCACTCGTAGGTCTCGAGGAACGGATCGGGTGCGATCGGCGACGGGGATTCCCACACGGTGTAGATCAGGCCGTCGGGACGAACTTCACCGATGCGTGCAGTCTTCGAGATGTGGTGGTTCGCGCCGTCGATGACGACCTCACCTTCGGGGGCGGCGAAGCTGACACCATCCGCTGCGGCCTGAATGTCACCGACTGCGAAGGAGTTTGCCTTCTCCACGGTTTTCTTCCACAGGTACACCGAGGTGTAAGCGGCTTCCATCGGGTCGGAGGTGGGCTTGTCGGCGCCGTATTTCGCCTTGTAGTCGGCGACGAACTTCTTGTTCTCAGGGCTGTCGACAGTCTGGTAATAGTTCCACGCCGTCAACTGGCCCTCGATGTTCTGCGCGCCGATTCCGGCAACTTCTTCCTCGGCAATGGATACCGAAAGAACAGGCATATCAGCAGCTTTGAGGCCCACGTTGGTGTACTCGCGGAAGAAGGCGACATTGGAATCACCGTTGAGGGTGTTGAACACGGCATCGGCGTCGGCGGAGCGGACCTTGTTCACGATCGTGGAGAAGTCCGTCGAACCGAGTGGGGTGTAGTCCTCACCCCTGATCTCGATACCGTTGGCCGCCGCGTAAGCCTTGAGCTCACGGTTGGCGGTCTGCGGGAATACGTAGTCGCTACCGACCAGGTAGAGCGACTTGACGCCCTTTTCCTTCAGGTAGTCGAGTGCCGGAATGATCTGCTGATTCGTGGTTGCACCGGTATAGAAGATGTTGTTCGAGGACTCGAGGCCTTCATATCGGACGGGGTAGTAGAGCAGCGCGTCGTTGTCCTCGAACACCGGCAACATCGCCTTACGGCTCGACGACGTCCAACCGCCGAAAACAGCTGCGACACAGTCACTGCTGATCAGCTTTTCGGCCTTCTCGGCGAACACTGTGGGCTCGGATGCGCCGTCCTCGGCGACGACCTGGATCTGCTTGCCGTCGACTTCGCCTGCTGCGTTGATCTCTTCGATGGCCAAGGCGATCGAATCACGCACCGTCACTTCACTGATCGCCATGGTTCCGGAGAGCGAGTTGAGTGAGCCGACCTTGATGGTGTCGCCGGATGTGTCCACGCAGGATTCGGCTGCTGCCGCGCCGTCCGCTGAGGTGGTGTCACTGGCTTTGCTACCGCAGGCGGTGAGCGCCAAACCGACCATGGCCAGAGCGACCGGAGCAATCAGTGCACGGGCGGCCATTGTGCTCGAGGAAACTGCAGGCATCTGTGACGCCCTTTCGCTTGTATACGGAGTTGTATTCGCGATTGCAGACAGTAAAGGGGAAGTATTGCGCGAATATGTTGCCCGGTGACGGCTCTATTTCGTCCATTACAACGCTGTTAACTTCTCTGCCCGTGGATGATTCGTCCGAGCGGAGGGGGTCGGCCCTGTCGAACCCGGCAGAAATGAATGTGGCCTGCAGCCCGAGGATGACAAGTAAAGTTGACATTTGATGACAAGTCCGCTCGACTTTCATTATGGCCGACGCACTCAGGACCAACACGGTGCGCGAACACCGAAAAGCGGCCCGGTTCACTCAGGCGGAGCTGGGTAGAGCATGCGGAGTCAGCAGGCAGAGCATCGTCTCCGTCGAAGGAGGCGACTATGCCCCGAGCGTCTATTTGGCGCTCGAGCTGGCCAAAGCATTGAACACCACCGTCGAAACACTTTTTGAGACTGAGGAGCGATGACCATGAGAACATCCATCACGGCAGGTCCGTTCATCAAAGCGATGCGGTTCGTCGGCGATCTCGACGACGAGTTCTACGACGACGAGCGTCAGAGAGATGTGTGGAACGAGGCCTCCGCCATCGGCTTTCAGCTGTTCTCGTGGACTGCGATGATCTTCGCGGCCGCGCTGCCGTGGACTGTCGGGAGGACCGGAGCATTCATAGGTCTCGGGATTCTGATCAGCTTTACCGTGATAACTACGGTGACAGTGGGATATTCGTGGGCTCGCGGGGTGAATCTGTACACCGCGTCGAAGATCGGTCGCGTGCGTGGATTCGTGGTCGTGCTCCTGATGCTGATCGGTTATATCGGGATCTTGGTGAAGCTTCAGCCAGAGTTGTTCACGGAATCGGACACACTGATCGGTGGTCTCGTCGGCGGGTTGGTCGGCGGTGGAGCCGTAGCGGTGGTTGTCTGGTATCTGCGCAGACGCAATGCACGGTTCGAAGCAGGGGAGAACGAAGAGTTTTCCGCCTCCTGAAGCGGTTGGCTCCTCCCAGTGCAGAGACCAGCGAACCAATCCGAAGTACTCAGTGCTCCGAATGTGTCAAGAGATCACGTCGGGGCTCCTATTTCGTGGAGCACACACAGGGGGAGGTTCGGGTCATGCGCAAAGACAGAAGTCACCTCGAGCTCGTCGAAGCCTGCGCACCGCTGCCGTCCATCGAGGCAGTCGGTGGACCCAAGTTCATCACGGTGCACATGAAGAACGTAAGGCCTGGCCAGGTATGCGAAATCCTGCACAACGGCATGATGTCCTTGAGCCACCGCGTCGTCGTGGCAGAGGATGCTGACAGCATCACTATCGCCTCGTTTGCGCTCAAACAGGGCGAGTATCAAGTATCCCTGCGCCTCTACGGCCAGTTGGACTGTGTCACCGATTCGCAGACCGTAGTCGTCGGCGAGCAGCTTCCTCTTTTGCTTCACTCGCGAGCCTGAGCCCCCGACAGGAGCAAGATTCAGAGAACGAGATACGGCGAGACAGAACTTCTATGTTCGTCGATATCGAGATCTTTGCCGAGCGGGGGGAAGGCACGTTGTGGGCAATTCGACCGTTCGCACACTCGGCAACCCGCGCCGATCGGAGTGGCCACAGCTGAACCGCGTATGTCGAGCCCATCGGCGTAGACCAGCCGAGTTGCATGCCGGAGCTCGCACCCCAAGCCGATGGCGAACGTCTTGGTCGGCTGGCCGTAGCGCGCGGCCCTTCGTTCGACCGTGCGGGCAATCCACAGGTAGCTTCGCCCGTCCGGCATCTCGGCGATCTGCGTCATGATCTTGCCCGGGTAGGCGAAGGTCTCGTACACATTCCACAGTGGGCACGTACCGCCGCTGGAAGAAAAGTGAAAACCGGTCGCCGACTGTCTCTTGGACATATTTCCAGCACGGTCGACTCGGACGAACGAGAACGGAACGCCGCGAAGCTTGGGCCGCTGAAGCGTCGAAAGTCGGTGGCAGACTGTCTCGTAGCTGACCGAGAAGAAGGCTGACAATCGCTCGATGTCGTATCGGAACTCCTCGGCCACATCATGGAACTGGCGATACGGGAGAACTGTGGCAGCAGCGAAATAATTAGCGAACCCGAGGATCGCGAGCTTCCTCGATTGTTCGCTCGTGAAACCACCCTCCTCGACCATTTGGTCCAAAAGATCGGCGCATTCGAGGTAAGCCAACTCTGCGGCGTACTTGAAAACCTTCTGCCCACCCGAAAGGTGCGAGGAAATTTCCAGGACCCGAGTACGCGGATCGAACCGATGCAAAACATTCTCGCCGAGATCGATTCGATTGACGATCTGAACCTCGTGAACAGTCTCGAGACGGCGCACGATCTCACCGCCGACGTCGGCGCGGTGGAATCGGATACGAGAGGTCAACTCCTCTGCGGCGGTATCCAACTCGTGCAAATAGTTCTGCCGTTGGTAGAAGTAGTCGCGGACTTCCTCGTGCGGTTTACTGATGGAACCGCTGCCACTGCCGTCGCTGAATCGCTCGTCGGTAGCGGCCGCGAGCTGAGCCGTCGTATTGCGGTACCGGCGGTGCATGTTCACCATCGCCCGAGCCAACTGCGGATGAGAAGTGACCATCTGCGCGATCTCGTGAGCGTCGGCAGCGATGCCCATGTCCTGATCCAGTGCGACTTCTCGAAGCTCGGCGACGAGTCTGGTGTCGTCCTCCGAGGAGAAGAATGAGGTATCGACACCGAAAACCTCGGAAATGCGGAGCAGCACCGGCACTGTCAATGGGCGGACGTCGTGCTCGATCTGGTTGAGATAGCTCGCCGAGATCTCGAGCTGACCAGCCAGTGCAACCTGGCTCATCTTGCGCTCGGACCGAAGCTGCCGCAGCCGCACGCCGACGAACGTTTTGGACATGCGCCCAGGCTACGCCTGCGAAGTCAGCACTTAACAGCGTTCGCCTTTCTCACGCGAGGGTCACGATTCGGTGATGAAACGACGCCGAAGTCCCATGTCGGCGTATACCGGAATGGGAGTTGATTTCAGCCCTCGGACCAAAGATTCAGCCGCGACCAAGAGGGAGTCTCCAGATGTCGGACCAATCGAACGAAGTTGTACGCGACACCATCGTCCTGATCTCCGGAGTGGTACTCGTGACGTCGACCATTTGGCTTCCCGTCGACGGAAACACAGGGGTGTCCGGTGCCATCCTCATCCTCGGCATGCTGTCGGCGGGCACGGCTCTCTGGGCGATGTCCAGTGCGTCGAGATCGAGCCACTGGGCGCACGTTGTCCTGGGAGTGGCGCTGGCGCTCTCGCCGCTGATTCTCGCGTTCCCCTCGGATCTGTTGGTGACCGACATGTTCGCCATCGTCGGTGGCGTCCTCATTGCCGTACTCGGTGCACTCGGTGTGGTGTCCAGCACGCGTCGAGCCCCGGAGGCGAGCCGAGTGATCGCATCCTCCCCCTCGCAGCCGGCTGCTCGGGATCGCGTGCGGAGCTGATTTCAGGCGGGGAAGGCATGAACCTACCTTCGGCCGGGCTGTGATTGTGCTCACATTGCTAGCAGGTCGACTTCGTCACTGTTTCGATTCAGACGCCTCCGGGCAAACAGTACGAACGTCCGGTAAGGCGCTCGTGGGTGGTTTCGTAAATTGCGTTCGTAGCCTGCGGTTTCGTCCTACTGGTCGGTAACCAACCTGTCCATTGGGCGAGGGTTGGTGTTGGGTTGAACTTCGCAAACTTAGCAACGGGTGTTGAAAAGCTAGCCAAGATTGGCACTAGCAACAGGTGGACGGGCATTTTCGGGTGTGCCATTGTTTTGGAGTACACCCGAAGGGCCTGGCAACGATGTGAAGAATTCCTTTCGACGCAGGCCGAGAAGATGAGAAGAGACTGGAGCTCCGATGTCGACCACCGGCACCCCGAAGACCACCGCCGAGATCCAGCAGGATTGGGACACCAACCCTCGCTGGAAGGGCGTGACGCGTAATTTCACCGCAGAACAGGTTTCCAAACTGCAGGGCACCGTGGTAGAGGAAGCGACACTTGCCCGCCGCGGCTCCGAGATCCTGTGGGACCTCGTCACCAAAGAGGACTACATCAACTCGCTCGGTGCACTCACCGGCAACCAGGCCGTGCAGCAGGTTCGCGCCGGCCTGAAAGCCATCTACCTCTCCGGCTGGCAGGTTGCCGGCGACGCCAACCTCTCGGGCCATACGTACCCGGACCAGAGCCTCGACCCGGCCAACTCGGTGCCGACCGTCGTTCGCCGCATCAACAACGCGCTGCTGCGCGCCGACGAGATCGCCAAGGTCGAGGGTGACACCTCGGTCAGCAACTGGCTCGCACCAGTGGTCGCCGACGCCGAAGCCGGATTCGGTGGCGCGCTGAACGCCTACGAGCTGCAGAAGGCCATGATCGCTGCCGGTGCCGCAGGTGTGCACTGGGAGGATCAGCTCGCTTCGGAGAAGAAGTGCGGCCACCTCGGTGGCAAGGTGCTCATCCCGACCCAGCAGCACATCCGCACCCTGACCTCGGCTCGCCTTGCGTCCGACGTCGCCGATGTCCCCTCGGTCATCATTGCCCGCACCGACGCCGAGGCCGCGACCCTCATCACGTCCGATGTGGACGAGCGCGACGTGGAGTTCCTCGACGGAACCCGCACCGCCGAAGGCTTCTACGGCGTCAAGAACGGCATCGAGCCGTGCATCGCTCGTGCGAAGGCTTACGCACCGTATGCAGACCTCATCTGGATGGAGACAGGCGTTCCCGACCTCGAGGTCGCCAAGCGCTTCTCCGAGTCGGTTCGCAGCGAATTCCCGGACCAGATGCTCGCCTACAACTGCTCGCCTTCGTTCAACTGGAAGGCGCATCTGGACGACGCGACCATCGCCAAGTTCCAGAAGGAGCTCGGCGCGATGGGCTTCAAGTTCCAGTTCATCACCCTCGCCGGATTCCACTCGCTCAACTACGGCATGTTCGACCTTGCGCACGGCTACGCCCGCGAAGGCATGACGGCGTTCGTCGACCTGCAGGAGCGCGAGTTCAAGGCTGCCGAAGAGCGCGGCTTCACCGCCGTCAAGCACCAGCGTGAGGTCGGCGCAGGCTACTTCGACACCATTGCCACCACGGTCGACCCGAACACCTCGACCGCAGCACTGAAGGGCTCCACCGAAGAGGGCCAGTTCCACTGATCGCCACGTCCGACTCGAACGACCAGTAAGGCCAAGGAGCTGACGTGACCAGCGAGAAAATTCAGCGAGTCGGCGTTATCGGCGTCGGACAGATGGGCGCCGGAATTGCCGAGGTGTGCGCACGTGCACACGTCGATGTGCTGGTCTACGAACAGACACACGAGCTGACGGCTGCAGGACGCGCACGCATCCTGCGGTCGTTGGACCGTGGTGTCAGCAGCGGCAAAATTACCGACCGAGAACGTGAGCAGGCAGCCTGTCGGTTGCGGTTCACCTCCGACCTCGGTGACTTCGCCGACCGTCAGCTCGTTGTCGAAGCCGTTCTCGAGGACGAGAAGATCAAGGCCGACATATTTGCCGAGCTCGACTCGGTGGTGACGGACCCGAATGCAGTACTCGCGTCCAACACGTCGTCGATCCCCATCATGAAGCTGGGAATCGCGACCAAGTCTCCGGATCGTGTCGTCGGCATGCATTTCTTCAACCCGGTGCCGGTGCTCCCGCTCGTCGAGCTCGTCACCACTCTCAAGACAAGCCAGGCTGTCGCCGAGCGTGCGGAGAAATTCGCCAGTGAAGTACTCGGCAAGCAGGTCGTCCGGTCTGCGGACCGTTCGGGTTTCGTCGTCAACGCTCTGCTGGTGCCCTACCTGCTCTCGGCCATTCGCATGGTCGAGTCCGGGTTCGCCACCAAAGAAGACGTGGACAAAGCGACAGTGCTCGGCCTCGCACATCCCATGGGGCCCTTGGCATTGGCCGACCTCGTCGGACTCGACACCGTCAAGTCGATTGCCGACTCGATGTACGAAGAGTTCAAGGAACCGTTGTTCTCCGCCCCGCCACTTCTGCTACGTATGGTCGAGGCAGGGCTGGTCGGCAAGAAGACCGGAGCAGGTTTCTATCAGTACGAGAACGGTCGTTTCGCACAATAGGTCAGCCCGCTCGAGGAGTTCGATCGGGCGAAGGCCCGCGGTATCGAACTGCGTTCGCCGCCGTTGCAGGAATGAAACGCAAACGCCTCTACGCGGGAGTCATCGACGGCCGCACCGTGTGCACCATGTGGCACCGGGTCTGCAACGTCACGCCCGACATACGGGTTCGACAGACGAACTCCGCGAGGAAGATCGCGCAGCTCCATCGGCTGGGTTCTCGGTGCTGTGCAGGAGAACGTCCTCAGCCATGGAGTCGGTCCCGGCGTGTACGAAAGCCGTTCGGCGCGTATTCCCGACATCGACGAACTCGACGAGCTCCTGACACAGGCAGCCGAGACGATCGACATCGACCGGTTGTGGGCCAATCCCGACGGTGGCCTCGAGATGCGCCAGTATTGGCAACGGGAACCGTCGTTGCGTAACTTGGTGGCAGCGGCGCGACGGGTGCGCCGACGCGCAGAACAGGGGACAGCAGAGTGAGCAAGTCGAAGAAGTCCGGCGGACTCGTTCCGAAGGTGTTCGGAATTGGATTGGCAGCGACGGGTGCCGCGCATTTCGTCGTTCCCGAGGCGTTCGAAGGAATCACCAAGCGTCCTTTCCCTCGCGACACCAGGACCTGGATCAGCCGCAACGGAGCTACCGAACTAGCTGTCGGTGCTGCCATTGCATACCCCAAGACTCGTAAGATCGGCCTGATCGGACTCGGCACGTATGTCGGCTGGCTCGGCCTCAATATCGCCCGCAACGGTTAGAGCACCGGTCCGGATTGTTGTGAATCACTCCCGCCTGCTGGGAATACCCTGCTGGCGGGAGTGTCCACTTTGCATGCCTACCGATGGGTAGGTAGCAATGTAGCTATGACTTCAGCTACTGCATACACCGCGACGGCCCCTGATGCTCCGCTCGAGAAGGTCACCATCGAGCGTCGTGAGCTCGGACCCAACGATGTCCTCATCGAGGTCAAGTTCGCCGGTATCTGCCACTCCGACATCCACACCGCTCGCAACGAGTGGGGCGGTACCACCTACCCCGTCGTTCCGGGACACGAAATCGCGGGCATCGTCTCCGAGATCGGTTCCGGTGTCAGCAAGCACAAGGTGGGCGACCGCGTCGGCGTCGGGTGCTTCGTGGATTCCTGCGGCGAGTGCGAGGCTTGTCTTGCCGACGAGGAGCAGTACTGCAGCAAGGGAGTGACGGCGACCTACAACTCCAAGCAGGCCGACGGCACCATCACCCAGGGCGGGTACTCGACGCATATCGTCGTCACCGAAGGGTTCGTTCTTTCCATTCCGGAGGGAATCGAACTCGACGTCGCGGCGCCCCTTCTGTGTGCAGGCATCACGCTGTACTCCCCGCTCAAGCATTGGGGAGCGGGACCCGGCACGAAGGTCGCCATCATCGGTATGGGTGGACTCGGACATGTCGGCGTCAAGATCGCCAATGCACTCGGCGCCGAGGTGACCGTGCTCAGTCAGTCGCTCAGCAAAGAAGAGGACGGCAAGCGCCTCGGTGCGCATCACTACTACGCCACTTCGGACGCCGCGACGTTCAAAAAGCTTCGTGGCGAATTCGACTTGATCATCAATACCGTGTCGGCAGAGATCGACATGGACAAGCATATGTCACTGCTCGCGATGAACGGCTCGCTCGTCATCCTGGGGCTTCCGTCCGAGCCCATCAAGGTGCGCGGATTCACCCTTGCGGCCAACCGTCGTAGCCTCGCGGGTTCGATGGTCGGTGGCATCGCGCAGACACAGGAAATGTTGAACTTCTGCGCTGAACACCACATCGGTGCCGAAATCGAGACCATCGCCGCCGACAAGATCAACGAGGCGTACGAGCGCGTGTTGAAGAGCGACGTCCGCTACCGGTTCGTGATCGACGCCAAGACATTCTGAGTTCTCGTACGCCTTTCGTATCCGTAAATGTATGCGAAAGGCGTACTACGCGGGCGTAGCGCCGAAGTCGGGTCGGCACAGTTCTCTTCGGCGAAGGGACCCGAGATGAAACTCGATACGTTCGCAGGCTGGGTTGGTTACGGACTGGCATTGCTTGCCGTCACTGCTATGGGATTGTTCCTGGTCGCAGTGGGGTCCGGCTACGACGCTCTGGCAGTAATGGCAGGCAGTGTCTGCGTAGTGGCACCTGCAGGGGCCATGGGCCTGGTGGGCGGAGTGGTCAAGCACGATCACCGACTCCACCGCACTACCCCAAGACTGCTCTGACGGTCCCGGCACTAGCTTTCAGCCAGCCGCCTCTTCTCCAGCTCGACGTCGAAATCGGCAGCGGGCCAGTCGAGTTCGAGCCGTTCGAGTGCATCGATCAGCAACTCGGTGACGGCAAGTCGGCTGTACCACTTGTGGTCCGCAGGGATGACGAACCACGGCGCGTATTCGGTATTCGTCCGATCGATTGCGCGCTGATACGCAGTGCGATACTGCGGTAGGAATTTCCGCTCGGTGACATCGCTCGGATTGTATTTCCAGTGCTTGTCGGGACGGTCCAGCCTCTCCTGCAGTCTCGCTCGCTGCTCTTCGGGCGAGACGAACAAGGCGACTTTGACGATGAGCGTGCCCTCTTCGGTGAGGTCCTTTTCGAATGCGTTGATCTCGTCGAATCGTGGTTCCCACACCTGGCGCGGAACCAGGTCGTGGACCGCAACGACCAACACGTCCTCGTAATGCGAGCGATCGAAGACCCCGATCTTTCCGCCGCGGGGTAGGGCCTTACGAATTCGCCACAAGTAATGGTGCTGCTTTTCTTCCTTGGTGGGAACCCCGAACGAGGCCAGGTCGACGCCCTGCGGATCGACCATTCCGATGACGTTGCGGACCATTCCGCCCTTACCAGCAGTGTCCATTCCCTGCAATACCAGAAGGATCGAGCGCAGATCTCCGGCACGACCATTGGCGTACAACTTTTCCTGAAGGGCGGAAAGGACTTCGCCGCGCTCGAGGAGGAGGGCCTGACCTTCGGCTTTGGTGCCCTCGAATCCGGGCGTCTCATCGAAGTCGATGTCCTCGATGCGCGTCGAATCGGTTGCGCGGAGAATCTTGCCGGGCCGGGCAGACCACAACGAAGGCTTCTCGTCCTTCGATTTCGCGCTCTTCGGTGACTCCGACTTCTCGGATGACTTGGCCATTTACCGACCTTAGTCGGCAGCGGAGAATCTACCCTGGGAATCATGGCACCGAAACTTGCGTCAGCGCAGTCCGTCGACCGCTCCACAATGCTCGACTTCGTTTCTCCTCGACACCACCTGACCCTCATCACCCATAAACGTGACGGCGGAGTGCAAGTCTCCCCGGTGACGTCCGGGCTCGATTCCGAAGGCCGCATCGTCATTGCGACGTACCCGGAGCGCGCGAAGGTCTACAACATTCGTCGCAACCCGTCGGTGACCGCGCTGATTCACTCGGACGAGTGGAACGATGCGTACGTTCAAATCGACGGCACAGCCGAGATCGTCGATCTCCCGGATTCGGTGGAACCGCTCGTCGAGTACTTTCGTAGCATCGCCGGTGAACATTCCGACTGGGACGAGTATCGAGAGGCGATGCGGAAGCAGGGAAAATTGTTGATACGCATCACGATCGAGAGCTGGGGGCCGATCGCCGAAGGTGGCTTCCCCCCGGGGAGGGTATGACCAGCCCCCCGGGGAGGGTATGACCAGCCCCCCGGGGAGGGTATGACCAGCCCCCCGGGGAGAGTGGGATCAGCCCTTCTGGAAGAGCGGTACCGCGTTGTCGAGGGCGTACTGGGTGCCTGCCGCTGATGCGGAGGAGAAGGCGTTGTTCAGGTCTTGGTCCTCGAGCACGACGAGTCGGCCGTCGCGAGCCGAGGGCAGAGCTTGGATGGCAGTGTCGTCGGTGATCGACTCGGCGCCGCTTCCGATCGGAAACATGACGGTCAGATCGGCGTCGAGGGCAGCGGTGTTCTCGGCCGACAGCGTGATTGCGTACTTGTTCGGCTCGGCGAGGGCCTGAATTTCGGGCTTGTTGACGAAACCGAGCTTCTTCATGAAGTCCACGCGAATGTCCCCGTCGACGTACGCGCCGAGTTGGCCGCTGTAGAGGGTGCCGACGGCAACGGTCTTGTCGGCGAACTGCGGGTTCGCTGCGATGGTCGCGTCGAACTTTTTGTTGGTCTCGTCGACGATTCGGCGACCGTCCTCGGATTTGCCGAGCGCGTCGGCGATCAATTGGGTTTGCCCGTCCCACGTTGTTCCGTAGGCGATGTCGGTGCCGACGGGTGCGCCGACGGTCGGGGCCACGTCGGAAAGGTCCTCGTAGAGAGCCTGGTCGTTCGTGCTGCGAGTCCACAGGATCAGGTCGGGCTCGAGTGCAGCGACCGATTCGACGTCGATCTCGAAGGTTCCGAGGATCGTCGGGCTGGTGTCGTAGCTTTCCTCGACCCATGGTCCGAGTCCGTCACCGCCGACGGCGAGCCAGTCGCTTGCGGCGACGGGCTGTACCCCGAGTGCGAGCGCCGTCTCCGCGTCCGACCATCCGAGTGCGACGACGCGCTGTGGAGCGGCCGGTACGGTGACCTCGCCGAACATCGTATCGACGGTGGGGCCGTCGACTGCGGCTTCGCTGCCCGAGTCGGTGCCACAGGATGTCATGCTCACAACCGCGAGGGCCGCGATCACCGGGGCAAATGTCGAGAGTCTACGTAAATGCATAGGCAACGCTAACCTATGTTGCATGTTGTCCAGTACCTGCCCCTTATGCGTTTTGCTCAGGGACGGTCCTCGTCGACGAGGGGGTGCGGCTGCGATTTGAACTTGGCCGGCGATCCGTCGGCCTGCGCGACACCGTGGATTCCACCCCACATCATCATGCAGAGATAGTCGATGAGGTCCTCGGCGGACATCGACTTGTTGGAGATCCACCAGTGCGTAGCCAGCTGAACGGCGCCGACGATTGCAAACGCCCAGGGCACCGACCCGCCGGAGTCCATTTCGCGAGAACGTAGTCGTTCGCCGAGGACGGTGGCGAGCAACTCGGCGATCATGCGCTCCGACTCGGCGACAACGTCACGATTGGTGCCGGCATTGTTGGCCATCACATAGAGGTAGACCTCGGGGTCGGTGGCCACAGTCTCGACGTATGCCGCGATGACGGCCCGGGTGAGCTGATATTCGTCGAGTTCTTCCGAGATGGCCGTGTAGATCCGCGGGGCCAGTGTCGTCTCCACGTAACGAGTCATCGTCGCGTTGATCAGATCGTTCTTGTCGGTGAAGTAGCGATAGAGAACCGTTTTCGAGATCCCGATCTCCGACGCGATCTCGTCCATACCGATCTCGCGGCCCCGCAAGCGAATTGCAGCCAACGTGCCGTCGACGAGTTCCTCGCGTCGGGCGATCTTGTGGTCACGCCACCGCCGTTTTCTGCCGTCCGGCTTCACCGGCTTGGTTGTCGCCTCGGTATCTGCATTCTTGGTGTCGACTACTGCTTCGAGTGTGCTGTCGTCCGTCGCTTTCGGACTGCTCACCTTTGCCGCTGTCGTCGCATTTCTCGCCACGTGTATCCGCCGTATCCCGTCGTTTTCTTTCCCGCCTCAGCTTAGGCGTTCTGTTGTATCGATGACTGCCGCACCGAGCTGTGTGCGCGGATCGGTGCATCCGGGACGACCGCACTCGTCGAACGCAGGCACAATGGCGAGGTGCAGCTGATGAACTTCGACGATGCGACCAAGCGTCGCGACCTTCGCAAGATGAAGGGCCTCGCAACGGGGTTCCTGGTCTTCGCCACCGTGGTCTACATGTTCTGCAGATGGCAGGAGTCCCGAGGAGCAGGTGAGTGGGTCGGCTACGTCCGGGCGGCGGCCGAGGCAGGAATGGTCGGCGCGCTGGCGGACTGGTTCGCGGTGACCGCACTCTTCAAGCACCCGTTGGGTATTCCGATCCCACACACGGCCATCATCAAGAAGAAAAAAGATCAGCTCGGTGCCAGCCTCGGCTCGTTCGTCGGAAGTAATTTCCTGGCGCCCGATGTGGTGTCGGAAAAGATCGGGTCGGCCCATATTCCGCTTCGACTGGGGACCTGGTTGGCGCAGCCGGAGAACGCGGACAGGGTCGCGGCCGAATCGGCGACGGTGCTGCGCGGGGCCGTCGAAGTGCTGAACGACGACGACATCACACAGGTGATCGACAACACCATCGTGCGTAGGCTCGCCGACCCGGAATGGGGTCCGCCGATCGGTCGGGTACTGGGCGAACTCATCAAGGAAAATCGCCAGCTGCCGTTGATCGACATGCTCGCCGAGCGTGCTCACCAGTGGGCGCTGGGAAGTCAGGAGACGATCGAACGCGTCGTAAGTCGTGATTCGCCGACCTGGTCGCCGAAGTTCGTCGACACGCTGCTGGGGGAGAAGATCTACAAGGAACTCGTCGAGTTCACCTGGAAAGTCCGGTCGACGCCGGAGCACGAACTGAGGCTGGCCGCCAACAAGTTCCTCGTCGACTACGCGCACGATCTCCAGCATGATCCGGCGACGATCGAGAAGGCGGAATCGCTCAAGTCTCAGATCATGGGTCGAGCCGAGGTCACAGGGCTTGCATCGGCCACCTGGAAGGTCGCCAAGCGGTTGATCATGGAGTCGGTGGACGACCCGTCGAGCACGCTGCGACGCAAGATCAGCGAGAACGCAGCCGGCTGGGGTGTCCGTCTACGTGACGATGACGAACTCCGCGGCAAGGTCGACGGCTGGCTGCTCGGCGGAGCGCGTTACCTCGCCGCGAACTATGCAGACGAGATCACCACGATCATTACCGACACGGTCGCTCGCTGGGATGCGGAAGAAGCGAGTTCGAAGATCGAGTTGCAGGTTGGTCGCGATCTCCAGTTCATTCGGATCAACGGCACCGTTGTCGGGGCGTTGGCAGGTGTGGCGATCTACTCGGTGTCGAATCTGATCTTCTGAGGCGACGAACCTGCAGATTGTGCCCCTGAGCACGGGTGCTAGCAGAGTGCTTGCAATAGCAAGCACCCTTGGGTATGGTCGTTCCCGACGCCGAGACCACAAGTTTCGATGCAGGAACGAGTAGTGAACATGACCCCCAGCAATGATGATCAGACCGACAATCAGGGGATAGTCGCCAAGGTCTCCGAAGCTACGGAGGTCGTGGCGGAGGCGAGTGATCTTGTCGCCAGTGTCGTGACCACAGCAGCATCGGACATCGGCAGTTACATCCGTTCGCAACGCGAGGCCGCCCAAGTGTCCATGCGGCAGCTCGCGTCGAGGGCGGGGGTGAGCAACCCGTATTTGAGTCAGATCGAACGCGGGCTTCGTAGACCCTCCGCCGACGTGCTCGCGCAGATAGCCAAGGGTCTGCGCGTGTCCTCGGAAGCTCTGTACGTACGGGCCGGGTTCCTGGAAGAACGTCCACACGGTCCGGTTCGAGACACGCTGCTCGGCGACACCGAGATCACCGAACGGCAAAAACATGTGCTGATCGAAATCTACGACTCGTTTCGTCGTGAGAACGAACAAGCGCGTAAGGCGAGCGACTCAGTATCGATCGAACCAGAGCCGCCGACCGAACCAGATGTGTCAACCGATTCAGAATCACCCACACAGGAGTCTTCTCATGACTGATCCCAAAAACTTCGATATCCAGACCCCGCTGTACGCTGCAGTCGGCGCAGGCGACGCGGTCGTCCAGGCTGTTGCGGACGTCGTAGCGCAGGTTCGTTCACGCGCCGAGTCCCGCAGCACCGAGGTCACCGAGCGTGTCGACACCGCCCGGGCCCGGATTGCCGACCTGTCCGAAGATGTGACCGAGGGCGTAGAGGGCCTTCGTGAGCGCCTCGCCAAGCTGCCCGCCGAACTCCCCGACGAAATCGCTGACCTGCGTGAGCGTTTCACCCAGGACGAGCTGCGCAAGGTGGCCGAGGCATACCTGAAGGTCGCATCGGATCTTTACACCTCTCTCGCCGAGCGCGGCGAAGAGGCCGTCGAGCGCATCCGTCGCACACCGGCCGTCGAAGAAGGCCTCGATCGTGCGAACGCCGCAGCCAACGACGTCGTCGATCTCACCGAGCAAGCTCTGGGAACCGTTGCCTCGCAGACGCGCGCCGTCGGTGAACGTGCCGCTGCACTCGCAGGCATTGCGTCGGACAAGGTACGCGACACCGCCGACGAACTGGCCGACGATATCGACGAGGCCGGTGACAACGCCAAGGAAACTGCCACCGACGTTTCGCAGAAGGTCAGCGGGACCGCTGGAAAGGTCGAGTCCAAGACTCGCGGCAACGTGGATGCTCCCTTGAAGAAGGCCACTCCGGCGAAGAAGGCGGAGTCCGTCTCGACGCCCACTCCTGCTACCGCAGCCAAGCAGACCGCAGCGCCCGCCAAGAAGTCGCCTGCCAAGAAGTCCACTAGCTGACTTTCAACCCTGAACGCCCCCTGCATCGAGCGGTGTGGGGGGCGTTTTGCGTAGTATGGGTCTCGTGCCAGCCGTCGACAGTCTCACTTCGTGGATCCTTCTCCTCCTTCGCTTCATCGCGCTCGGTGGTGCCGCCTACGCGGTGTTCCACGCCGTCAGGCAACGGCCGGACGCCTTCACCGCGGTGGACAAGCTGACCAAGCCCGTGTGGCTCGGCATCTTGATCGTGGCGTTGCTGGTCATCTTCGTTTTCGGGGCCATCAACTTCATCGGCCTGATCGGTGTGGTCGCGGTGTGCGTCTACCTGATCGACGTACGACCGAAGGTGGACAGTATTCAGCGCGGACCGCGCTGGTAGCTGCGCCACGGCGGCGCCGCAGCGGCCGGGCCGTTGGCGCGCGCGTGTGACCCGTACAGATTCGATACGACGCTCAGCTCTTGGCTACGACGTGTCGATCAGTCCTGTCACCAAACATCGAAGGAGTCCGGTTCGTGGTTTCACGGAGAGCTGTAGAAAGTGCTGTCCTCGGCATCGGGGGATTGGCCGCCGCGGCAGGAATCGGTGCCTACCTCGTACGGCGACGCACTCGCACCTCGATCCCAAGGACCACCGACATCGCGCCGGACGCGTTACTGCGGACGCCGACATTCGTCCCCCGCATCGTCCCTGTCGTCACCGATGACGGCGCAGAGCTGCACGTGCGCGTGTACGGCGACCTGGATGCCCCACCGATCGTGTTCAGTCACGGGTGGACATGCTCGGCGGACTACTGGATCCCGCAGATCAACGCCTTCGCCGAAAACTACTCGGTCATCGTGTACGACCAACGCGGCCACGGTCGCAGCGACGTCGGCACCAGACTGCTCGGACCCGACGTCCTGGCCGACGACCTCGCGGACGTCCTGGCCGCGACGGTCACCGAGGACAACAAAGCTGTTCTGGTCGGGCACAGCATGGGCGGCATGTCGGTTATGGCGTGGGCCGGCCGCTACCCGAAACAGGTCGATCTACTCGTCAGCGCGATACTCCTCGCAAGCACGGCCACCGACAGCCTCGTTCGCGAGACAACAGTAATTCCACTCCCGGAGCGGTTTCGTCGAGTTCCGTTGCCACTGTCACGCGTCGTACTCGGGTCGGCGGTGCCACTTCGGCCGTCACTGGTGACGCGACAGGCCATCAAGTACGTCTCGATGGCCCCGGGGGCGACACCCGCCGAGGTCGCTTTCTGCGAAAAAATCGTGATCGAGTGCCAACCCCGGACGCGCGGCATCTGGGGAGCGGCGTTGACCGAACTCGATATTCACGAAGCGCTGGCCAACATGAGTGTGCCGACAAGCGTGCTGGTCGGTACCGCGGATCGGCTGACGCCACCGGTTCAAGCGCGCAAGCTGGCGAAAGCGTTGGACAGTCACGATCACCTCAGCAGGCTGATCGAGATACCGCGCATCGGGCATATGAGCTCCGTCGAGGCGATCGACGACTTCAACGAAGAGGTGCTGCGCCTGCGGCTTCTCTAGGGCCCCTGATCGCTCTGGAGCCTCAGCTGAAGACGACGGTCTTCTTGCCGTGAACGAGGACTCGGTCCTCGAGGTGCCAGCGCAGTCCGCGGGACAGAACCAGCTTTTCGATATCGCGGCCTTGCCGGACCATGTCCGCGACCTCGTCGGAGTGGTCGACGCGGATGACGTCCTGCTCCAGGATCGGGCCTGCGTCCAGTTCGGCGGTCACGTAGTGGCACGTTGCCCCGATCAGCTTCACCCCTCGCGCAAATGCTTGGTGATAAGGACGCGCACCGACGAACGACGGCAGGAAGCTGTGATGGATATTGAGGGCACGGCCCGACCAATGGGCGCACAGTTCCTCGGGTAGTACCTGCATGAACCGGGCGAGTACGACGGCATGTGGTTCGTAGGAGTCGACGAGGTCACGGACTTCGTCGAAAGCAGGGCCGCGCTCAGCGGGGTTCTTGGCGAATTCGACGTGGTGGAACCGAACACCGTGCGCGGTCGCAACCGACTCGAGAGACTTGTGATTGCCGATCACCGCGGAAATCTCGGCGGGAAGCTCGCCGCCGGCGGCGCGCCCCAGCAGGTCGTGCAGGCAGTGCGCTTCCTTGCTGACCAGAATGACGACACGCTTGCGTTCGCCCGAATCATGAAGTGTCCATTCGGTTTCCGGTCCGATCTCGGCGGCGACGGCCTCGAAGCGAGCGCGTAATTCGTCGATGCTCATATCGACCGAAGACGCACGGACTGCTTGCCGAGTGAAGAACCAGTCGGTGTCGGGATCAGCGTGGTACGCGGCCTCGACGATCCAGCCGCCGACGTCGGCGAGGAATGTCGAGATCTTGGCGACGATGCCCGTGCGGTCGGGGCATCCGAGTGACAGGACGTAGCGACGGTCGTCGGCGACAGCAGCGGAACTCATTTCTCGATTGTCTCAGGTGGTCCGGACGGCAGTGTCCACCAGTGTGCGCAGCGCGCGACTCCTCCTCGGCCGTCGGGCTGTGGTTGGCTTGCTTCCATGTCTCTCACCCGCGCCGAACTGGCCCGCATGGTCGACCACACGCTGCTCAAACCGGAAGCGACCCGCGCAGACGTGGAGGCACTGATCGTCGAGGGCCGCGCTCTCGGCGTGCTCGCGGTCTGCGTCTCGCCGTCGATGTTGCCCGTCCATGCGGAGGGGCTGGTGACCGCCGTCGTGGCCGGATTTCCGTCCGGCAAGCATCATTCCCTCGTCAAGGGGGCGGAAGCGCGACTGGCAGTCGATCAGGGTGCCCGCGAAATCGACATGGTGATCGATATAGGTGCCGCGGTCGAGGGGGACTACAACGCGGTGCTCGCCGACATCTTGACCGTTCGTGAAGCCATCGGATCTTCGGCGATCTTGAAGGTCATCATCGAATCGGCGGCACTGACGGAGGAAGCGATCGTCGAAACGTGTGTGGCGGCGGAAAGAGCGGGCGCAAACTTCGTCAAGACGTCCACCGGCTTCCATCCCGCCGGCGGCGCGAGTGTCGAGGCGGTGAAGTTGATGGCCGCCACCGTCGGGGGCAGGCTCGGGGTGAAAGCCAGCGGCGGTATCCGGACGACCGAGGCGGCGTTGGCCATGGTCGACGCAGGTGCAACGCGATTGGGTCTGTCCGGGACGCGAGCAGTGCTGGACGGTCTCTGAGTGCTGATTTCTCGAAACTTCGATTTTCGGCAGTTGTCCGGGTCTTTCGGCTTATTCTCCGAAGGTGAGTAACGAAGACGATATCTTTACCGCGATCGCGGAGGAGCGTCGGGCTTTGGCTGCAACGATGTGGGATCTCAGTTCTGAGCAGTGGAAAACTCCGTCGCTGTGCAGCGAGTGGACAGTGAAAGATGTTCTCGCGCATCTTGTTGTTCCGCTGGTTACCCCGGTGTGGAAGTTCGGGTTGACGATGGTGCGAGTGCGTGGAGATTTTCACCGCGCAAACCAGCTCATGGCCAGCCGTGTCGGCCGAAAGTACTCGACACGCCTTCCCGAATTGCTTACTCGGAATACGGCCAGTCGATTCACCCCACCGGGCAACGGTCCGCTGGCGCCACTCACCGATATCGTCGTGCACGGTCACGACATCCGCCGCCCGCTGCACATGGCGCATCGGATTCCTGACAAACGTCAGATAGCGGTGCTCGACTTCATTTCGAGCACGCCCTCACGCGGCATTTTTCCGACCCCGGACGCCACACTGCACTGGAAGGCCACCGACCTCGACTGGACCTTCGGTAGTGGACCCACTGTCGAAGGCCCAGCGGCGTCGCTGATGCTGATTCTCACCGGCAGAGATTCGGCTCTTGCGGAGGTCACCGGACCAGGCGTGGAACACCTTGCGAAGTCGGCCGACTGACGCGGTAAAGGATCGACCCAGCGCCTTGTGCGTATCGTCCCGGCACAGTGCGTATCGTGCCGGGACATACAAGGCACGCCAGGTCAGGCGATCAGGGAGCAGCCCTCGGGCGTCTGCTGGTTCTGGTCCACCGAAACGGGTGGGAGGGTGTACTGATCGCCCTGCAAGGTGAGTTCGATACCGGAGTCGGTGACGGTCAGCGAGGTCGGCGCCATGTCGAGCGGGTACTGCTGCAAGCTGTCCGACAGAACCCCGACGATGCTGTCAACCAGGTCGGTTGGGATTCCAAGTCCCAGAATCGACGCGCCGACGGTCTGGACGTCCACGCTGCCGCCTGCGACGACCGGCTTGACGGTCAGCTCCGCGAGCCCGCCGACGGCGAAGGACAACGTGCCCGCACTTGCATCGCTCGTCACGCCGGTGACGAGCGCGCCGATGCCCTGCGACTGCAGCGTCGACGCAATGCCTGCCGTGGACCAGTCGATGTCCGCGCTCGACGAGCCGATCGTGCCGTTGCTGTCTGCGCTCTGCTGCACGTTCACGTCGTTGACCTCGGCGTGCACTGTCATGCCTTCGGCGGGCCCGAACCGTGCGTCGTCGCTGTCCAGGGTTACCGAGGAGACCTGCTTGTCGATCAGCGAGATCAGTATGGGTTTCCAGCCGAGCCCGACGTCGACCTGACTGCCGAGCTCGCTTTCGAGCTGGCCTGCCAGGCAGGACTTGATCTGCTGCCGGAAGAACAGTTCTCCGCCGAGCAGCGCCGCGACCACCAGGACGGCAACGAGCACCAAGATCAAGGGTGTTTTGCTTCGTGTCATTCGGAGCAGTCTTCCCGAAGAATCTGAAAGAGCTCTGTGAATGTGGCCGATGCGGCGCGTCGGAGGGCTCGATAGTGGAACTCGGCCACGGCCCGGTCACAGTTTGTGTGACCTGCAACACACGTTCACGTACCCTTTAGTGCATGAGCACGATCGAAGGAAGCGCCGCCGAACTCCGTCGTCTCGCGGCGAGTCAGGACGGATATTTCACCACCGAACAGGCCGAAGGGCTCGGGTTCGGTCACTCGGCGCTCCACGCCAACTTCGTCGCCGGTGACTGGATGCGAGTCGAGCGCAACCTCTGTCGACTCAGCGATTGGCCGCGCAGCGACCTCGAGCAGTTCGCGATGTGGTGCGCGTGGTTCGGTGGCGATGCCGTCGTCTCACATCAGAGTGCGGCGGAACTACACGGATTCGGTCACCTGCATCCGCAGTTCGTACACGTATCCGCGTTCACCAATCTTCGTCTCACCGACACCCGCCTCGCCGTTCATCGACTCCAGCTCGCACCCCACGATTTCGAGTCGACGGGCACCTTTCGGCTCACGACGCCGATCCGCACGGTCCTCGACCTCGCGGGAGGCGGAATCTCCCAGATAACCCTCGACGAGGTCGTCGGTGACGCTGTTGCCATCGGTCGCGTCGACGTAGGAGCGTTGTATCAGGAAGCTACTGCTGGATCCGACCGCGTCTCCGAGCGCATCGAATTGGCTCTCTCCGCCTGTATCTAGGTGTTGGGCCGCACGAGATCCCACGGCACAGTCAGGATGTTGTCCCGCATCCGTCGACGGGGAGGCACCGTCGGTACTCCGTTGCCGGCCAACTGTCCGAGTGCGGCGTGCCACCGCACACGCGGGCCGAACGGTGCCAGGGGCGCTGCCGTCGACCAGGCGCGGTCCGCGGCCTGTAGCAATCGATGGATGGGCTCGCCGGGGATATTGCGGTGAATGAGCACCTTGGGTAATCGTTCGGCGATATCCGAGGGCATGGCCACGGTGAACGGATCCCATGCAAGGGTCAGCGAAATCGGTCCGTGAGCGTCGAGCAGGACCCATGCACAGCGTCGGCCAAGCTCGTCGCAGGTTCCGTCGACGAGCAGTCCTCCGGGCGCGAGGCCGGACAGAATGCGCGACCAGGCTTCGGGGACAGCGTCTTCGGGATACTGCCGAAGCACGTTGAATGCGCGAACGAGGTTCGGGCGGAGTCCTGCCATTTCGAAGCCGCCGCGGGCGAAGTTCACCCCTTCGACCGAGTCCACCACGCGAGCGGGGTCGATTTCGAGTCCGGTGACGCGCAGATCGGGCCGGATCGTGCGTAGCCGACGGGCCATTTCCAGAGTGGTGTCCGGTCGCGCTCCGTAGCCGAGATCGACGACGAGCGGATCGGTTGCCTCGATGAGCGTGTGCCGCACGGCCACGTTGTGGGTGAGCCACCGATCGCTGCGACGAAGTCGGTTGATTCCGGTAGTGCCTCTGGTTATGACGCCTTCAGGAGTGGAGCCTGCGGAACGACCATGAAGTGCAGGAGTGGAGCCTGCGGAACGACCCAGGTGGGCAGGAGTGGAGCCTGCGGAACGACCATGAAGTGCAGGAGTGGAGCCTGCGGAACGACCAGTGTGGCTAGGAGTTCTGGGCAAGCCAGTCGGCTGTCACTTCGCCTTCACCGCGCCACAGGTCGATGAGGTTGACCAGCATGAGCTGCTCGAGTTTGCTACCGACGAACGGCAGGAACACTTTGGCTTCGGAGGCGGTCCGAAGGGTCGATCCGGCGTCGGTCGCGAACAGTGAGGTGGAACCTTTCAGGCTGCCGGGGCCGGCAGGAATCGACGCATCGTATTTGCCGGACGTGGTGTCACCGAATGGGTCGAAGTGCACGTTCCGGGTGATGATCATGTCCTTTTTCAGGATGGTCTGCGCGATGTCGGGCAGTTCGGTCCGCGGAATGATGTGGTGCATCACGATGTCGATTCCCCCGTCTCCGACCTCGAAACTTTTCAGCTCGTTGTGGGAGTACTTCTTCATCTCCTCGATACGAGCGTCCCAGTGATCGCGGCTGGACAACGCGGCGTACACCTGCTCGGTGGAGTGGGTGAACCGGGCTGAGTAGTTCATGCGGCGAGCCATAGTGCAACAGGGTACCGGCTCCGTCGGCGGGCCTGGCCAGGGTGCCTACCCGCCGGTATATCCGGTCAGCTCAGGTTTTCGGCGATCCATTTCGCGGTGAATCCGTGCTCGTTGTCGATGAGCGAGAGAACTTGCTCGCTGATCATGGCTTCGATCTTTCCGCCGAAGATCGGAACCTTCACCTCTGTGGTGCCGGACAACGACATGGTCGACGCCTCGGCGTTTCCTTCGAGCAGCGTGGTTCCGGAGACCGTTGCGGGAGCACCCTCGACGGTGGCACCGAATTTGCCCTCGGCGCGGTTTCCGCCGATCGGGCCCCAGGATTCGGTGCGCTCGATGACGAGCGGGCCCTTCTTGAATGCTGTGACGGCAGCGGGCAGTTCCTCTTCCGGGATGGATTGGGACATGACGACGCTGATCGTCCCGTTGATCGCATGCACACTGACCAGGTGTGCGCTGGGGCCGCCGATCTCCTCGATACGGTCTTTCCAGTACTGCTCGGACACGAGCGCGGCGTGCACCTTGTCGACGGGTGCGGGAACGGACGCGCTGTGCGCGATGGGGCGAGGCATACGCGGAGATTACCGGGTGGCTCGGAGGTACATGTGAGACCGGTACCCTGGGTTCCCGTGCCCACCGCAATTTCCGAGCTCACCACGATGCGTGTCGGCGGCCCGGCTCGTGAGTTCGCCGTCGCCGCCAGCAGTGACGAGCTTGTCTCCTTGGTCCAGGATGCTGATGCGTCGGGGACGCCAGTGCTGCTCGTGGGCGGAGGATCGAACCTCGTTGTCGGTGACGACGGCTTCGACGGCCTGGTCGTCAAGGTCGAGACTTCAGGGACGCGGATCGACGGTGAGTCGCTCTGGGTCGCTGCGGGGACGTCGTGGGATTCGGTGGTGGCCGCCTCGCTGGACGAGGGATTGGCTGGACTCGAAGCGCTCTCGGGTATCCCCGGGCTTTCCGGTGCGACGCCGGTGCAGAACGTCGGCGCGTACGGCACGGTGACGTCGGATGTGTTGGAGAGCTTGACCGTCTACGACCGTGAGACCGGTGAGAGAGCAACCTGGACGCCGGATCGGTGTGGGTTCGGATTGCATCGCCAGTCGGTGTTCAAGCACTCGAGCAGGTACGTCATCCTCGATACCACGATGAAGCTTCGTCGGTCCGAATCCTCGGATCCGGTCCGGTATGCAGGGCTCGCCGACCGACTCGGCGTGAGCATCGGCGACACGGTCCCTGCCAAGGAAGTCCGTGAAGCAGTGTTGGATCTGCGCGGGCAGAAGGGCATGGTGCTCGACGCCGCGGACCATGACACCTGGAGTGTCGGATCGTTTTTTCTCAATCCGGTGCTGGCCGAGGTTCCGGCCGAGGCGGCGCGTGCGCCGCAGTACCCCGACCCGTCGGGCATCAAGGTGCACGCTGCGTGGCTCATCCAGAACGCAGGCTTCGCGCACGGGTACGGCGGTGAATTCGGTGCAGGGACCGTCTCACTGTCGACCAAACACGTGCTGGCCGTCACCAACCGTGGCGGTGCCCGTACAGCGGATGTCATGGCATTTGCATCTCACATTCGCGACGGAGTCGAAGCCGAGTTCGGCATCACGCTCGTCCCCGAATGCGATTTGGTCGGTTGCTCGCTCAACTGACCGAATCGCTCGGCCTATCATCGAAGCAAATACACAGGGCTTGCGAGTACAGGGCTATGGGTAACACTCATGAAAGAGGAGTAATTCTTTGCAGGTCACAAGCGTCGGACATGCCGGATTTCATATTCAGACCGATGCCGGCAGCATTCTGTGCGATCCGTGGGTGAACCCCGCCTACTTCACCTCATGGTTCCCTTTCCCCGACAACTCGCAGCTGGACTGGGACGTTCTCGGCGATTGTGACTACCTCTACGTCTCGCACCTGCACAAGGATCACTTCGACCCGAAGAACCTGGCCGAGCACGTCAACAAGGACACGACCGTGCTGTTGCCGGACTACCCGGTCCCGGACCTTCGGCACGAGCTCGAGAAGCTCGGTTTCCATAAATTCTTCGAGACCACGACGTCGGTGAAGCACACGGTGTCCGGCCCCAAGGGCGACCTGGACATCATGATCATCGCGCTCCGCGCACCCGCCGACGGCCCCATCGGTGACTCGGGACTCGTAGTCTCCGACGGGAAGACCGTCGCGTTCAACAT
Source organism: Mycobacteriales bacterium (assembly GCA_038198705.1). Classification (GTDB taxonomy): domain Bacteria; phylum Actinomycetota; class Actinomycetes; order Mycobacteriales; family Mycobacteriaceae; genus Rhodococcoides. Next base: position 25,070 of record JBBPZN010000040.1, read on the forward strand.
GAACGACGCTCGCCCGGTCGACCTCGATGTCCTCACCGAGCAGTTCGGGCACGTGGACGTGCACATGCTGCAGTACTCCGGTGCAATCTGGTACCCGATGGTCTACGACATGGTCGAGCGCGCGAAGCGAACG
>JBBPZN010000041.1:0-20690 GCA_038198705.1 Mycobacteriales bacterium
AGTTCTCCGGGTCCACCCCGTCGACCGGGCGGCTGGGGCGCATCGCCGCCGTCCTCGACAGCGCGGATCTCGAGATGCTGGCGACCAACGACGTGGCGTGGGACGCGGTCGTGTCCATCGAGCCGGACGGCGAGGAGGAGGTCTACGACGCGACGGTCCTCGGCACGCACAACTTCGTCGCCGACGGCATCGCCGTCCACAACTCCATCGAGCAGGACGCCGACATGGTCATCCTGCTGCACCGTCCCGATGCAATCGAGCGTGACGACCCCCGCGGCGGCGAGGCCGACCTGATTCTAGGCAAGCACCGTAATGGTCCGACCGCGACAATCACTGTGGCACATCAGCTTCACCTGTCCAGGTTCGTGGACATGGCGCGGGGGTAGTTTGTTTCGCCGCAACAGGATTGGTTCATCATTCGGATGTGGGTAGTCGGTCAGTACACGTCGCTGGCGTTCACCGAGGCGCTGACCGAGTCCGGGATCGCCGGCTCGATCGGCATTGTCGGGGATGCTCTCGACAACGCCTTGATGGAGTCGACGATCGGGCTCTACAAGACCGAACCGATCGACCGTCGTCCGCCATCTCTGCCCCTCTGTCAGCTGTACAGAGCCCGCGATCACGACCTGGCCCACCAGACTGCCAAGCGTCCCCACGGGCCAGGGGCACAGTTACGCATAGTTACGCATAGTGTTGGTGGATAGAACCCGATACGCATAAACTTTGCGTACTATGGGTCCGTGGACCCTGCAAAGGTGCGAGCCCTGATCGCCGAGGGCGAGTCGTTGACGACCGAGTTCAAGCGCGGCAAACGCGACAAGTTCAACGACGCAGCCCTGGTCGAGATGGTGGTCTGCCTGGCAAACGGGGGCGGGGGCGTGTTGTTGGTAGGAGTCGAGGATGACGGAACCGTCACCGGAGCCGACAATCGCCACGGCACGATGACCGACCCCGCGCGGATCGATGCGCTAGTCATGAACAAGACCTCCCCGTATGTACAGACGCGCACCACCATCGTCAGCCTCGATGACCACGACGTAATCGTCGTGGAGGTGCCCGACTCCCTGCGGGTCACTGGCACTACAGACGGCAAGTACACGCGCCGTGCGCTGAAGGCGGATGGCACACCACAGTGCGTGCCGTTTCCGGCACACGAGATGCTGGCCAGGGAAATCGACCGTGGTGCAACCGATTTCGCATCCCTTCCCGCTCGTGATGTCAGCTGGGACGATCTGGATCCGCTCGAGTTCGACCGTTTCAGGCGTCTCGCCAGGACCTCCAACGCTGACCCCGTGACCGGAGAACTCGAGGGCAAGGAGATCTGTAGCGCACTGGGGGTCACGACGATAGGTCCCGCCGGCACGACCCTGCCGTCCCTTGGCGCCGTGCTCCTGTTCGGCAAGGCCCATGCTCTGCGGCGCTACATTCCGAATCACGAATCCGCATTCCAGATCCTCGATGGTCTCGCCATCGAGGTCAACGCATTCTCCCGTGATCCACTGTTCAAATCGGCAGAGGACCTCATGGCGCGATTCCAAGCATGGAATCGGGAGGACGAAGTCGAATTCGGACTACTGCGATTGGCCATCCCGGCTGTCCCCGAGTCCGCGGCTCGCGAGGTGATCGCCAACGCCCTGGTCCACCGGGACTACACCGCGATGGGAGCCGTCCGAGTTGAGATTACTGACGACGCGTTCACGGTAACCAGCCCGGGAGGCTTCCCCGCTGGTGTGCGACTGGACAACCTCCTGACGGTTTCCCGGCCGCGGAGCCCGATTTTGGCCGATGCGTTCCGCCGTGCGGGAATCGTGGACAGGTCAGGCCGTGGCGTGAACAAGATGTTCGCCTCGCTTCTGCGGATCGGACGCGAGGCCCCCGACTACAGCCGATCCACCACTGCGGAAGTGCAGGCTGTATTCCCGCTCGGTAAGGCGGACCTCGCCCTCGCGCGGCTGATCGCCCAACAGGAGACCTCGACCAAGAAGCCCATGAGACTGTCCGACCTGCAGATTCTCCACGAGCTACGGGTCGAGCCGCAGCTGACTGCTCCCGAAATCGCCGACCAACTCGAGGTCACAGAGGGCGAGGCCCGCGCGAGTATCGGTCGCATGGTGGACTCCGGGCTGGTCGAGATGCGTGGGGCCGGGCGAGGACGCACCTATCACCTGTCAGCGTCGGCATACCAGGCCCTCGGCACTCAATCCACGTACGTGCGGGTGCGGGGCACAGACGCTATTCAGCGAGAGCAGATGGTATTGCAGTTCGTCGAATCCTTCGGGGAGATCACCCGAGCCAAAACATCGGAGCTGTGCATGATCAGCCCTGACACGGCTAGCAACCTATTGCGGAGAATGGCCGGAAAGGGACTGCTCGAGCTCCGCGGCAGCCGTCGCACCGCGCATTACGTGCTGCCGAAGGCTTGACGGCCGCCGATCAAGGCTTCGCGACGTACCCCTTGCCCTGCATCCACGCCAGCACGTCCAGGACCCGCAGTGCCGACACCGAATCGTCCAGGCTGGCCCGATCACGCAGATTGAGCAGCCGATGGTGCAGTGCCCCGTCGTCGTGTCGCAGGGCCAGCCTGATTGGTTCGAGGTGGGCCGACTTGGTTCCCAGCTGGCGGCCGACGACCTCGTCGTAGATCGGGTACAGCCGCGGCCGCTTGCGCGCGATGAGCTTCGAGGCGATCGTCCGGCCGATGCCGTGGATCTCCCGCAGCGCATTCTCCAACTGCCAGGCCGGGGACTCAGCCGTCATCGGGTCGTGTTCCTCGGCCAGGTCGCGGTCCGGCCCCACATCCGTCAGCCGAGCCGCCATCTCGTCGCGGCGTTCCCCGAGGAGGAGCCACGCGCCCTGCGCCTGGACCTGCACGGACAGCAGGGTGACCGCGACGAGGTCGTCGGTGGTGAAGACGTACGCGTCCGCAGCGCGCCGTCCGCTGGGATCCCACGCGTCCCACCGGGCTCCGGTTCGGATGTGGCCGGTCTTGTCGACCTGGTGGGTGAAGTACTTGCGCAAGATGTCGATCGCCGCTGCGTCGTCCCCCTCGCGGAGGACCTTCGGCAGTCGGATCGGTGCGTTCTCGAGCATATGTCTGTCCCTGATTCTGTTCGGTCACTGCGAGCAGCGCTGCCCGGATCTCGGTGGCGGGCCCGGCCAGGTAGCGGTGGCTCTGGATGGTGGCGGACTCGTCGAGGTCTCGCCCGACGGTCGGATGCAGCAGCACCTCTTCCGTGACGGGACCAAGCGCGTCGACTTCGTACTGGTTCTCCTCGAGCGCGTTGGTCTGCCGATGTTGGACTCGCGAGATCTGAACCGGACCGCCCGTCTTATGACACAGGAATGCTGAAACGCGGCCTCGAGTTGCTCGGGGTTCGATCGCAAAACAGCAACATGTTGGCTCACATATCGACGCTGGGGCACAACATAATACAAATATTTCGGTGAGCATGACGCCGGCTGTTACTCGTGAAGAACTATCGAATGAAGCCCGCCTCACGCCCCCCCAGTCACTACACGAATCACCCGCCCGACGTGTGCGGCCCCACGAGGTCAGTCCGAAATACGAGTATCGAGGTTCACCTTGGTGACACCGTCGATGGTGGAGAGCAACCTGTGCACGACATGCCGTTCGGTGTCGTCGTCGAACCCTCCTCCTACTTCGACGACACCACCGCTGCGGACTGCGATCACCCATCGCCGAGTGCTACCGGAGTAGTCGTCGAGCAGTGCGCGGACTTTCGCGGCGATGACCTCGTTGTCGCCGATGATCAGGCTTCGCAACACGTCGCTGCGGGCGATGACGCCAACCAGGATCCCGGACTCGACGACGGGCATCGAGCGCACATGCCGATCCAACATCACCGCTGCCGCGGTCGACGCTTCCCACTGTGGTTCCGCTGTTTCGACCTCGCTGACCACTGCCGGAGAGATCACGGCTTTCGGGTTCGATGTCTGAAACGCCAACAGATCCGATTCCGACACGATCCCTACCAACGCGCCCTTTCGGTCGACGACCGGTAGCGCTGCGAATCGCTTACTGGTCAACAGCAGGATCGCCTCCCGCACCGGTGTGTCGCGTTGGGCGGTCACGACCTCGCGGGTCATCAGATCACGAACCTTCATAGCTTGCCTCTTCCGTTTGCTGCCGTACTGACTCTCGTAAAAAACGCTGATACGCGGTCCGCCGTGGGGCTCTTCGGACACTCTGACCCTAACCCCACGGCAGCGTGTAACAGACGTGACAGGGCAGTGTGTGAGCAACGGAACCGACACCGAAAAATCTATGCCGACAACATCATTGAACTCGGTGAACGGGGCGGGCGGCCGCTCCCCGAACGTGTTGCCGATACGGCAGACAATAATGCGCCCGGAGTGAGAGAATCGGGTCATGACCGCACCTGATGCGCATACCCCTGCTGGGCCGGTTCGTGTCTTCACCGAGGAGCAGAGCTGGGATGCGCTGCGTTCGGAGAGGCTGGGTCGCCTGGTGACCTCGGTCGGCGGGCGGATCGACGTGGTTCCCGTCAACTACCTGGCCGACAGTGGCCGGTTGTTGTTCCGGACTGCGGAGGGCACCAAACTCGTCGAACTCAGCATCGAGAACCGCGTCGTCTTCGAAGTCGATCACATCGATCCCGGCGTTTCCGGTTGGAGCGTCGTCGTGCATGGGACGGCCCGGACCCTGAGCACGTCCGCGGAAATCGCCGAAGCCGAAGCGCTCGACTTCGTCTCCTGGGTTCCCACCACCAAATACAACATCGTCGAAATCGTCCCTACGGAGATCAGCGGCCGCGAGCTCATGTTCGGAGACAACCCGCAAACCTGATCGGGGCCTTCTTCGACTCGTACCCGAGTTGTTCAGGGATCAAGGGCAGCCGGGTGTCCGTGTTGTCCGGTAGTCGCCGCTCGTAGGGGGCGGGCCGGTGCCGGTATTGTGCTGTACGACCGATGCCGACGCCGACCTTCATGAGATCAGATGCATTCATGGAACCGTCCGTCTACATGCTCTACGCGCTGATTCCTGGAGGTCTGTGATGGCTGGTGGACTTGTTGCTCTTCTCGACGACGTCGCAGCGCTTGCTCGTCTGGCCGCTGCATCGATCGACGACGTCGGGGCGGCAACCGCGAAAGCGACAGCCAAGGCCGCAGGTGTAGTCATCGACGACGCGGCCGTGACGCCGCAGTATGTTCGTGGTCTCGCCGCCGAGCGTGAGCTGCCCATCATCAAGCGGATCGCCATCGGTTCGCTGCGCAACAAGCTCATCATTATTCTGCCCATCGCGCTTGTGCTCAGTCAGTTCCTTCCGTGGCTGCTGACCCCAATTCTGATGCTCGGTGGTTGTTACCTCAGTTACGAAGCAGTGCACAAGATTTGGGGTGTGCTCTTCGGTCACGGTGCGCATCACGAGGCGGCGGCAGACGAGCCGCGCGATGAGGATAGCGTCGTCTCTGGAGCTGTCCGTACAGATCTGATCCTGTCAGCGGAGATCATGGTCATTGCGCTCGATACCATTGCGAGCGAAGGCTTCTGGAACCGCTTAGTCGTCCTTGCGGTCGTCGCAGTCGTGATTACCATTCTCGTTTACGGCGTCGTCGGGCTCATCGTCAAAATGGATGACATCGGTCTGAAGCTTGCGGAGAACTCGACTGGGTTGCTCGAGAAGTTCGGGCGCGGCCTGGTGCGTGGGATGCCACACGTCATGTCCGTACTGTCCATAGTCGGAACCGCTGCCATGTTGTGGGTCGGTGGACACATTTTGCTCATCGGAATCGACGATCTCGGTTTCCATCCGATCTATCAGCTGGTTCACCACCTCGAGGACGCTGTCGGTGATATCTCCGGTATCGGAGGGGTGTTGGCATGGATCGTCAATACGATCGCGTCCGCGATTCTCGGTTTGATCGCTGGTCTGATAATCGTCGGCGGCCAGCTCGGGGTCACCCGTGTTCTCGCCAAGCGGTCCACAGCGCACTAGCGCGTCGGGTCCGTCGAACTTTTCTTGCGAGGAGTTCCCGCCATCGGCAATCTTCGAGCCACAGGTTGCGCCCCCGACCAGGGCAGGGGACAGTTCTGGTGTGCGCATCGGCGACGGACTTCAACTGGCCGGGATCATCGGCCTCGCTGCTCTCGGAACGATGCTTCTCGTCGTCGGCGCACTGGGTTCGGGCATTGTCATGTTGGCGGTGACGGCAGTGTGGTTCTGGCGGCTCTACCGAACGGCCGAATGAAAATCTCACTGGATTGGAGTCGTCAGTGATGACACCGGCACCGATGGAACTTGCACTGCAGTCCCGACGCGTCACACGCGTTCTGTTGGACTTCGATCTGAGCATCGAGTTCGCCGGCGGCGCTACCGTTGCGTTCAGTGAGTTCGTGATCGGTGACGTGCTGGTGGACGAGGACAATCAGTTCGAAGGGCTGCGACTTGCCGCTGCTCTCGTCGGTCGTCTGTGCGAGAGCGTCGCTTACGCGGAGTCCGGTGAATTGACGATCGTGTTCGACGACGGAACGGTGGTCGAAGCGGCTTCGCGCGAAGAGGTCGAGTCCTGGGAATATGCCGGCTCCGATGGTTCTACGATCGTCTGCCTCGCAGGCGGCGATATCGAGGTCCTTTCGGGTCCTTCGGATCCCCCGGCACCAATCCCTGCAGTCACCGAGCTACCTTCGGTCGGAGCCACGGTTGTTCGAATTGCTTTGGGAGACAAGTCGACCGTCGAGTTCTCCGACCGGACCAGCGTGCCCGCGGCGGTATCGCTGGACGAGGCTTACCTGGTGTTGCGTGAAAGTGTGGCCGAAGTTTCCGAGCAACAGATAGCGCTCACATCCGGTGTGGTCATTCCCGTAGCGCAGTGATCCTGTGCCGGTGCTCGACCACATGCTGAGTGAAACGAGAGACCGCCGACGTTGGACGGTGGTTGCCGGTAACGAGCCCGATTTCCCGATCTCGTGACCCCGACAGTCGAACAGCAACGACGGAGGAGTGCTCCGATTCCCCCGGCAGCAGTGCGACGCCGAGATCATGGGCGACAAGAGCTCGGATGGTGTCGATTTCGCTGATCTCGAAAGGAACGCGGGGAGCGAAACCCGCTTCGGTGCACCAGGAGTCGAGCAGAGCTCGAAGGTGAAACGACGGCGGACTTGCGATGAAGGGTTCGTCCTCGAGCTCGGCAACAGCTACCTCTGAGCGTCCGGCCAATGCGTTGGTGTGCGCTACATGAAGGCGGATGTGCTGACTTCCGAGAACTGTAACGGTCAGGTCAGCTGGTGGGGGTATGACGACGGCAACGTCGAGCCTGCCGTCGCGAATCATGTGGGCGAGCGCTTCACCATGCGCCTGTACGAGATGCACACGGATTCGCGGCGCGGTTTCATGAAACTCGGCGAGAATCGCCGTAATTCCTACTGGGCCGAGTGTCAGGGGGAAGCCGAATCGGACGAAGCCGCTCGATGGGTCGGCATTGGCGCTGACCACTGTGATGGCGTCGTCGAGTATTCGAATAGCGTCATGAGTGAGCTCGTAGAGTTCTCGTCCCGCGGAGGTGAGCGCTACTCCCCTTCCGACGGGTTGGAACAGTGCGATACCGAGCGTTTTCTCCAACGTCTTCAGGCGTCGGCTCAACGAAGATTGAGGCACCCCGAGCTTGTCCGCGGCCTGCGTGATGTGGCCTTCGGTGGCCGCTGCGTCGAATGCTGCGAGAAGCGGCGCAACGATCTCGACATGGGGCAGCAGATACTCATCCATTTCTGGATGATATTCCACTGAATCGAACATTGGACGGATTGGTTTCTGACGACCAATATCAGTCCGACGGCCGAAGGCACATATACAGGGGGAGGCTCCTATGTTCACGCGCACCCATCTACCAGTCGAGACATTCGATGTCGTCTTGATCGGCGGCGGCATCATGTCGGCCACTCTCGGCGCGATTCTCGCAAAGCTGTTGCCCGGCAAATCGATTGCATTGTTCGAGCGGCTCGATCGACTTGCAGGCGAAAGCTCGGATGCATGGAACAACGCGGGCACCGGCCATGCGGGACTGTGCGAGCTCAACTACATGCCGGACGCGGCAGACCCGACCAAATCCGAGCACATCGCTCGGCAATTTCGAATCTCACAGAACTTCTGGGCTTCGCTGATTGCAGACGGCGAGTTGCCGCCTACATTCATCAACGAAACGCCTCACCTGAATGTCGTGTTCGGGGATCACGATGTCGAATACTTGAGGCAGCGTTACGAAACTCTGCGGACGTCGCCGATGTTCTCCGGTATGCAGTACTCCGAGGACACAGAGGTCATCGAGCACTGGGCGCCCTTGGTCATGGCGGGACGCGTGCTGGACGGCCCGGTGGCCGCCACTCGTCACACCGGTGGCACCGATATCGACTTCGGTTCTCTCACGGTGTCGCTGGCCGACTCGATGGTGCGAGGTGGCGGGCGTGTACACCTCGGACGTGAGGTGACCGACCTAGATTGTCGTGCAGACGGAACCTGGCTTGTCTCGGGTAGGAACGTGCACTCGAAGAAGCGGTTCCGTGTGCAGGCTAACTTCGTCTTTGTCGGTGCAGGAGGCTACGCGTTGAAACTCTTGCAGAAATCCGGTATCCCTGAAGTACGCGGATACGGCGTGTTCCCCTTCGGGGCAGAATTTCTACGCACCGATGTACCCGAGGTAGTAAGTCGGCACCACGCGAAGGTGTATGGGCAATCGGCGCTCGGAGCGCCGCCGATGTCGCTGCCCCATCTCGATGCCCGGGTCGTCGACGGCAAGAGCTCTCTCATGTTCGGGCCGTACGCAACGTTCAGTACCAAGTTGTTGAAAGCGGGCTCGGTGAGAGACCTGTTCACGACAGTTCGGTTGCATAATCTGTTGCCGCTTCTGGCTGTCGGGCTTCATAATCTGCCATTGCTTCGCTACCTGTTCGGTGAATTAATGACAACGCGAAGAAAGAAATTCGAGCTTTTGAAGACGTTCGTTCCGGAGGCGAATCCGGCTCAATGGTATCCGATACGGGCAGGTCAGCGGGCTCAGCTGATCAAGCCTCAGTCGTCCGGGACCCGCATTGGGCACTCTGGCGTCCTCACGTTCGGTACCGAATTGATCACCGGCGCAGGCGGAACCATAGCCGGATTGTTGGGGGCGTCACCGGGTGCGTCGGTTGCACCATCGATCATGATCGAGTTGGTGAGCGAGTGCTTCCCAGCCCACGCCGCGGCTACTCACGAATGGACGCGTATGGCACGAAATGCGTAACCATCCTGCTGAGCCCCCGGTCCGTAGAGGGCGAGGAGATCCTCGTATTCGACGCTCACTTGCTGGCCTGCAGTGAGTGCTCTGAAACCGTTTCCGTCGATATGGGAGTAGTGAACCCAGCATCCACCTGGCAGTTCGGGCGCGGCCAGGACACCCCAGCCCTCTTCGGCGCCGAACTCTCGCACGGTCGCTCGGGTCTGCAGCGGTGTCGCCGGGACGAACGTTCCCGCGATCCCCTCGCTGAAGCTTTCATCCAGGTCGGTGATCTCGGTGACGGTTCCGTCGGGGTCGATGTCGATGTCGAAGGCCCGGGTACCGGTGAATGTCGGTTCACGTTTCGGGTCACCGTCCGGCGGCATTCCAGCGCCGACGACAGTCAGGCCGGCCGTCATCACTGCCAATGCTGCGAGGGCGAAGCCTGCTCGCATGGACGACGTGTGGGACATTGGTCGACGTTATCAATGCCATGTACTTTCGGTACTTGCGCATGGACGCGCCCCGATCACTTTTCCCGCGGTTTGGGCGCCGTTTCCGCCAGTGCCGCAACGAGATCTCGCTGAATATCGGTAGCGGGTACTGTGCCGTCGACGACTGCTGATACGGCGAGTTGCAACCGCCGCTGCGCTTCTCGTCGGAATACGAGGCCGCTGGTGGGGGTGCCTGCGGCGGTGCTGGCGTAGAGGATCGACCAGCAGTCCGGACGGTTGAGCAGTTCAGCGCTCGCGGTGTGGTCGAGGGCTACGGGTGGGCCGAATGTCAGGCGCAGGCCGCTGCGTTTCATCGCACCTTCGACGACGCGGTGCAGCAGTATTTGTTCGCTGCGCTTGGGTAGCAGGAGTGGGTACGCGGCGAGGTTTTCCAGGCTCGGTTCGATTCGGTCGGCCAATGGGTGCCGCTCCGACAGGACCACTACGAGGTCCTCGGTCCATAGCTCCTTCGCTTGCAATCCTGATCGTTCGACGCTGCCTCGGATGAGTGCGACCTGACAATCCCCCGTCGTGACTGCTTCGATCTGTTCGGCGAATCGTTTGAGTACGAAGTCGATTTCTGCCTCGGGGTGTTGCTCACGCACGCGCACGATTGCGGCCAGCGCGTTCGCGGCGAAGGTCATGTTTCCGGTCAGTCTGAGTTGGTTACGTTTTCGCGCAGTCAGTGCGAGTGCGGACTGTTCCAGTTCGATCATGTGTCGGGCGATCGACACCAATTGTGCTCCGACAGTGGTCAATCGGACGGACCGTGATGTCCGTTCGAACAGTGGCTCGCCCATCTCGCGTTCGAGTTTGGCGATCTGCAGGCTGACTGCGGACTGGGAGATGTAGAAGCGCTCGGCGGCCCGTGAAAAGTTCAACTCCTCGGCGACGGCGAGGAAGTATTTCACCTGTCGTAGTTCCACGATTTCTCCATCCATGAGTTCTGCTCATTGATGCTATGCGATCTTTCGCGTTGATAGCGACCCGATACAGGCGTTGCATGTACTTAACAGCTTTCGAGTAGGAGGATTTGTCGTGGATGAGTACGAGGTCGTGATCGTCGGATCAGGATTCGGAGCTTTGGCTGCCGCCAAGACTCTGGGTAAGGCTGGCGTGAAGTTCTCGCTTATCTCCAGCACCACCGAGCACCTGTTCCAGCCGCTGCTGTATCAGGCGGCCACCGGAATGATCTCGACGGGAGAGATTGCCCCGCCGATCCGGCGCATTCTCGCCGAGTACGACTCGGCCGATGTCCGGTTGGGCAGGGTCGTCGACGTAGATCCCGAGCGGCACGTTCTCACCTACACAGCAGCGGGCTCCACCCGTTCGATCCGGTACGGCCGCCTCATCGTCGCTACTGGCGCTACGCAGGCATATTTCGGTCACGACGAGTTCAAGGACCGCACATTCGCCCTCAAAACCGTGGACGACGCCGTCGCCCTCCGCGAGCAGATCCTGAGTTGCTACGAAGAAGCGCATCTGACCTCGGACATCGAAGCGAAGCGTGAACTCCTGAGCTTCGTCGTGGTCGGCGCTGGTGCAACCGGTGTCGAACTTGCCGGCCAGATCCGCGATCTTGCCCACCGCTATTTCGCCGCTTCGTTCCCCGATATCACCGAGGACGACGTCACGGTCACACTGGTCGACGGCGTCAAAGATGTGTTGCCTGCCTACGGTGGACGGTTGAGCAAGTATGCGCGCGCCAAACTGGAGCGGTCCGGGGTGGACGTGGTGACTGGTGCCATGGTCACCGACATCGCCGATGACACCGTCACGATCAAAGACGTCGACACCAAGGACGTACGCACCATCGCAGCCAAGACCGTCATCTGGTCGGCGGGCGTTCAGGCAAGCGCACTGGCCGCGACGATCGCCGAGCGAACAGGGTGCGACACCGATCGTGCCGGGCGCCTACTGATTCATGACGACCTGACTGTCGGTTCGGCATCGGACATCTTCGCGATCGGCGATGTCACGTCACTGAACAGCCTCCCCGGCCAATCTCCTATCGCGATGCAGCAGGGTAGGCATGCGGCCAAGATGATTACCGGAAAGGTGAAGGCAGGCACACCGTTCCGCTACGTCGACAAGGGCAGTATGTCGATCGTCGGTAGATTCAGTGCCGTCGCGCGTCTGTTCGGCAAAGTGGACATCGCGGGGCCGATCGCCTGGGTTCTCTGGCTGGCGGTGCACCTGATGTACTTGGTGGGCTTTCGTAACCGGTACGTCGCGGTCGTGTCGTGGCTCAGCTCCTACATCGGTGATCGACGCCCACATTTCCAGTACACCGACAAGTGGGTCGATCAGATCGAACTGGTCGCACCCGAAGTGGAGCGATCGGCAGCCTGAACTCGCCTGCATGACCCGCGAGCGGAGTTCTCGGCAGAATATCGAGCCTTCAGGTCCACGATCCGTCGATGAACGACGTCGCGGCGGCCCGTACTTCGATCACTCCGTACTGTGCGTTCGGACAACGCTGGGTGGTGCCAGGACCGTGAGCTTGCCGCTCACCGGATGCGGGTCACGAGGGCAGTCCACAGTCGGGGCAATCCAGACGCGCGGCCAGATCCGCGGGTCGAACGCGCGCACCGAGAACTCGACGTTCCGCAGGACCGTGCGTCGTGCCAAGGCCAGCAACACCGCGGTGCCGGTGACTGCCATCCACGTCGGCAAGGGGTAGAGCGCAAGGCGCTCCCCGAGACCGAAGTGCAGTGCTTTCGCCAACATGAGGACTGCTCCAAGTACTCCGACGAACGCGCACAGTGCCGACCAGATCGCCACCAGTCGCTTCTCGTGCCACAGATGCCATGCGATCAGTACGAGCACGACATGTCTTGCCACGAATCCCGGCATCACCGCCGACCAATGGATCAGCGCTCCGTCGTTCGCGGGGAACAGTCCGGTGGCTGCCGTGCTCACGGCGATGACAACCGCCAGTGAGAGAATCCACTTCTTCGCCCGACCATTTCTGATATGTCGATGCAAGAAGAGGGCGCCGATGAGGGTCAATACCCCGAGCGCTACGAACGTCGAGTTCATGACGTCGTGCATCGGAGAGCACGAATCGACGTCACAGGTCGTCACACCCAGCGAGCTGATCGAGTTCTGGGCAAAGCTGTAGGGCGTGTTCCACGCAGCAGCCGTGAACACCTCTGCCAACAAATATGCGAACGAGAGAATCCATGCAGTTCCTGCAGCGGCGTGGCTCAGGTTGTGGCTTCGGTGAGATGAGTCGGCGTGGTGTGGATAGCTGATGGTGAATCTCTCTGTCGATGCAGACTTGACTTCTGGGTCCGACTGTAGAGCGTCAACCTGAGAGCAGTGTCCCGAATGTCGCATTTCGATCTCAGAATCGACCACCCGTCGAAAGATTGAAGAGGATCCGCTTCCGGGTCGTCCGGCATAGGAGTGTGGAGCTGGGCACCGGCTCGAAGTACGGTGTATCCGTAGCTGCTGGCCCAACGAGCGACGAGGGGATCGACGGATGCGCAACGGTGTGTCTGCCGAGGTCGGTACGGGCGGTGGTGCGATGGCGACGCCGCGGGTCAGAGTTCTCATCGTCGACGACGAGCCGCAGATCCTGCGAGCACTCCGAATCAATCTGAACGTGCGCGGCTACGAGGTAGTGACGGCGGCATCGGGAGCCGAGGCGCTCCGAGTGGCCGCCAACTTCCATCCCGAGATCGTGATCCTCGATCTCGGTCTGCCGGATATCGACGGGATCGACGTCATCGGCGGCTTGCGCGGATGGACCGATGTGCCGATCGTCGTTCTCTCGGCTCGGACCGATTCCGTCGACACAGTCGAGGCACTCGATGTTGGTGCCGACGATTTCGTCACCAAGCCGTTCGGGATGGACGAGTTACTCGCGCGCCTGCGCGCAGCTCTGCGACGCGGACCTCATACAGCGGAAGCGGCCGTTGTGGTCACCGATTCGTTCACCGTCGATTTGTCCGCCAAGACTGTGACGCGGCACGGAGCGAACATCCATCTCACTCGGACCGAATGGGGTGTACTCGAACTCCTCGTCCGAAACCAAGGGAAACTGGTCTCCCAGAAGGAGATCCTGCAGACCGTGTGGGGTCCGCAACATGGGCGCGAAACGCACTATCTCCGAATCTATCTCGGTCAGTTACGGCACAAGCTCGAGGACGACCCGTCGCATCCGCGCCACCTGCTCACCGAGACCGGGATGGGTTACCGGTTCGTCTGAAGGTCGTCGCACGCAGCGGTGGTTTATTCGACGCTATTCGACATGTCGACACCGACCGGGTGCGCCGAGGTGTGCGTGGTCTGCAGCCAGTGCTCCAGTGGCGCAGGCCGCCCATAGAGGTATCCCTGCGCGAACCGGCAATGCAGAGCCTCCACCGCGCGCGCTTGCTCCTCGGTTTCGACGCCCTCCGCCACGATGGACACAGGCAGCGCCCGCGCCATCGCCGCGATGGCAGTGACGAGTGAGTCCGCGGACTCACTGGTGCCGATCTCGGCGACGAAGGAGCGGTCGATCTTGAGTAAGGCGATGGGAAGTTCGCGGAGTCGGCTGAGCGAGGAGTACCCGACGCCGAAGTCGTCGAGAACGATCAACACTTCCATCGCCGCCAGTTCGTCGAGGATCTTCTTGGCAGCGAAGACGTCGTCGATGAGTGCAGTTTCGGTGACTTCGAGAGCAAGGTCCGCACCGCACAGGCCATACTCTTCCAGCATGTCGAAGACCAATTTCGGCAACGAGTCGTCGCGGAGTTGAACCGAGGAGATATTGACCGACATCGTGACGTTCTGTCCGGCTGCCCGAAGCGCGTTCAGATCCCGCAAGGCGGTACGCAGAACGAAGGCCCCGATCTCACCGATCAGATTCGTGGATTCCGCTATCGGAACGAACTCGACGGGCGACCGCAAGCGGCCGTCGCGGTTCCATCGCACCAGCGCCTCGTAGACGACGGTGCTCCGTGAGGAGGTCGAGACGATCGGCTGATAGTGGACGACCAATTCACCGCGTCGGGCCGCCCCTCGTAGGGCAGTGGCCGTTTCGATCGCCGCGATCGAGGACGCGCGCAACGACTCGTCGAAGAAGGAGAAGCGGGAGGCCCCCAGCGACTTCGCGTGATACATCGCCATATCGGCCTCGCGGAGGAGATTGTCCAGATCACCCGGGCGGTTGTCGGCGGCAGCGATCCCGACGGATGCAGTGATGTACGTGGTGGCAACGCTGAGTACGAACGGCTCGGAGATCCGCTCGATCACCGAACGCGCCACCTCCTCCATCTCGGGACGAGTGCAGCGACCGATGACGATGAACTCGTCACCCGCGTACCGCACCACGGTGTCCGAGGACCGTACTGTCGCGCGGATCCGATGGGCCGCCGCTGCGATCATCTCGTCGCCCACCCGGTGACCGTAGGAATCGTTGACGGTCTTGAAGTTGTCGAGATCGACGAAGAGGACGAAGATTCGCCCGCGTCCGCTTGCGAGAGCCAATCGATCAAACTGCTCGTCGAGCATCGTTCGGTTCGGTAGCCCGGTGAGTACGTCGTGGGCCGCGCGGTATCGGGCGTCGTCCTCACTGCGTTCGACGAGGCTCATAGCGCGCTCGCCGCGCAAGAACGTGCCGATCAGCAGTACCGAGAGCAACGCCGACCGCACCACGAGATCGACCGTCGAGGTCGAGGATCCGAGCACCAACGTGGCCGCGCACACTGCCAGGAGGGCGACGACGAACAGCACCCGACGGCGACTGTGCCGAGGAGGGGAACTCTGTCGATGCGACATCGTCGCCATCTGCGGATTGAGCGCGGCAAGGGCCAGTGCGGCGTAGGCGAAGAGGTAAATGCCGTCCAGAAGTCCCGGCGACAACGGAACCGTGCGTGAAAGGGACTGGGCGTATGCAAGGTCGCCGACCAATATTGCGAGCAAGGCGACGAGAAGAAGGCGAAGCGCATGATTGCGATGCGTGGACGAGACGAGCAGGTACGTCACGAGCGTGATCATGCCCGCGTCGATTGCGGGATATACACCGTTACCGATCGCGGCAACCGTACCGACGGTGCCGTCGAGCAACGGGGATATCAGCACCACCCACGACACGAAGAGGGTGCCCACCGAGATGAGCCCGGCATCGATGAGCGGCGTGATGTCGTCTCTGGACCGCCGCTCGAGGACCCATCGCGCCAGCGCCGTGCCGATCAGGCAGTAACCACCCAGCGTCAGTGCATTGGACAGTGCGGTGACACCGCCCGGATAGACCGTCGGGTCGCGGCGGAGACCGACTCCGACGAGAAAAAGTGCAGATGCGCCGAACAGGCACCACCACGACGTGGCGTCGGCAGGCTTGTATCGACGAATACCGACACTGATGGCGACGATCGCCGACAACGCGAACGCGGCCATGACGATCGAGCGAACCGAGGAGTCGCCGCAGAAGAAGAGAACGCTACTGGCGACGACCGCTGAAGAAATGCCCACCAATTTGGGTACACCGGCCAGCAGTTGGTGCATCGGAAGAACCTTCGAGTCCATGCGAAGGCTTCCCCTTTCGTGTGCGGCGCCGACGTGGCGGAGGCGATCGGGCATCCGCCGACTGCGAGGTTAGCCCAGGATCGCCCGAGAGCGCGCGGAACCACTCCTGCTGCGAAAGATTTTCATCGGCGAAGTCACGTTGCCGGCCGCCCAGATTCCCGCCACGGACGTCGCTCCGGTGGGGTCTGTTGCCACCGATGTGGCGCCGACGGGCACGTCGCCCATCACCAGTTCCGTTGTCTCGAGACCCAGTTGGCGGAGAATGTCCGCATTTGCCTCGAACTTCGGTTTCACGACCACCGCCTGAACAGGCACAGTTTCACCCGACATCGTGCGAACGCCGGTGAGCGTGTCGTCTTCGATCACGAGCTCGACGATCTTGTCCGTCTCCACTGATGAGTGCGTCGTGCTCGAGTCGAGTTGTCATGTATTTCTGCTGAGGTATTCCGTGCGGACCGGCAACTAATCTTGCTGAAATGGCAAGAAGTTGACCATGGTGCACAGTGGCGGCCCCAAGTTTCTTCTCTTCCCAATAGCGGGAGTGCGTGTTTTTACGGCCAAGAGCAACCTCGACGCTCGGCATGTCCAAAGTAATCGGCTCGGAACTTGATTGCATCTATCAACTGGGATTGCCGTAAGAATATGTCCGTTTCGGCGGGGCAGTCACTGCTTGAAAGAGTGTGTGGTGTTGCTGTTGACTTATCCGCATAGTCGGTCACCGTCAACGGAGGCTGCGCATTTCGGGTCGGGGGGCCATGGATAGCTCGGTAGACCGCAGCGAGGACAACCAGGGCGAGTTCGTACGAGGCGACACCGTCGTCGCGGTGCAGGACTTGGGGATTCGGGCGTGGCGCAGCGGAGTGCCTGCGGGATCGGTCGGTACGGTCGTCGAAGTCGACTGGCTCACCGACCTTTTCGTGGTATTCGACGTCGACGGTAGCTGGTTCACCCAATCCACCGAGGTCGAGAAGGTCGTCGCGCCCGGCGACGTTCGGCTGGTACAACGCGCCGACCGTCACCGGGGCTGAGAGTCAATTCATTCGGTGTCGGTGGCGGGGCCGTCGGTGGTTGCGCCACCTTCACCCGACCAGTCACCTGAATCCGGGCCGGCCGCGGGGTCCGACTGCACGTCCGTGTGAGCGCCTTCGGCACCCTTGTCGGTGGTCTCGGTATGTGGCGTCTTTGCGTGTTTTCCAGTCATTACGAGTTCGTACCCGCGTCAGGATGGTTGAAACTCTCAGCTGCTCAGCCCTGCGCGATGTCCCGCAGGTGCTCGGTGCCCGTCCCGGCAGCGATCAGCACCTGCCACCAGGAGCTAGAGGTGCATACCGTCCAACGGTGCTCCGATGTGTTCGAAGTACCTTCGCGCCGAGCGGATGACGGCATCGTGGGCGTCGGTGGTGATGATTCGATCCCACCAGGCACCGTAGAGAGACCCGAACGGGAAGGGCCGGACCAGATCGACAGCTTTCCTGATGGTCTCGGGGTGCTCGGGGATGAGATTGGGATAGCTGTACATGAATCCGACATAGCGACGATCCGCCACCACGTTGAAGATGTCCCCGGCGAACAGGGCGCCACTGCCATCGACGCCGTCACGCCAGTGCATGACCGTGCCGCCGGCAAAATGAACTCCCGCATTGATCAGGGTGCGTCCGGGAAGAACCTGATGTGTGTCACCGGACCACAGGACGACGTTGTCTTTCCTCGGAACCCACTGCGCATCGCGCTCGTGCACGTAGATCGGCGCATCCTTGAATGCTCGGCTCCACTCGACCATCGAACTGTAGTAATGCGGATGCGACAGTGCTATCGCCGCGATCCCCCCCAGCTCGGTGACTCGCTCGACTGCGGCATCGTCGATGTACGTCGTGGAATCCCACAGCACGTTGCCGTCGTCTCCCGGCACCAGAAGCGCTCGTTGACCGATGGCAAGGTGCGGAGACGTCGCAATACCCCAAAGCCCGGGTACTTCTTCCCGGATCTCGACTGTGTGGCCCTGAAGTCTCAGTACGCCGAGGCTCGTCCACTGCTGACCGCCGTACCCCACGTACTGGCGCTCGTCCTCGCAGATGAAGCAGAGATCAGCCGCAGTGTCGAGCGAAGCTGCGGCGTTCAGCGGGTACTGAACGCCGCAGGTCACGCAGATCGGGTAGTCATCACCGAAAGAACGAGACAATCTTTTCTTCTCGGTCTACAGGTCTTCGCGGTTTACAGACCGAAAGGGAGCACGCCCGGAGCCAGTTCGAAGCCGCTGCTGCCTGCGGAGGCCGAGCTGACGCCGCCGAGAATGAGATTGATGAAATTCGTGATCATGTGAGTTCTTTCCTCCCATAGAGATGACGATGAACCCGGTCGAGGCTACCGGTGATTCGGTCCCAGCGGCAGAGGACGAAGCTGTGGGGTTCGTATGAACCGAGCCCGGCTATGGCGTCGAACCGGCGTAGCGTCGATCCAATGCGGCGAGTGGCGGTGGGTCTGTTGGCAGCTCTCGCGCTTGCGAGTTGCTCCCAGAGCCCCGCCGACCCGGTTGCCGAACTGCCTCCTGCCATCGACTACGTCGCACTCGGCGACTCTGCGGCTTCGGGGCCGCTGATCCCGGACCAGGTGGGATTCGCAGGTTGCCTGCAATCCGACGAGAACTATCCGCACGTACTGGCCGGCTTGATCGGGGCCGCGTCGTTCACCGATGTGTCGTGTTCGGGCGCGAAGTCCGAGAACATCACGACGGTAGAGCAGATCACCGACAGCGGGTCGGTGCCTATCCAACTGGATGCGCTCTCTTCGGATACGGACCTGGTGACCATCACCATCGGCGGCAACGACGTGGATCTCGTGTCGACGGCGCGTCAGTGCATCAACTTCTCGCCGGAGCCGACGGGGCGGTCGTGTCGAGATGCTTCGACGGAGGGCGGAACTGACAAGCTCGCCGACGCGATCTCCGCGGCGGCCCCGCGCTGGGGGCAGGTCTTCGAGGACATCAAGGGACGCGCCCCGAACGCGGATGTCGTCGTAGTCGGCTACGGAACCTATGTACAACCGGGCGGTTGCTATGGCGTGCAGCCGGTGTGGGCGCGAGACGCCGACTACCTGCAGCAGAGCATCGACACGATGAACGACGCTCTCGCCGAGCAGGCCGAGCTGCACGGTGCGAGTTTCGTCGACACCAGGCCCGTCAGTGTCGGTCACGACGCGTGCGCAGCAGGCGATCAGCGCTACCTCGAGGGTGTGTTCCCCCTGAACCGAGCAGCACCACTACATCCGACTGCAGCAGGAATGGCGGCATTCGCCCAGGTGATAGAGGATTCGCTTACGCTGAACTGACAGTGGCTCTCTACGGGGGGGCACGCTCGGTAGGTGGACTCCATGGCATCGCTCGACGAACTTCTCGCACAGATTCCCATCGGTCAGATTGCATCGAAACTCGGTGTCGACGAGGAGACGGCGAAATCCGCTGTCACTCGGGCACTGCCCACATTGGTCGGCGGCCTCGAAGCCAATGCCCAAGACCCAGCAGGTGCTGCGTCCTTGGAGAATGCGCTCCAGCAGCACAGTTCTTCGGGATTGCTCGATGGCGGCGTCGACATCGACCAGGTGGACGAGACAGACGGTGCGAAGATCGTATCGAATGTGTTCGGAGACAAGAAGAACGACGTAGCAAGTGCGCTCGGCGGAATCAGCGGCGGCGCGGACAGTAGCCTGGTGAGCAAAGTGTTGCCGATCCTCGCGCCGATCGTATTGGCTTACCTGGCAAAGAAATACACCGGCGGTCAGAGTACGGGTGGCTCGGGTGGCGGCGGTCTCGGTGATCTACTGGGTAGCGTCCTCGGCGGGGCAACCAGCGGTTCGGGATCCGGCGGCTCCGGTGGGGGTATCGGCGATCTGCTCGGTGGCTTGCTCGGGGGCGGCAGGAAGTAGTGCGGCTGGAGGTCCAGGACTCGAGAACTGGCCCGATACAACGTCGATGCCCGGTGCGATTGTTGGGCCATGGTTTCAATGACGGCCGCTGCGGGGGTGTTCGCCCTCGCTATGGCGATGGTTCTGACTCCCGGTCCTAACATGGTGTATTTGGTGTCGCGCAGCATTTCTCAGGGCCGGGTCGCTGGACTCATCTCGCTCGGCGGCGTCGGGGTGGGGTTGGTCGTATACGTGGTGGCGACCAATCTCGGGCTGGCAGCGATGTTCGCTGCGGTTCCGACGCTGTACGCGGTCATCAAGATCGCGGGCGCCTGCTACCTCGCCTGGCTCGCGTGGACGGCGTTGCGTGGAAGCCGACCAGTCTTTGAAGTCGCAGGGCTACAGCATGATTCGAATACTCGACTGTTCATGATGGGGCTGCTGACCAACCTGCTGAACCCGAAAATGGCCGTCATGTACATCTCGATCATTCCGCAGTTCATCGACCCTGCAGCAGGATCGAGCCTGCTGCAGGGACTGGCACTCGGCGGCGTA
>JBBPZN010000042.1:0-59070 GCA_038198705.1 Mycobacteriales bacterium
CGACGGTCGTGGGCGTTGCGGGGGGACGCAGAATATGACCGGCATTCGGCAGGATCAGCAACCGGTCCGTATTTTGTTTGCGTCTGGCGATCAACGCGCGCGCCATCCGGTCGGACGGGTACGCGGCGTCGTCATCGCCGGCGATCGCGAGTAACGGAGCGGCGATCCTCTCGACCGGGATGGTCGCGTCGTATACGCCTTTGTCATTTTTGAGACCGGCAGCGTACGCGGGTCGTAGCGACAGCGCTTGCGAGGTGGGGCCGGTCGAGAAGACCCGTCGGGCCGCCGTCTTGATCAGCTGCCCGATGAGCCGTTTGCTTCGAATAGGCATGTACGGCAACGGTTCACCGCCGACGGTCAGCGAAGACGTTCGGGGCGGAGGTCCACCGTTGCACCGGGCTTGCAGGACGACGTGAGAGGGTGCCATCGCGATGACGCCGCGCACCGGAAGGCTCGGAGTGCGCGCCAGAGCGGACAAGGCCACCGACACCCCGACCGAGCAGGAGTAGACCGCAATGCGATGTGCGTCGACGCGTTCGTGGCCGGCAAAAGCTGCCATTCCTGCGGCGATCGCTTCTACGGGTATCTCCTCGAACTGCTCGGGGAGACTGGTGTCGTCCATATAGGACAGCACGGCTGCCGCGTATCCATGTGAAGCGAGCAGGGCCGCAGTGGGCGCTGCCGTTCGTGCGCCTGTTGTGCCGGGGAGAACGATGACCCCGGCCAGGACATGGTCGCCGGTATCGGGCAGATAGATCCGAAGTCGCCACCCGACACCCGCGAGATCCTCGCGAACCAGATCTCCGCCCCAGGTGCGACGCACTGTGGTGCTGGACGAACCCTCCACCGCGTGCACCGAGATTCGATAGTCGAGTCCGCCGTCCGATCCGGCGAAGGCGACGGGTACCACCCCCTCGTCGACGAAGAACATGTTCCACCACGGTCGATCGGGGTCGGTGATCAGCAACCGACCTTCGGCATCGATGTTGTAGTCCTGATGTGACACCCAGTGGTGGTTGTTCGCGTCCACCGTGGCGACATCGAGATGGACTGGACGGCCGGGTGCAACGCCAAGGACACGAAAGGTGGTGGGGCCGTCGATTGGGCCCTCGACTGGGTCGACCTGCAGGGACACGGCATCCATAGTCCAAGTGTGCGCCGTGACCGCGTCCGGTGTCGGTCATATAACGCAAGTCAACCCGGTCGGATGACTACCGACCGGGTTGACTCGACTGAACCGATACGAACGTCTACGAGTGGTAAGGCTCCGCGCTGACGAGCGTGACCTTCATGATCTTGCCGTTCGGCAGCGTGTACTGGCGGGTGTCGCCGACCTTGGCATTGATGAGTGAACCACCCAGTGGAGAGCTAGGGGAGTAGACCTCGAGCTTGGAGTCGGTGGAACCCTCTTCGCGGGTGGCGATGAGGAAAGTCTCGGCGTCGGACTCATCACCGTCGTAGTAGACCTTCACCACGGACCCGGGGAGTGCTACACCGGACTGAGTGGGGGCCTCGCCGACCTTGGCGGAGTTCAACAGTTCCTGCAGCTGGCGAATACGGGCTTCCTGCTGGCCCTGATCCTCGCGTGCAGCGTGGTAGCCGCCGTTCTCTTTCAGATCGCCCTCTTCGCGTCGCTCGTTGATTTCGGCGGCGATGATCGGACGATTGGAAATGAGTTGGTCGAGTTCGCTCTTGAGCCTGTCGTGGGACTCCTGGGTAAGCCAGGTCACCTGGGTCTCGGTCATCTCGATCACTCCCTTGTAGTAGAAGTCGCGGTGGACTCCCAGTTTTATGCGGACGGCGCACGCGGCAAACCTGGGGATTGCAGTGTGCAGATCCCCACGTTGTAGGCCCGTTTCTCGAGCCGCTGGAGCGCAGCGTCAGCCGCGGGCCACAGTGCCGCCCTGGCCGTCAATGCAGCAATACACGGCTCCAAAGCGGAACCGTGTACCGGCCGATCTTACCACGAGCAGGCGCTAGGTCAGCCTGCACGCAAATAATCGGGGACTTTCAGGCTGCATCCGTAGATGTCGCCGACGGCGGGAGGTTGAGAAGTACGTATCTCCGACATTACCTCGATCTCGCGTGCATCCGAGCCGGGTACGAGGACTTCGCGGCGTCCGGTTTCCGATCCGTCACGCGAACGCGCCCGCACGATACAGACCGCGTCGTCCTGTGGATCTGCGCGCGTGACGCTGAAACGAATGGAGACGGTGGAATCGTCGAGCAGGTCGAACGCGAGGGCTGTTCCCTCGATGTCTTTCACCGAAAACTTCACATACCCGATGTACGCGATCCCCAGGCCTGCCAGGAGCACCACGACAAGCAGCAGGTTCTTGGTACGGCGGGAGATCGACCGCGACGTCGACGCGGGGTATCGGCCTTCGGGGAGCGTGGAAGTCATGCATGCTTTCGTCGTGAAGGTCGGGGGAACTCGGTGTTCGCTGGTGGATCTACGGCAGCCGGTGCGCGTTGTGTCGGTACCAAGTGGAACTATATGTCTAGGGAAGAAGCAGGCGAAGCTGAGGTGAGGAAAGAACGTGTCCGGACTACGGCTCATGGCGGTGCACGCCCATCCCGACGACGAATCGAGCAAGGGCGCAGCGACGACGGCTCGATATGCCGCCGAGAAAAACGATGTCCTGGTCGTAACGTTGACCGGTGGTGAACGGGGAGACATCCTCAATCCAGCGATGGACATCCCCGGTGTGAACGATCGCATCGAGGAAGTGCGGCGGGAAGAGATGGCTGAGGCGGCCCGAATTCTCGGGGTCCGCCAACACTGGCTCGGTTTCGTCGATTCGGGTTTACCCGAGGGTGATCCGTTGCCTCCGCTGCCCGAGGGGTGCTTCGCGCTGGTTTCACTCGAAGAGTCCACCGAGGCTCTGGTCAAAGTTGTTCGCGAATTCAAACCGCACGTGATGACCACGTACGACGAGAAGGGTGGATACCCGCACCCGGACCACATCCGGTGTCACGAGGTATCGGTTGCGGCCTTCGAAGCTGCCGGTGATCCCACGAAGTTCCCCAACGCCGGGGAACCATGGGCACCACTCAAGCTCTACTACTCGCATGGTTTCCTCCGTAAGCGGATGCAACTGTTCAACGACTGGTTCGTCGACCGCGGCGAAGAGAGCCCATTCGCGGACTGGTTGAAACGGTGGACCACGGACCGTGACGAAATCATGGAGAGAATCACCACTCAGGTCACTGCCGACGCATACTTCGAGCAGCGCGACGACGCTTTGCGCGCGCATGCGACGCAGATCGATCCGAACGGGGTGTTCTTCGCCGTACCCGTCGATGTGCAGCGCAAGCTTTGGCCCACCGAAGAGTTCGAATTGGCGAAGACGCGGGTCAAGACGTCGTTACCCGAAACCGATCTGTTCGCCGGAATCGAAACAAAGGACGTCTGAGTGATCATCTCGCTATTGGCCCAGCAGCCGACCGGCCCGGAGTTCGGTAAATCCTCGCCCGTCGGGCTGGTGATCATCGTCGCGCTTCTCGTCGGTACGGCTCTGCTGATCTGGTCGATGAACAAAAAGATCAAGAAGTTGCCCGCAACTTTCGAGAAGGAAGACCCGAGGCCCGATCAAGAACTCGACGAGGGGACCGATCGCGGCGCGCTGACGGTAGACCCGCTCGAGACGTCGACCGCGGACAAGTCTTCGACCACGGACAAGCGGGCCGACAAGGACGAGACTTAGCCGTGCTCGGTGCCAACGCACTCGGAGTATCGACCAGCCCTTACTTGCTTCAGCACGCGGACAATCCGGTGCATTGGCAGCAGTGGTCGCCCGAGGCGTTGAACTCGGCAGTAGAACGCGATGTTCCGATCCTGCTCTCGGTCGGGTATTCGGCCTGTCACTGGTGTCACGTGATGGCGCACGAATCGTTCGAGGACGAGACGGTCGCGGCGCTGATGAACGCCAACTTCGTGTGCATCAAGGTCGATCGTGAGGAACGACCCGACCTCGACGCCGTCTACATGAACGCGACGGTGGCGATGACGGGTCAGGGCGGCTGGCCGATGACGTGCTTTCTGACACCCGACGCCGAACCGTTCTACTGCGGCACGTACTTCCCGCCGAGACCGCGTGGAGGTATGCCCTCGTTCGAGCAGTTGCTGACCGCGATATCGGACACGTGGAGTACGCGTCGGGAAGAAGTGTTCGACGCCTCCGCTGCGATCGTTGCGGCCCTCCGAAACAACTCCGTACAGATGCCGACATCGGACCGTGCGGTCGAGGCCGACCTGATGGCCGACGCCGTGGCCTCGGTTCTCGCGGACGAAGACGTCGATCGCGGTGGCTTCGGTGGGGCACCCAAGTTTCCGCCAGGTGCGCTGTTGGAGGGCCTGCTGCGTCATTACGAGCGCACTGGCTCGGCAGTGGTACTCGAGACGGTCCAACGCACAGCGGCCGCGATGGCTCGCGGCGGAATCTACGACCAGATCGGCGGCGGGTTCGCCCGCTACTCGGTCGACGCGGAATGGGTAGTGCCACATTTCGAGAAGATGCTCTACGACAATGCGCTTCTACTTCGGTTGTACGGGCACCTCGCCCGGGTGACGGGGGATCCGCTGGCTCTTCGCGTAGCCGAGGCGACCGCGGGTTTCCTGCTACGCGAACTGCGCACCGACAATGGGTGTTTCGCCTCCGCTCTCGATGCCGACACCGACGGTGTGGAGGGATCGACTTACGCGTGGACGCCGGAACAGCTCGTAGACGTTCTGGGATTCGAAGATGGCGTCTGGGCTGCAGGCTTGTTCGTCGTCGACAGCGCAGGGACATTCGAGGCCGGCATGTCGGTTTTGCAGTTGCCCGAGGATCCCGACGATCTCGAGCGGTACCGGCGCGTCGCCGAACTGTTGCTTTCGGTTCGCAATCAGCGCCCACAGCCAGGCCGAGACGACAAGGTCGTCACCGCGTGGAACGGCCTGGCAATCACAGCTCTCGCCGAAGTGGGTGCGGGACTGGGACGGCCGGAGTGGGTCGATGCCGCTGTCGTCTGCGGTGAACAGATCTTCGCGACACACTTCGAGAACGGACGACTGCGACGCGCCTCGCTCGGCACACACGTCGGCGTCGCAACGGGTGTGCTCGAGGACTACTCCTGCCTCGCGGTCGCCTCGCTCGCGCTTCTCCAGGCCACAGGGGGGGAGATCTGGTCGATTCGGGCGCAGGCGATTCTCGACGCTGCGATCGAACACTTCGCCGACCCGGATCATCCCGGCAGCTGGTTCGATACCGCCGATGACGCCGAAACATTGGTGACAAGGCCACGAGACCCGCTCGACAATGCAACCCCGTCGGGAGCGTCGACGGTGACGGAGGCTCTTCTGACGGCAGAGGCGCTTGCCCCGCTCGAAGCGTCGGCTCGATACGGGGAACTCGCCTCGGCGGGGCTCGCCCGTGCGGCTCTGATTCTGGAACGGGCGCCGCGATCGGGAGGACACTGGCTTACCGTCGCCGAGGCGTCGGTGCGGGGACCACTGCAGGTGGCCGTATCGAGCGTCGGGAACAGCAGGCTGCTCGCCGTTACTCGCGCGCACGCTCCCGGAGGTACGACGATCATGGCCGGAGCGGAGAATTCCAGCACGCTGCTGGCGGATCGACCCATGATCGACGGCAACGAGGCGGCGTACGTGTGTCGCGGATTCGTGTGCGATCGCCCTGTCACCACCGAGGTCGAGCTCATCGCCGCATTGCAGCGCTGACAAAAGCTAGAACAGCACCAACCACACGGCGACGAGGTGGCAGATCGCGGCAAGCACAGTAGCCGCGTGGAAGAACTCGTGATGCCCGAACGTAGTGGGCCAGGGATTGGGCCATTTCGTCGCGTACAGGATGGCTCCGACGCTGTACAGGACACCGCCGACGAGCAAGAGGATGAACGGTGCGAAGCCCACTTGCTCGATCAGTGTCGGCGCGACCGGCACGATGGCCCAGCCGAGAATCAGATACAGCGGTACGCCGACCCATACGGGTGCGAGAGGCCACAGCATCTTGAGTGCGACCCCGCTGAGTGCACCGATCCAGACGACGATCAGCAGGGTTCTACCGGTTGCTGCCGGGAGCCCGAGGACGGCGAACGGCGTGTAGCTACCGGCGATGAACAGAAAGATCATCGAGTGATCGGCACGCTTCATCCACGTGCGGGTGGCAGGAGTCTTCCAGTGGATTCGGTGGTAGGTAGCGCTGACTCCGAAAACGCCGCAGACGGTGCTCGCATAGACCGCCGTCGCGATTCCGGCACGGACGGAGACCAAGCTGAAGGCCAACGTGACGAGGACGATGCCCGCCACGACGGAGACCGCGAAAGCGTAGAGATGAATCCATCCGCGCATCCGAGGTTTCGCGGGTAGTTGGTCGATCCCGAACATCGTCATGCGATCACTTCCTGTCGACTCCGAACCTACGCAACCGTAGGTTCGGTCCGTACTCTACCGGCGAGTAGCTTCGTTGCGTCGGCGTAAGGTTGTGCTCCGTGGTGATCCGACTGTGGTGATGTCTCGGTGAAAATTCTCCCGACGAACGTACGTAACGTGCTGTACAACGTGTACGAGCGGCGCTTGCTCATGCAGCTCGACGGCATGCGCCATCCGCGTCACGTTGCAGTGATGTGTGATGGAAATCGCCGATGGGCACGTGAGAACGGTTTCACCGACGTCGCGCACGGTCATCGCATGGGTGCACTGAAGATCGCCGAGATGCTCGGTTGGTGCGACGCCGCGGGAATCGAGATGGCCACCATCTATCTACTCTCGACCGAGAATCTGTCCCGCGACCCCGACGAGCTCGATTCCCTGCTCGAGATCATCACCGACGTCGTCGAGGAGATCTGCGGACCCGAGCAGAACTGGGGGGTCAAGATCGTCGGCACCCTCGAGCTACTTCCACCGACGACGGCGCGCAGGCTCGAAGAGGCTGCCGCTCACACCGCCGGCCGAACCGGAACGCATGTCAACGTCGCAGTGGGCTACGGCGGTCGTCAGGAAATCGCCGACGCAGTGCAGTTATTGGTGAGAGAGAAGATTGCCGAGGGGCTCACCGGGGCCGACTTGGTGGATTCCATCGACGTCGAGGGCATCGACACTCACCTCTACACCTCCGGCCAGCCCGATCCTGATCTGGTGATTCGTACTTCGGGTGAACAACGGCTCTCCGGATTTCTGCTGTGGCAGAGCGCGTATTCGGAAATCTGGTTCACCGAGGCGTACTGGCCCGAATTCCGTCGTGTCGACTTTCTTCGGGCACTGCGTGACTATGCAGCCAGGCACCGTCGATTCGGAATCTGAAAACCGATCTACAACTTGCGCAATCGGAGCCTGTTGATGGCGTGATCGCTGTCTTTGCGCAGCACCATCGTGGCCCGAGGACGCGTCGGCAGAATGTTCTCGACGAGGTTCGGCAGATTGATCGAATGCCAGAGGTCCTCGGCTGCCATACGTGCGTGCTCGTCGGGCAGATTCGCGTAGTGATGGAAGTGCGCGTCGGGATCGGCGAACGATGTCTTACGCAGCGCGAGAAAACGCTTCACGTACCAGTGCTCGATGTCCTCGATTCTGGCGTCGACGTAGATCGAGAAGTCGAACAGATCCGAGACCATCAAACGTGAACCGGTCTGCAGAACGTTGAGGCCTTCGACGATGAGAATGTCCGGCTGACGAACCATGTGGAACTGGCCCTTCAGAATGTCGTAAGACACGTGCGAATAGACCGGTGCGGCAACCTCTTCGGCTCCCGACTTCACTTCGGTGACGAAGCGAAGCAGCTTGCGGCGATCGTAGCTTTCGGGAAATCCCTTGCGATGGAGGATGCCGCGACGCATCAACTCTGTCGTCGAATACAGGAAGCCGTCGGTGGTGACCAGGTCGACGCGTGGATGGTGATCCCACCGCGCGAGGAGTGCTTGTAGAACTCGGGCCGTCGTCGACTTTCCGACCGCAACGCTGCCGGCGACTCCGATGACGAAGGGCACCTGACGATCCGGGTGCTTCTCGCCGAGAAATGTTGCCGTGGCCGCGAACAGCCGTTGCCGTGCGGCGACCTGGAGGTGAATGAGTCGAGCCAGAGGGAGATACACCTCGGCGACTTCCTCGAGATCGATCTGCTCACCCAAGCCGCGGAGGCCGACGAGTTCTTCCTCGGTGAGCACCAATGGCGTCGACTGCCGAAGAGTGCGCCACTGGGCGCGATCGAACTCGACGTAGGGGCTGGGTTCGCTCATTCGGAGGTACACACCTCGTGTGCCTGGTGCTTACCTGGGAGTACGCACCAGGCGCACGAAGGACACTGAAGTCGCATGGCTTCAGATTGTGCTTGGTGCCACTGATACTCACACGGGCGGGGTAGTTCACTGTTCGTTCATCTCACTGCGGCCACTATCGTCGAATCTTATGAATGCCGATTCCCTCGTCCGTGAGTATCTACAACTCGGTCTGAAATTCGACCGACTCGAAGAGGGCTTCGTCGACGCGTACACCGGTGATCCCGAGTTGCGTCGACAGACCGAGAATGCGCCGGCTCCTGATCCGGCTGCCCTCGCGCGGCAGGCCGTCTCATTGCGGGCCGAGCTCGCCGATACCGATCTCTCGGCGCAGCGTGCCGAGTTCATCGATGTCCACTTGCGTGCGCTGGAGTGCTCGGGCCGCAAGTTCGCGGGCGAAGATATCGGTTTCGTCGACGAGGTCTTCGCATACTTCGATGTCCGCATCGAACCCGGGGATCAGGATCACTATGCGCAGGCACATCGAAAGATGGACGAGGTGTTGTCGGGTCCGGGTTCGCTCGCCGAGCGATTGGCTGCTCACCGCGCCAGAGACGTAATCCCGGCCGATCGACTCCAGGACTGCGTCGACGCCTTCTCGAGTGCCTTGCGTGATCGCGTGCGAGCAGAATATTCACTGCCCGAGACCGAGCAGGTGCGTTACGAGGTGGTGGGGGACAAGCCGTGGTCGGGCTTCAACTATTACCTCGGTGACTTCAAGTCCACCGTGGCCATCAACTCCGATCTCGAACAGCACATGGCGAACCTCCCGCACCTCATCGCGCATGAGGCCTACCCCGGACATCACACCGAACACTGCCGGAAAGAGATGGGTCTCGTCGGTGCCGGGCAGCAGGAACAGACGCTGTTTCTCGTCAACACTCCGCAATGCCTGATGGCCGAGGGCCTTGCCGATCTGGCGCTCGAGTCGATCGTCGGACCAGGGTGGGGATCGTGGGCGCAGGAAATCTACGCCGACCTCGGCCTGCGGTTCGACGGGGACAAGGCCGAGCGACTGTCGACGGCGTCGGGCCAGCTGCTCGGGGTGCGACAGGACGCGGCATTGTTGCTGCACGATCGACACAAGAGTCAGGATGACGTCGCTGCGTACCTGGAAAAATGGGGCCTCGCATCGCCCAAGCGTGCTCGGCAGAGTCTGAAGTTCTTGTCCTCGCCGTTGTGGCGTGCCTACAGCAGCACCTACGTCGAGGGATACAAACTTCTCGGTGGTTGGTTGGCTCAGGGCAAGACCGTCAGTGAGCGATCGGCGTTGTTCGGGCGCCTCCTCGACGAGCCGCTGACACCGGGGCAATTACGCATCTCGTAAACTAAAGGTCGCCCACATCGCTGCCTTCATTTGGAGACCCCTGTTATGACTGACGTCAACAACCTGTCCCTTGCCGAACTCGATCCTGAGGTCGCCGAGGCCATGGCAGGCGAACTGGGGCGTCAGCGTGACACGCTCGAGATGATCGCATCGGAGAACTTCGTTCCCCGTGCCGTTCTGCAGGCACAGGGCAGCGTGCTGACGAACAAGTACGCCGAGGGCTACCCGGGCCGTCGCTACTACGGTGGCTGCGAGCACGTCGACGTCATCGAGGACCTGGCCCGTAATCGTGCCAAGGAACTCTTCGGCGCCGAGTTCGCCAACGTCCAGCCGCACGCCGGAGCGCAGGCCAACGCGGCAGTGTTGATGGCACTGATCAACCCGGGCGACAAGATCATGGGCCTCGATCTTGCACACGGTGGTCACCTCACGCACGGTATGAAGCTGAACTTCTCCGGCAAGCTGTACGAGGTCGAGTCCTACGGTGTCAGCAAAGAAGACCACCGCATCGATATGGATCAGGTGCGCAAGCAGGCCATCGAGGCCAAGCCTCAGGTCCTGATCGCCGGCTGGTCCGCCTACCCGCGATTCCAGGACTTCGAGGCCTTCCGTTCCATCGCAGACGAGGTCGGCGCCTTGCTGTGGGTCGATATGGCACACTTCGCCGGACTCGTCGCAGCAGGGCTGCATCCCTCGCCCGTTCCCTACGCCGACGTCGTGTCCTCGACCGTGCACAAAACGCTCGGTGGACCCCGGTCCGGCCTGATCCTCGCGAAGAAAGAATGGGCGAAGAAGCTCAACTCCGCAGTGTTCCCCGGCCAGCAGGGTGGCCCACTCATGCATGCGATCGCCGCCAAGGCCGTCGCCTTCAAGATCGCTGCGACGCCGGAGTTCAAGGAGCGTCAGGAGCGCACCCTCCTCGGAGCTTCGCTCCTCGCGGATCGCCTGAACGGCAAAGACATCGCGGACAAGGGAATCTCGGTTCTCACCGGCGGCACCGACGTGCACCTCGCACTGGTGGACCTGCGTAACAGCCAGCTCGACGGCCAACAGGCCGAGGACCTTCTCCACGAGGTCGGCATCACCGTCAACCGCAACGCCGTGCCGTTCGATCCGCGCCCACCCATGGTCACCTCCGGCCTGCGTATCGGCACCTCGGCACTCGCGACGCGTGGCTTCGGCGAAGCAGAGTTCACCGAGGTCGCCGACATCATCGGTATCGCTCTCGCCACCGGCGAAGCCAGCGACTCGTTGAAAGAGCGCGTGGTCAAGGTCGCGCAGAGCAAGCCGCTCTACGACGGCCTCGAAGACTGGGGCCTGATCGGCTGATTACCACCTCTTCGCTGGGTCGGCAGGTCGGCCTGTTCAACTCGCCGGCCTGTTCAACTCGCCCCACCTGCTTGAATGGTCCATTCATACGAATCGATCGTATGAATGGACTATTCAAGCGGGGGGATGGGGACCTCCCTGACACGGTGCGATGGGTTAACGCGTTGTTCACCGACACGCCCCCTGCTCTCCGCGCCAATCCTCGGAATCGGCGGTACCGTCGGCAGTAACAGACAGCGGGGAAGCTGGCTGTGCGGGAGGTTCTGATACGTGACTGAGCTAGTGAGTGCGAGAGGGCCGGCACCCGGCCCTCGTGTCAGCTGACACGTCAGGACCGACCGGCCGAGCGACAAGCGTTCGTGTGGCGTCGCGCGAACAATAGGAGCCCCACGTGACCACTTCACGCTCCGTTTCCGCCCCTCTTCGGACATTCGTGCTGGACACCTCGGTTCTGCTGTCGGATCCTTGGGCTGTTATTCGCTTCGCAGAGCACAATGTGGTGCTGCCGCTCGTGGTCATCAGCGAGCTGGAGGGTAAACGCCATCACCACGAGCTGGGATGGTTCGCGCGGGAGTCATTGCGTATGCTCGACGACCTTCGCGTCGAACACGGTCGGCTCGATTTACCTGTTCCGATCGGCACGCAGGGCGGCACACTGCAGGTCGAGCTCAATCACACCGACGCAGCCGTTCTGCCCGTCGGTTTTCGCACCGACTCCAACGATTCACGAATCCTGGCGTGCGCGCTCAATCTGGAGGCCGAAGGCAAAGAAGTCGTGCTTGTCAGCAAGGACATCCCGCTGCGAGTGAAAGCCGGTGCGGTGGGATTGCCCGCCGACGAGTATCACGCCCACGACGTCGTGCCTTCGGGTTGGACCGGCATGGCCGAACTGGAAGTGCAGCCGGCCGACATCGATCGGTTGTTCGCGGACGGTGTCATCGACCTGGACGACGCACGAGAAATGCCGTGTCACACAGGAGTTCGCTTGCTCGGCGGTCGTTCGAGTGCATTGGGACGTGTCACAGCGGACAAGCAGGTGCAGCTCGTGCGCGGCGAACGCGAAGCATTCGGCTTGCATGGGCGCTCCGCCGAACAGCGGGTCGCGCTCGACTTGCTGCTCGACGAGAGCATCGGCATCGTCTCTCTCGGCGGCAAGGCGGGTACGGGAAAGTCTGCGCTGGCACTGACCGCAGGTCTGGAGGCCGTGCTCGAGCGTCGTACTCATCGGAAAGTCGTTGTCTTTCGCCCTCTGTACGCGGTCGGCGGTCAGGAGCTCGGGTACCTACCCGGCAGCGAGAGCGAGAAAATGGGCCCGTGGGGGCAGGCCGTGTTCGACACCTTGGAAGGGCTCGCAAGCCCAGAGGTGATGGAAGAGGTCATTGCACGCGGAATGCTGGAAGTGTTGCCGCTTACGCATATTCGTGGACGATCACTGCACGATTCTTTCGTCATTGTCGACGAGGCTCAATCACTCGAACGCAATGTTCTGCTCACGGTTCTGTCCAGGCTCGGTAGTGGCTCCCGCGTGGTTCTCACCCACGACGTGGCGCAGCGTGACAATCTCCGGGTAGGTCGGCACGACGGCGTCGCAGCGGTGATCGAAAAGCTCAAGGGCCACCCGCTTTTCGCGCACATCACCCTCACCCGAAGCGAGCGTTCGCCGATCGCGGCATTGGTGACGGAGATGCTCGAGGAGTTCGGTCCCTCAGGGGCGTAGACGCATGGAGTGGAAATGCGTTCCGAGGGACGCATTTCCACTCATGTGCGCAGCCGCCACAGCCCTCGCACCAACGCCTTCGCGAAGTCGAGATTGTCGAAATAGTCCCGCCACACGAGGATCTTGCCGTCACGCAGCTCGAAAGTGCCACACACCCAGAACTCGATACGCAATCGGCGCCAGATCAGTACGTCGGTGCGTTCGGTGAGCACCACGTCGGCGCTGGGGTCTGCCGCAATGTTGTGGATGGTGACATCGAATCCGTAGTTCGGCTTCGCCATGACCGCCAGTGCTTTGCGGACTCGGGCTATGCCACGCACTTTCGGAAATCCCACGTTGTGCCAGATGATTCCGTCGTCGAGCAGTGCCGCCGCGTGATCGACGTCGCGCTCCGCCAGAGCCCGCAGCATGTCCTCGACAGTCTTCGTCGAATGCAGTAGATCTGTCACTTGATGAATCTCCCCAATCCGGTCGCGTCGAAGTACTCGAGTGTGACGGTGCCGCCGTTGAACGTCGCCTGCGACACGGTGCCGTCGGGTGCGTTCTCACTCCGCGCATCGAAGGCGAACGTATCACCGTCCAAGGGCGTCAGGGTGCCGTTGTCTTCGGTGACCGTCGCAGGACCCCAGAACGAATTTTTATATACCCCGGCGTAGGCAGTGAGCGGCTGTGCGGGAGCCGGATCGGTGGGCGGTGTCTTGCCGACGAGTTCTCCCATCGGTTCGTCCATTATTGGGAAGAGCGTAAACCCTGCTCGCGTGGGATTTGGGAGAATTCACAGAGGTCAGGGGGCGAGGCTTGACGTTCGGTGGGAGGCGCTACGGTATTCGGATGCCTACGAACTTGACTGACGGTGACCTGTTGCTCCGATTGGAGCCCGCCGTGGAAGAGAATCTGCGCCGACACATCGAAGAAGCAGAGGATTGGCACCCCCACGATTTCGCGCCGTGGGACGACGGCAAGAACTTTGCGTTCCTCGGTGGCGAGGACTGGTCGGCCGAACAATCCCACCTCAGCGAGGTCGAGATTCTCTCTGCCACGGTCGGTGTCCTCGTTGCCGACAATCTGCCCGCCTACCACCGTGAACTGGCCCGTGCACTGACCGGCCAGGGCGCATGGTGGAAGTGGACCGGGCGGTGGACG
Source organism: Mycobacteriales bacterium (assembly GCA_038198705.1). Lineage (GTDB taxonomy): Bacteria > Actinomycetota > Actinomycetes > Mycobacteriales > Mycobacteriaceae > Rhodococcoides. The sequence goes on from JBBPZN010000042.1 coordinate 13,788, forward strand.
TCGGAAGAGAATCGTCAGTCGATAGCGATACGCGACTTCTTGGTCTTGACTCGCGCTGTCGATCCCGTCGCTCTCGAACGCGTTCGGATGGAAGAGATGACGAAGGGCTACGACGCGCCCAGCCTTCACGTTCTCGATATCCTGGCGCATTTTGCCGTGGACGAGTCCGCGGCTGTGTTGCGAAACAACAATACGATCGGACTCGGTGGCGACCCCGTTCTGGCCAAGATTTTGTCGAAGATCGCCCAGGACGACGCCCTGCAGTCGAAGTTCTACGCGAATATGGTCACTGAAGCACTCGGCGTCACCCCCGACCAGACCGTGCGCGCTATCGCCGACCGCATCAACGGGTACTCGATCCCCGTGGTCGATCTGCCGGGTAAGGGCAACAGCACCGAATTGCTCGCCGACGCCGGTATCTACACGGTGGAACAGCAGAGCGAGAAGGTGTTCAAGCCATTGCTGGCGGAGTGGAACGTCTTCGGCCGCGACGACCTCGGCGACGAGGGCAACAAGGCGCGCGACGAGCTGAGCGCGTTCGCCTGAGCGGGGCCTACTACCCCTGAACGCGTGAGTGGTTCATTCATACGAAGCAGGCAATCGTATGAATGAACCACTCAGGCTGAAGCAGGGCGACCACAATCGCCTGCTGACGCCGCTTGTCTACCAGCCGCGACGTCAGTCCTTGACCTTCGCCATGGCCAAGACGTCGAGCCGCTTGTCGAGCTCTTCCTCGCTGAGCTTGTCGCCGATCAGCCCACGGTCGATGACCGTCTGACGGATCGTCTTCTTCTCCTTGAGCGCCTGCTTGGCGACGGCCGCGGCCTCCTCGTATCCGATGGCGGAGTTCAGCGGCGTCACGATGGACGGCGAGGACTCGGCGAGGGTCTTGAGGTGCTCGACGTTGGCGGTCAGCCCGCTGATGCACTTGTCGGCGAACAGTACCGAGACATTGGCGAGCAAGGTGAAGGACTCGAGCACGTTACGTGCCATCACCGGGATGTAGACGTTGAGCTCGAATGCACCAGAGGCGCCACCGAACGCGACGGCCGCATCGTTGCCGACGACCTGCACGGCAACCTGTGTAACCGCTTCGGGCAGAACAGGATTGACCTTGCCGGGCATGATCGAGCTACCTGGCTGCAGGTCGGGAAGTGCCAGCTCGCCGAGTCCGGTGAGTGGTCCCGAACCCATCCAGCGAATGTCGTTGGCAATCTTGGTCAGCGACACCGCGATGGTGCGCAGTGCACCGGATGCCTCGACGAGCCCGTCCCGAGCCGCCTGCGCCTCGAAGGCATTCTTGGCGGCGGTGAGAGCTTCGATTCCGGTGGACTCGACCAGTGCTGCAACAACTTTCGGACCGAAGCCGTCGGGAGCGTTGAGGCCGGTGCCCACCGCGGTGCCGCCGATCGGAAGTTCACCCAACCGGGGCAGGGTTGCCTCTACGCGCTCGATACCGGCTTCGATCTGGCGGGCGTACCCGCCGAACTCTTGGCCGAGAGTGACCGGAACAGCATCCATGAGGTGCGTGCGTCCGGACTTGACCACTGTCTTCCACTCGACGGCCTTCGCGGCCAGCGCGGAATGCAGGTGCTTCAGTGCAGGCACGAGCGAAGTGACCGCTGCCTCGGTCGCGGCGACGTGGGTAGCCGTCGGGAAGGTGTCGTTCGACGACTGCGACATGTTGACGTGGTCGTTGGGGTGAACCTCCACGCCCTTCGCCTTGGCGATCGACGCGATGACCTCGTTGGCATTCATGTTGGAGCTGGTTCCCGAACCGGTCTGGAAGACGTCGATGGGGAACTGGTCGTCGTGCAGACCTTCGGCGATTTCGTTAGCAGCGGCGATGATCGCGTCGGCAAGCGTGCCGTCGAGCAGTCCGAGGTCTCTGTTCACCTGCGCGCAGGCCGCCTTGAGCAGGCCCATCGCGCGGATCTGAGTGCGCTCGAGCGGACGGCCGGAGATGGGGAAGTTCTCGACCGCTCGCTGCGTCTGGGCGCGCCAGAGTGCATCGATCGGTACGCGAACCTCTCCCATGGTGTCGTGCTCGATCCGGAATTGCTGTTCGTCTGTCTGCGTCATGAGCCTTACTTTGCCAGTTGGGTGCGGGTAATTGTCGTGCTGGGTCAGCGCACTCGCCGAACCGTCAGAAAGAAGGAGCCTGACCGCTCGTGTCGCCGTCGAAATCGACCGAGGAGTACTCGCGCAGCTTCTCGAGGCGGTGATACGCGTCGATCATTCGAACGGTGCCGGACTTGGAGCGCATCACGATGGACTGAGTGTGCGCACCGCCGCCCGCGTAACGGACGCCGCGCAGCAGGTCGCCGTCGGTGACGCCGGTAGCGGTGAAGAATACGTTTTCACCCGACACCAAGTCGATTGTGTTGAGAACGCGGTCGAGGTCGTGGCCTGCGTCGATCGCTTTTTGCTTCTCTTCGTCGTCCATGGGGGCGAGACGGCCCTGTAGGGCGCCGTCCATGCAACGCATCGCAGCGGCAGCGATGATGCCCTCGGGGGTGCCGCCGATACCGATCAACAGATCCGTGCCGGAATCGGGACGTGCGGCCGCAATCGCGCCTGCGACGTCACCGTCGGAGATGAGCCGGATGCGTGACCCGGCGTCGCGGACCGCCTGAATCAGTTCTGCGTGACGGGGGCGGTCCAGGATGCACACGGTGACATCGGATGCGGATCCCTTCTTGACCTTGGCGATCCGAGCGATGTTCTCGGCAACCGGTGCGGTGATGTCGATGACATCGGCGTAGTCGGGTCCGACGGCGATCTTTTCCATGTAGAAGACCGCAGAGGGGTCGAACATGGCGCCGCGCTCGGCGACAGCCAATACGGAGATCGCGTTCGGCATGCCCTTGGCCATCAGTGTGGTTCCGTCGACTGGATCGACAGCGAAGTCGACCTCCGGTCCGTTGCCGTTGCCGACCTGCTCGCCGTTGTAGAGCATCGGCGCTTCGTCCTTCTCTCCTTCGCCGATCACGACGACGCCCCGCATGGAGACCGAGCTGACCAGCTGACGCATAGCGTCCACCGCTGCTCCGTCGCCGCCTTCCTTGTCGCCACGTCCCACCCAGCGGCCCGAGGCGAGTGCGCCGGCCTCGGTGACTCGTACGAGTTCTAGGGCGAGATTGCGATCTGGCGCCATGGCGCGGGTGGACTCGGTGCTGGTCGTCATCGGTTTGTAGCCTCCTGGTAGGTGGGGGTCTTACCCAGCGCGATTATCTCATTCAGCGCCGTTGTCCACTGCGGAGGGCATGCGCCGACCCGGCATCGACGTCCAGCGGGGATACTGGAGGAGTGGCGAACAGTAAACCCCGGATCCTGAACAACAACCGTGACATGGTCTGGTCCCTCATTCCGCTTGTGATCGCCTGTCTGCTGATTGCCGGAATCGCCAGTCAGTGCTCGTTGAGCCCGGGTGGACCGACGCAGGGACCGATCCCGAACTTCGACGTCGACGCGGCCATGCAATACGACGCGTCCGAGCTCGACTTCCCGATCCGTAACCCCAAGGTTCCCGACGGCTGGACGCCGAACTCGGGAAGCCGCGGATCGATCGCAGGCGATCAGGGTGGGGACACCAGCACCGTCGGATACATCTCCGATGCCGGTCGCTACAACCGGCTCACACAGTCGAACGCGAGCGAAGACGTGCTCGTGCCTTTCGCGGTCGGTGAGCCACGATTCGCCTCGGGAACTCAGTCGATCGACGGCAAGGAGTGGGTCGTCTACACGCAGCAGAGCGAAGAGCCGGTGTGGGTGACCGATCTGGGTGATGTGCGGCTGCTCATCACCGGTAGCGGATCGTCCGAGGAATTCACCACGCTCGCTACCGCGACTACCGAAGCGACACCCCTGACGCCCTGAACATAAGCCTTGTCGAGCGTCAGTCCTGGTCCTTCACGTGTGCGAGGGCATTTTCGACGCGCTTACGTGCACCGGCGAGGTGCTCTTCGCAACGGGTCGCGAGCAATTCGCCGCGTTCCCACAAGGCGAGTGACGCGTCGAGGTCGAGGCCACCCTGTTCGAGAACCTTCACCACGTCGACCAGTTCGTCCCGGGCAGCCTCGTAGCCCATCTCTTCTATCGGTGTTTCAGTCAAGAGTTTTCTCCTATCGAACTTTGCCCATGACCGCGGCAGTCACTGCGCCGTCGGCCACTCGTACTCGGATCTGGGTTCCTGGCGGTGCGTCGTCGACCGAACGCAAGACCTCGGGATCGCCGCCGGTGACCATGCGTTGCACGACGGCGTAGCCACGCGCCAGCGTCGCCGCCGGCCCGAGGGCTTGTGATCGATTCCGTAGATGTTCGACCAGCGTTTCCTGTTTTACGAGCTCGCGCAGCACGTCACGCCGGGTTGCCTCCCGCAGCCGTGTGACTTCCTCGCGGCGTCGCTCGATACCTGCGATCGGGTCGGCAAGGACCGGTCGATGTCGGATCATCTCGAGCCCGCGCGCTTCTCTGGCCACCCAGCTTCGCAGCGCAGCAGCAGTTCTGGACCTCAGGTCGGCGACGAGATTCTGCTCGGCGACGGCGTCGGGCACCACCAACTTGGCGGCGTCGGTCGGAGTCGCGGCACGTAGGTCGGCGACGTGATCGCTGAGCGGGCTGTCCGGTTCGTGTCCGATGGCGCTGACGATCGGTGTGGTCGCGGCCGAGATCGCGCGGCACAGTGCCTCGTCGGAGAACGGCAGCAGATCTTCGACGCTACCGCCCCCGCGGGCCAGGATGATGACGTCGACGTCGTTGTTGTCGTTGAGTTCTTTCAATGCGCCGAGGATCGCGGGCACTGCCTGCGGGCCCTGTACCGGAGTGTGTCTGACTTCGAATCGGACTGCCGGCCAACGCCTTTGTGCAACGGTCAGGACGTCCTTCTCGGCGGCACTTGCGCGCGCGGTGATCAGTCCTATCGTGCCGGGGAGAAACGGAAGTGGCCGTTTGAGGCGCGGATCGAACAGGCCTTCGGCAGCCAGGAGGCTGCGTAGACGTTCGACGCGGGCAAGTAGTTCGCCGACGCCGACGGCTCGAATGTCGGTGGCACGCAACGAGACTGTGCCGCGGCCGGTGTAGAAAGACAGCTTGCCGTACAGGATGACCTGCGCGCCTTCGGTCAGTGGGACCGGTGACCGCTCCAGCAGTTGCGGCGAGCAGGTGACCGTCAGTGACATGTCGGCCGACGGGTCACGCAGGACGAGAAACGCGGTCCGTGTGCCGGGCCTGGCATTGATCTGGGTCAGCTGGCCCTCGACCCAGACGCTGCCGAGGCGGTCGATCCACCCTGCGACCTTCATCGCTACGGTGCGGACCGGCCAGGGCTCTTCGGCGCTACTCGGACCGGGGCCCGACGTCTGATTGGTTGCGCTCACTTGGCTTTCGCTGTGGTGATTCGGTTCTCGAGCATCGTCAGAAACGGAGCGCGTGCGCGCGAATCGGCCTCGTAGTCGAGGAGCGTCTCCAAGTCGTCGAGCGACAGCGTGCGCAGACGGGCACGCAACTGTGCGAGCGCCAGGGCGTCGTAATCGACGAGGTCGACGATATCGGGTCGCTCGGTGGAAGCCTCGGCCTGCACTTCTTCCTCGACGTCGGCCGGCAGAGTCGAGTACAGCGCAAAACGACCGGTCGCGGCGACAGGTTCGTGGTCCGGGACGTCGATCTCTTCGTTCTCGTTCAGCGATGGCGGGGCATGGTCGTCGTCGAACACAGCCCAAGACGGCTGCTCCTGAGCGGGGGTTCCGACGAGAGGTAGCGACGCGATGATCTCGTCACCTTTGATTGCGAGAGCAGTGACCTGCTGTTGAAGGCGCATCGAGCTGGCCAGTATTTCGCTGACGACCGTCATCGGAAAGGTGACCGCGGTACCGGGGAGCTTGCGCGCCTCTTCGACGACGGTCACCACCACGCCCGCGGCCACACGTGCAGCAAAAGGGACACGAGTCATGTTCACAGCCTGCCTGATGTCCAGGCATTTGGGTAGCCGACAGGCGGGTCGCCCACTAGTCGGAATCGCGGCGCCCTGCTCACGTACCCTGTAGTCATGTCTTCGGCTGTTCCACTGAACCTGGGTATCGCACGTCCATCGGGCGCTGATTCCGCCCCTTACACCGGAGGAAAACGAGTACTTCTGGCAGAGCCCCGCGGCTACTGCGCCGGCGTCGATCGCGCGGTCGAGACCGTGGAGAAGGCGCTGGAGCAGCATGGTGCTCCGGTGTACGTCCGTAAAGAGATCGTGCACAACCGGCATGTCGTCGAGACACTTGCCGATCGCGGCGCCGTCTTCGTCGAGGAGACCGACGAGGTGCCCGAAGGCGCACTGCTGGTGTTCTCCGCGCACGGAGTATCGCCCGCTGTACACGCTTCGGCTGCGGAGCGTCAGCTCCGCACCATCGACGCCACCTGCCCCCTCGTCACCAAGGTTCACCAGGAAGCCAAACGGTTCGCCCGCGACGACTACGACATTCTGCTGATCGGCCACGAAGGGCACGAGGAAGTGGAAGGCACTGCCGGTGAGGCACCTGAACATGTGCAGCTCGTAGACGGCCCGGACTCTGTCGACGACGTCACCGTGCGTGATCCGAACAAGGTCATCTGGCTGTCGCAGACAACGCTCAGCGTCGACGAGACGATGCTCACGGTTGCACGTCTACGTGAGCGCTTCCCGACGTTGCAGGATCCGCCGAGCGACGACATTTGCTACGCGACACAGAACCGGCAGGTTGCGGTCAAGGTGATGGCACCGGAGTGCGATCTGGTGATCGTCGTCGGATCGACGAACTCGTCCAACTCGGTCCGGCTCGTAGAGGTGGCACTCTCCGCTGGCGCACGTGCCAGCTACCTCGTCGATTACGCCAAAGAGGTCGATCTGGCCTGGCTGGACGGAGTGCAGACCGTCGGCATCACCTCGGGTGCGTCGGTGCCGGAGATTCTTGTACAGGGAGTCATCGATCTACTGTCCGAGCACGGCTATGCCGATGTGCAGCCCGTGACCACGGCCAACGAAACACTCGTCTTCTCACTGCCACGCGAGCTTCGGCCGACCAAGGCCTGAACGGCTTTCGGCTTTGGGGCGAGCAGAGTCAGGGTTCGGTGCGGTCCCGGTATCGGACCTGCGGGACCGGATGCGGTGGGACATGTGCGTTTGCCGGGGTCGAACGCGGCGCCGAATACGGATCAGGCGGGCGGGGCGTTCGTGACTGCGGCTGTCCGGGTGCCGCCCGCCTCGGCGGACGCGGCGCCCGTTCGGCGTCGACAGGTTCGGGGCGATACGGGTCGGCGCGATTGATGCCAGCGCGATTGATGTCTGCGCGATTGATGTCGGCGGCCGGGCGGTCGTAGGAGGGCTCGACGCGTTCGCGGCGCGCACGACGGCCTTCGGTGCTCGAACGGCCTTCGGTGCTCGAACGGCCTTCGGTGCTCGAACGGATCCCGCGGCCCTCGGTGCCGGGACGGCGCGCGTCGGTACTTCGGCGCCGACCGGTTGTTGTTCGGCCGTCGGTCGGTTGGCCGTCGTATGCGGCTCCCCGTCCGGAAACCCGGTCCTCTGGAGTGCGCGCTGAAGCCGGCGCGCTCTTTGCCTTCGGCCTGGATTCTTTCGTACGGTCGCGTGCTTGTTTGGCCCTGTCGCGAACCGAGCGAGTGGGGGCGTGAGTGGACTGCCTCTTGAGGTAGATGCGTGCACCGCCGATCCCGATCGCCAGAACGGTGCCCAGCAGCATCAGCGGGAAACGATTGACCAGGGGAATAGCGACATTCAATAAAATGTCCTTCACTCCAGTTCCTGGATTCTCGGTGAAGTACTGATACGCGAGAGGTACCGCCGCGAACAGGATCAGCGGAGCCTGGACCAGCGCAGTGAAGAGGCCCCGGTATCGGACCAGGACAACTGCGGCAACTACGCCGATGATGTAAAAACAGGCGAAGGCAGAGGTCAGCTCGGTTCCGCGGGCCGCGTCGATGACGAATCCGAGAAAACTGGCACCACCGGCGATTGCCACCGCCCCCCACGCTGGGACGCCGGGAACTGATGCGAGGGCTGAACGTTGATCCAGCGGAACCCCGGAACGGGCTCGTTGGGATGTAGACACCCACCGAGATTAGCGGCTGATCACCCGACTGCGTCGCTGACGTGACCGAACTGGTGCAACGGATGCGACGAATCGGACACTTTCGGTCGGCTATCGACCCGGCGGACCTCGACGACTTCGGTATCGAACAGCTCGAGCTCGGATAGTTTGCGTGCGGTCACCGTGACCCTGGAATCGACCGAAGACACGGTGGAGTTGAAGGAGTCGACTGCCTTGCCGAGATGCCCGCCGAGCTTGTCCAGGTGCGCGGCAACGACTCCGAGTCTGGAATACAGCTCTCGTCCGAGCATCTGAATTCGAGCGGCGTCCTCGGCGAGCGACTCTTGCTTCCACGTGTACGCAACCGTGCGTAGAAGAGCAACCAAAGTAGTGGGGGTGGCAAGTATCACATTTCTCGTGAATGCATATTCCAGCAGTGACGAATCGGACGTGAGCGCGGCGTCGAGAAACGGATCACCGGGAACGAAGAGAATCACGAACTCGGGCGTCGGTTCGAACGAGCGCCAATATTCCTTGGCCGACAATTGATCGACATGTGTTCGCAGATGCCGAGCATGTCGAGTCAACTGCTTGCTTCGAGCGTCGGCGTCTTCCTCCTGTGCGGCGTCGAGATAGGCCGCGAACGGAACTTTGGCATCCACCACAATCTGCCGACCGCCAGCCAACCGGACGATCATGTCCGGGCGAACCCCGTCCCGGGTGACCTGGGTGTCGAAATCGCAGTGCTTGACCATGCCGGCGAGTTCGACGACCCGTTCGAGTTGGATCTCACCCCAACGTCCACGAATCTGCGGTGCGCGCAACGCGGTGACCAGTTGGGACGTCTGCGTGGACAGATGAACCGATGCGCGTTGCATCCCGGTCACTTGCTCGGTCAGACCGGCGTATGCACGGATTCGACTGTGCTCTACCTGCCTTACCTGCTCGGTGAGCGCGTCCACGGCGTCGTGCAGCGGTTCCACCAGATGTGAGACCTGTTGGCCGATTGCTCCTGAATGCCTGCGGGCCGAATCCTCGTTGACGGCGTCGAGAGACCGTCGCAGCAGTGCCTCGTTGTCGCGGAGTGCCGCCAACTGTGCCTCGGCGCGCACCGCACGATCTCCGAACCTGCTCGAGTGCAACAACCATCCGATGGCTGCCCCGAGAGCGAAGGCAAATGCCATTCCGACAGCGGTAAGTGCGTTCATGACGCAGATGATGCCCGTCGGTACCGACAGACTTCTCGGACCAGCCCGAGTGCCTGTCTACCTCGCAGGGCGCAGGGGCCGACTGGCCGTAGCGGTTGAGCGAGTTTGTCGGTGGCCTCCGTTAGCGTCGTATTCATGAAGATCCTGCACACCTCGGACTGGCACATCGGCCGCACGTTCCACGGCGTCGACCTGCTTGCCGACCAGGCTGCTGCGCTGGCGGCCATCGCCGATCTGGTTGCCGCACAAAGAATCGACGTGGTGGTCGTGCCGGGTGACATCTATGATCGCGCCGTGCCGAGTGCAGATGCGGTCCTCGTGTGCAACAGGGGACTGGAAGCCATCCGCGCGGCGGGCGCTGTCATCGTGGCGACGTCGGGCAATCATGATTCACCGGCGCGGCTCGGTGCGGGCGCAGCCTTCGCCTCGGCAGGCGGCTTGCATCTGATGACCCGTGTGGGCGAGGTAGGTACTCCGGTGGTGATCGACGACGAGTTCGGCCCGGTCGCCTTCTACGGAATTCCTTATCTGGAGCCGGAAACCACGCGAATCGAACTCGATGTTCCCGGTGCGCGGTCGCACGCGGATGTGTTGGACGCGGCGATGGAGCGCATCACCGCAGATCTCGACGGCCGACGGAGCGGTGCGGATCACGTGCGATCGGTAGTCCTGGCTCATGCGTTCGTCGTCGGCGGTGAAGCGACGGGTTCCGAGCGTTCCATCTCGGTAGGTGGGGTCGAGACCGTTTCGGCATCTGCATTCGACGGTGTCGACTATGTTGCGCTGGGCCACTTGCACTCTCCGCAGATGCTGACCGAGCGTGTTCGCTATTCGGGCTCGCCGTTGCCGTATTCGTTCGGTGAGCGGTCTCATCGGAAAGCTGTGTGGATACTCCAGCTCGATGTGGATGGTCTGGGCACGGTCGAGCGCATAGATCTGCCGGTCGTCCGTGGTCTGAGCCGGATCGAAGGCACCGTCGAAGAGCTCACCACTGCAAGCGAATTCGCGGCTGCCGAAGAGCACTACGTGTCAGCCGTCCTGACTGATGCGGTTCGTCCGGTCGATGCCATGCGTGCGCTGCGTACCCGCTTCCCACATGCTGTTCATCTCGAATGGTCGCGTCCTGCAGGCTCTTCCGAGCTGCGGTACCGCGATCGTGTACGTGGTCGCACCGATATCGACATTGCCACCTCGTTCGTCACCGACATGCGAAGTACTCCCGAAGCGCGAGAGGTTTCGTTGCTCGAACGGGCGTTGGCCGCGGTGCAGCGCGAGGACGTGTCCCGTGACGACGAGCGGGTCGAGCAATACGAGTTGTCCGGACGCAGCGCATGAGCCGATCGGCATGAGACTGCATCGACTCGAGATCACCGCGTTCGGTCCCTTCGCTCGAACCGAATCCGTCGACTTCGACGCCCTCGGTGCCGACGGGCTGTTTCTGCTCCACGGTCAGACCGGTGCGGGCAAGACCACTGTTCTCGACGCCGTCGCCTTCGCCCTGTACGGGACGGTTCCGGGTGCGCGCAGGGAAGGCAAGCGTCTTCTGTCCGACCACGCGGCGCCCGGTGCGGTGCCCAGGGTGGTGCTCGAAGCCACTCTCGGTGGCAGACGCGTTCGGATCGTTCGCTCTCCCGAGTATTTGCGGCCCAAGAAGCGTGGAGCGGGTACCACCAAGGAAAATGCCAAGGCCAGTCTGACGTGGCTCGACGGTGATGGGCAGAACTTGACGCGTCTCGACGAGATCGGTGAGGCAGTGGGTGCCGCGCTCGGGATGAGCGCAGACCAATTCTTTCAGGTCGTCCTCTTGCCTCAAGGTGAGTTCGCTCGGTTCCTGCGTGCGGACAGCGAAGAGCGTGGCAATCTTCTCGAGAGGTTGTTCGACACCAGCAGATTCGGGGACGTGGAACAGTGGTTTGCCAACGAAAGGCGTTCCAGTGCAGCGTTGATGGAGTCTTCTCGCATTGCCATCGACAAGTTGCTCGGCCGGATCGCCACGGCCTCGGGTGAGGACGAGGAACTCGACCGGGAACCGATGGAGTGGGCCACCGATGTTCTGGGGCGTGCTCGGGGTGCGCACGCCGACGCGTCGACAGCGCTCGCAACTGCGCGCGGCAAGGCCGACACCGCCGCCGCGGCACTCGATCGCCACAAAACTCTCCTCGTGTCGCGGCAACGCCGAGACCTCGCGCAGAAACAGCTGGCCGAGTTCCACCGGGGGGCCCCTGAACGCGACGCGATTCGTAGAGAAGTCGAACGGTCCTCAGCTGCCGGCCCCATCGCGACACTCGCCGCCGAGTATGTGAAAACCGTACGGAACTACGACCTTGCTGTGCGTGACGCGGAGTCGGCGCGTGGCTCTTTGGCGAAGGTCGATGGATCCGAGATGGTTCTTGCCCCGTCGTCTTCGGATGCCGACGACGGTCGAACGGTCGTCGCCAACGCTGTACGCGAGTGGACGACGGCGGTAGTCGGCCTCCAAGAGATGCGGCAGTTGGCTCTCCGCGCCGATGCGGACGAGGCCGTTGCTCGCGAGCTGACGTCCGAGTGTCGGGCCGTAGAGAAGGCTGTAGACGCAGCGCACGTCCTCAGGGAACAGTTGCCCGCGGTGATCGCCGCAGCAGAACTCGCGGTGACTACCGCTGTGCATACTGCCGCGAATGTGCTTGCGCTCGAGTCCGAATCTGCCGCTGCCTCCGATGCCGTCGCGGCGGCAATCGAACTCACGAAGACCCGAACCGCGCTCGCCGCGGCCGAGTCGGCTCGCGAAGCGGCACGCACGACGCACAACGACGCTCGGGAACATCTACTCGATCTCCGAGAACGACGTCTCACCGGGATGGCCGCGGAGTTGGCAACCGAACTTGTCGACGGCAGCCGGTGCGGAGTCTGCGGATCACGGTCTCACCCGGAGCCTGCGTCGGCCGCCGACTCGACGGTCACGAAGGCGGACGAAGCCGAGGCGAGCAGTGCCGAGCGTAGAGCGGCTGCTGCCGAGGACCTTCGGACTGCGGAAGCAGCCGATCTGGTCCGGGTGCTCGATGCACTCATCGCTCGTTCCGGTGGCCGCGGTAGCTGTGAACTGGTGGTGGCCCTCGACGAGGTGACTACTCGATTGACGGCGGCAAAGACCGCTGCGGCTTCACTCGACGACCTTCGGGCCGAGTTGGCTTACCACAGGTCGGAGGATCACCGGCTCGCTTCCGTCATTGCCGAGCATCGATCCACTGCAGCGGGTCTCGCTGCACGGGCGGCTCAGGTTCGGAGTTCCGTCGAGGGGATGCGCGCACGTGTCGCCGCCGCTGTCGACGGTGATGAGACACTCGATCAGCGTGTGGCGCGCCTCGAGAAGCTGATCGCACTCTCCACCGATCTTCAACACAAGAGGGTCGCTACCGCTCGCGCGGCCGACATCAGCGGGGCGATCGCCGAGCGACTGGCAGCGCAGGTGTCGGAATCCGGCTTCGAGTCCGCCGAGGATGCAGCGGCCGTGGTGATCCCCGCCGAGCGAGTCCGGAGCATCGAGAAGCAACTCGCTGCAGCACACGACATTCGCGCTCATGCCGAGCAGGTTCTTGCCGAACCTGCGATCGCAGCCATCGAAGACACCGACACCGAACAGGTGGAGACGGCACCCTGGCAGGAGGCTGCCGACACTGCTGCCGTCGAACTCGATGGTGCCGTAGCGCGCCAGGCCGAATGCAAGCGACGATTCGAACAAGTGGAAGAATTGACCGCCCAGTTATGGGCCGCAGTCGACCGCTCGGCACCGATGCAGGCCAAACACGACCAATTGGCTGCGCTGACCGACGTCGTTGCGGGGCGAGGACAGAATGCCCGAAAGATGTCACTCCGGTCGTATGTGTTGGCCTCGCGCCTCGAGGACGTCGCCGAGTCAGCATCGACGAGGTTGCAGCGTATGTCAGCGGGACGGTACGAATTCGTCCATTCCGACGAGGCCGAATCTCGCGGGAGGCGTGGCGGATTGGGCCTCGATATCCGTGACGACTACACCGGAGTCGTTCGTTCGGCGAAGACGCTGTCGGGAGGGGAGTCCTTCCTGGCTTCGTTGGCGCTTGCTCTCGGGTTGGCGGATGTCGTTGCAGCAGAATCCGGAGGAGTCGTCCTGGACACGATGTTCATCGACGAGGGCTTCGGCACGCTGGACGCCGACACGTTGGAATCGGTCATGGGCGTTCTGGACGAACTCAGGGCCGGCGGACGCGTGGTGGGAATTGTCAGCCACGTCGATGAGATGCGTCAACGAATACCGAGCAGGCTCCACGTCATCCGTGAACGGGGTGGGTCGAGGCTTCAGCTCTTTTCGGCATCCTGAGCGGACTTTTCGTCCTCGTTCTCATCGTCCTCGTTCTCATCGTCGTCTTTCTCGTCGGTCAGTAATTCGTCCCGATCCTGCGCCGATTCCTCGAGCTCCTCCTGGCTTGCCTCGTTCGAGCGTGCGTCGACCTGTTCGGAGACGTAGCGAATCAACACCGCTGCGACGGCTGCGGCAGGCACGGCGAGGAAGGCGCCGACTATGCCGAACACCGATCCACCACCGGTGACGGCCAATAGCACGATCGCGGGATGCAGATTCATACTTCGACTCTGCAGAACCGGTTGCAGAACGTTTCCTTCGAGCTGCTGAACGGCGAAAATGATGGCCAACACGATCAGCGCGGTGGTCGGTCCGTTGGCGACAAGTGCGACCAGGACAGCCAGGGCGCCTGCAACGAATGCGCCGACGATGGGGATGAATCCGCCGAGAAAGGTGATCGTGGCCAGGACGAGCGCCAGCGGCACATTGAGAACGATCAATCCGAGTCCGATGAAGAATGCATCGATGAGGCTCACCACGGCCTGGGTTCGGATGAACCCGCCGAGCGTCGCCCACATTCGTGCCAGGATCTCGGCGAGATGTCTTCCTGCACGACCACCGGCGAAGCCGTGCAGCCATGGAGTGAATTTGGGCCCGTCCTTGACGAAAAAGAACGTCAGTACGAGGACAAGTGCCAGGGTGATAAGGATCGAGCTCGCGGCCGAAACACCACTGAAAACACCGGAGGCAATTGCGGTTCCGCTTTCCTGCAGCCGGGAGGTGATGGCCGAGACGGCATTGTCGATCTGCTCGTCCTGCAGGTTGATCGGCGGGCCCTTGAGCCACTCCTGTACCTGGGACACGCCCTGCGTCGCTTTGTCTACGAGCTCGGGCGCCGAGTCCACGACGGACGGGACGATCAGAGTGATCACGCCGCCGATGACGAGGAAGAAGACGACGAGCGATGCGGTGGCCGCGAGAGCGGCCGGGATTCCGACGCGCATGAGCCACTTGGTCGGTGGCCATAGAACGGTTGCCACGATGATCGCGAGTAGCGACGGGAGGATGACGACCCACAGCGCCGAGATGATCCACCCGAGCACCCAGGCCCCGGCCGCTACCGACACGAGGATCAGCGACCACTTTGCCAGCCACACACCACCGACGCCGATGAGGTCGCCGCGATCGCGCCCGGGCTGATCGCTGGGCACTGTCTGTTCCGTCACGTCGGTTGTCCTTTTCGGTGGCTTCGGCCTCGGGTACCCGAGTGACTCTAACGTCTCGATTGCCTGTACTACCCAACTGTCGACGCGCTCAATCCTCAGGCAGCCTCGTGCGCCAGTAGCCAGGTCTTCGCAGGCAACCCCCATCTGAAACCGCCGAGAGCTCCACCGATGCGGAAGACCCGGTGACACGGAACGAAGAGTGCCGCTGCGTTGCGCGCGCAGGCCGAAGCCGCGCCGCGGATGGCAGCCGGCCGGCCGGCCAGGTCCGCGAACTGTGAGTACGTAACGGGCGATCCGGCGGGAACGGTCCGAAGTACTGTCCACGCGTACATCAGAAACTCTCCAGATTGCTGCGCGACAGGTATGTCGTCGATGACCGTGAGCTCGCCGCGGTGGTAGTCCTCGATAGTTGTGGTGATACTGCCGAGATTCGTTGCCATCCGGATATCATTGGGCCGCAACGACTTGTGAATCAACGGTTGTAGGTCTTCGGTGGTTGCCGTCCATCCGGACGCGAGCACGGAGCCTTCGGCGTCGACTATGGCAGTGAACGGTCCGATCGGGGTGTCGGTCGTGGCGGAGGTTGCAGTCATAGTCCTCTTCTTTCGAGCGCGATGTTCCACAGGTGCATCGAGACGTACGAGCGCCACGGCGCCCAACGGTTCGTATCGGTGAGGGGGACGCCGAGTGCTTCGGCGCCCTGACGGACAACGAGGTCGGTGTCGAGCAGCACGTCGGGGTCGGCCAGCAATCGCATCACCACGTATCGGGCGGTCCACGGGCCGATGCCTTTGAGTGCCAGTAGGTCTCGTTCGAGATCTTCGGCAGAGCGCGCGACGTGCAGCTCGATCTTGCCCGACGCGATCGCGTCGGCCACCCCGATGATCGCGCCGACTCGCGCCTTGGGGCCGGTGAGCACTTCGTGTCCGTGTTCGGCGACGGCGGACGCGTCGGGAAACAGTCGGGTGATGGTGCCGCCGCCCGGATCCTCGATTCGCTCGCCCAGCGCCTCGACGAGGCGCGCAGTATGCGTGGCAGCCGCACCCAGGGAGATCTGTTGGCCGATCATCGTGCGTAACAGCAACTCTGTGCCGTCGACATTTCCGAGGACGCGTATCCCTGGGTGTGCCGCAACATTCGGTGCCAGAGCAGGATCCGCGGACAGTGCCGTATCTACGGCCTCCGGGTCCGCATCCAGATCGAGCAGGCGTCGGACCCGGGCCACGGCGGGGGCCAGGTCGCGCATATCATGCAGGCTCAACGTCGTATCGACGTAACCGTCCTCGATCCGAAGTTCGACGATGCCATGTTCGTGTGGGAGTCGAAGGGAACGGCGGTAGGTTCTATTGTCGAAGGACTCGACGCCGGGTACAGCATGACCGCGAAGGAACCATTCGAGCCAGGTTCGATCCAACGGTTGGCGGTAGGGGAGTCGTAGCGTGACGGTCCCGTTGCTGGACAGGGTCTTCGTTCGGGTGGCTTCGGCGCGCAACGTGGTGGGGTTCACTGCAAACACTTCAAGAATTGTCTCGTTGAACTGGCGAACGCTGGAGAACCCGGACGCGAAGGCGATGTCGGTCATCGTCATCGTCGTGGTCTGGATCAACGTCCGAGCCGTGTGTGCCCGATGCGCACGTGCCAACGCGAGAGGTCCCGCCCCGATCTCGGCGCTCAGGACCCGCGTCAGCTGGCGGGTGGAGTAGCCGAGTGAATCGGCCAGCGAGTCCACGCCGCCACGCTCTACCACGCCGTCGGAAATGAGCCGCATCGC
Organism: Mycobacteriales bacterium; assembly: GCA_038198705.1. GTDB lineage: Bacteria > Actinomycetota > Actinomycetes > Mycobacteriales > Mycobacteriaceae > Rhodococcoides. The sequence goes on from JBBPZN010000042.1 coordinate 30,380, forward strand.
GCGGGAAGTCAAGTCCGAGTTTATATTCCACTGCGGTGAGCCAGGGGTGGCGTCGGGCTGGCAGCGTCGGCAGGCTCGAAACCCGGCCTGTTGCGCTGCCGCCGCCGTCGCAACGAACTGCACGTTCTTCGCCTTGGGCGTGACGGCCGGACACGACGGGCGGCAGTAGATGCCCGTCGTGCGCACGGCCGTGAAGAACTGCCCGTCGAAGCGGGTGTCACGTGCAGATACGGCCCGATAGCACCGCTCGAAGTCCAACTCCATGCGATCCACTGTGTCACCGGTGGACGCGCTGCGCTAGCGGGAATCAGCCATCGGTGTGTGGAGCATCAACAGCAGCGTGCCCCGGGGTGTGCATCGGCCTCGGCGTAGCGGTCCCGCCAGAACTGGCGCTCCGACGGAACCGGCTCGTCCGGATGTACCCGTCGCATATGGGCGAGGTAGTGCTCGTAGTCCTTGTCACCCATCACCGAGGTGATCCACCACCACAGGCCGTGCATGTCAGTGGTGTCCGGCGTGTGCGGCGCCGGGTGCTCGGACGGTGCCGTCGGCGATCAGTTTGTCCCATTCCTGCTGGATCTCTTTTTCTGCTGCTGTCGGGATGAAGCCCGCAGGCGCAAAGATCCTCGAGGGAACTTCGGGATCCTCGTTGTTCGGAAGCCCTCCTGCCCGAATGGCTTTGATGCACACCAGGAGACCGGCCACGGCAACGATGAGGACCAACACCGCGAAGATGATCGACAGGGTGCCCTGGATGAAGGTGTTGCGGATGACCGCGTCGATCGCCTCGGTCGTCTTGGCGCTCTGGAACTCGGTCAGCCCCTGTGACTTCGCGTCGACGAAGATGCTGTGTTGCTTCCAGTAACCGATGGCCGGGATGTCGGAGAAGATCTTTTGGTACGACGCGGTCATCGTGACGATGAGATCCCAGATCAACGGAACGCCGGGGATCCACGCCCACTTGAAGAGTCCACGCTTGACCACGATGGTCATCACGACGGTGAGAGCGATCGCGGCAAGGAGCTGGTTGGCGATACCGAACAATGGGAACAAGGTATTGATGCCACCGAGTGGATCGGTGACACCCATGAGCAGGATTGCACCCCACGCCGCAACAACGACGAATGAGCACAGCCACGCGCCGGGACGCCACGACGGGTCTTTGAACTTCTTCGCCGACGCGCCGGGGAGGTTGCCGATGCTGTCGGAGAGCATGAATCGTGCCACGCGGGTTCCGGCGTCGACGGTGGTGAGGATGAAAAGTGCCTCGAACATGATCGCGAAGTGGTACCAAAACGATTTGAGGCTTTCACCACCGAAGACTTGGTGAAGGACCTCGGACATTCCGAACGCGAGGGTAGGTGCACCGCCGGTGCGCGAGATGATCGATTCCTCGCCGACAGCTGCTGCGGCCTGGGTGAATTGATCGGGCGTGATGTCGGCACCACCGAGCCCGAGACCGTTCACATAGGTGGCCGCACTTTCCGCTGTTCCGCCGGTGAGTACTTCTGGTGCATTGAGGGCGAAGTACAAATGCTGGTCGAGGATGCACGCGGTGACGAGAGCCATGATCGCAACGAACGATTCGGTGAGCATGCCGCCGTAGCCGATCATCCGCATCTGCTTTTCTTTCTCCAGCAGCTTCGGAGTGGTGCCGGAACAGATCAGCGCATGGAAGCCGGAGAGAGCACCGCACGCAATGGTGATGAACAGGAACGGGAAGAGTGAGCCGGAGAACGCAGGGCCGTTGCCCTCGGTCGCGAACGACGTCATGGCCGGCATCTGAATCTCGGGGCGGGCGATGACGATACCGACGGCCAGCAGGGCAATGGTGCCCACCTTCATGAAGGTCGACAGGTAGTCACGTGGGGCGAGGAGCAGCCACACCGGGAGGATCGATGCAGCGAGGCCGTAGCCGATGAGAAGCCAGGCGACCGTGACCTTGGAGAGGGTGAACCAGTCTGTGCCCCAGCCGGTTTCGGCGACCCAACCGCCTGAGATGATCGCGAGCAGTAGGAGTACGACGCCGATGAGCGAGACCTCGGATACCTTGCCCGGGCGGAGAAATCGCAGGTAGACGCCCATGAAGAGTGCGATAGGGATGGTCAGCGCGATGGAGAACACTCCCCATGGACTCTCCGCCAACGCGTTGACAACGACGAGCGCAAGTACCGCAATGATGATGATCATGATGACAAAAACGCCGATCAGAGCGGCTATTCCGCCGACGACACCGAGCTCGTCGCGAGCCATCTGGCCGAGGCTGCGCCCGCGACGGCGCGTCGAGATCCACAGGACGAGGAAGTCCTGGACGGCTCCGGCGAACACGACTCCGATGATGATCCACATCGTGCCGGGTAGATAACCCATCTGGGCAGCGAGAACTGGGCCGACGAGGGGGCCTGCTCCAGCGATCGCAGCGAAGTGGTGACCGAACAACACCCGTCGGTCCGTCGGCATGTAGTCCTTACCGTTTTCGAGAATCTCCGCAGGGGTTGCCCGATCGTCTCGTGGGTGAATGATCTTGTTCTCGATCAGGCGTGCGTAGAAGCGAAAGGCGATGACATAGGTGCACACGGCGGCAATCACGAACCACACGGCGTTGATGTTCTCGCCGCGAATGATTGCGACGACGACCCACGCGAGGCCGCCGAGCAAGCCGATCACGACGAACATCAGTCGCTTCGCCGTCGTCATCGGGCTTGTGTCCACAACGCCCACCGGCGGAAGATCTGGATCCGTTTTCAACAACTCGATGTGGGGATTACCGGGCGGTTTCAGTGTCATCTCATGGACTCCATGCCTCGCGGATGTGACTGTGATCACCCTATGTGCGTGAACGGCACGCGTCGGGGATTTCCGTGATCGCCATGGGCCCGAAGGTCGTCAGCGTGCGCCGAGCGGTACCGGCACCGACTTCGTCGTATTGTTTGTCCTTCATCGATCATCGGGGGATTTCGCAATGTCAGGTCCGTTCGAGCAGCCGCAGTACCAACAGCAGGCCTATCCGTCCGCGCAGCCCTACGCACAGACCTATGTGCAGGCACCGCCGATGCCGCCGTCCAATGCCGGCTGGGCAGTGGTTGCTGTCATCTTCTTTTGGCCGCTGGCGATCTCGGCGTTCAACCATGCACTGAAGGTTCACCCACTGTGGTTGATCGGCGACATTCAGGGCGCGGAGTACTCCTCGAAGCGGGCAGGGTTCTTCGGCAAGCTGTCGCTCGGGCTCTTTTTCGGATTCTTCCTGCTGTATATCCTGTTCATCGCGCTGATCGTCGCCAATAGCTAGCGGTTGTAAGGGGTCTGACGGCTCTTGTTGGGCGCGAAGCGTTTTAGTATCGCTCGCATGGGCACACTCGGACTCGGCAGGATCGGTTTCTCCATCGGCGTCTCTCACTCGTATCTCGAAGATGCTCGTGAGTTGGAGTCGCTCGGTTACAGCGCCCAGTGGGTGCCCGGTGGTCAAATCGACCGGCTCGACCGGCTCGCCGATCTCGTGCACGCGACCGAGTCGGTGAAAGTCGTGCCCGGCATCGTCCCCGTCGATCGCTACAGCGCGCCGGCGACAGCCCAGCTGTACAGCGAACTCGAGTCTTCGGGCCGGTTCGTTCTCGGGCTGGGTGGTCCACAGGCAGCCCGTCCACTTGCCGGATTGAATGCATACCTGGACGAACTCGACGTTCCTGCCGATCGCATAATTCTCGCAGCGCTCGGTCCCAAGAAGCTGGAGATGGCTCGGTGTCGAGCAGCCGGTGCGGTGGCGTTGTTGGTGACCCCGGAGTACACAGAGGCAGCGCGGGTACTCCTCGGCCCGGATCGAACGTTGGTGATCGACCAATTCGTCGTGCTGGAGAACGATCCCGGGCGTGCCCGCGCGATCGCCCGCGAGCCGCTGTCATTTCTGGCGACCGTGGACGGCTACCGCCAGAACTTTATTCGCATGGGCTTTACCAGCGACGATATCGATCAGCTCAGTGACAAGCTGGTCGATGCCGTGGTCGCGTGGGGGAGCGTCGAGGACATCGTTGAACGCGTCGATGCACACCTGCGGGCGGGGGCCGATCATGTTGTCTTGGCCCCATTGGGCTCGCCGCCCGTCACTGCGGGCCGGGCACTGTCGGGGCTGGTGATGCGTCCAAAGTAGACTCCATAGACCGTGAGCCTCACCCTCGGAATCGTCGGACTGCCCAACGTCGGCAAGTCCACCCTGTTCAATGCGCTGACCAACAACGATGTGCTGGCCGCGAACTACCCGTTCGCGACCATCGAGCCCAATGTCGGCGTCGTTGCGCTGCCTGACCCGCGGCTGGGCAAGCTCGCCGAGATCTTCGGCTCGGAGAAGCTGGTGCCCGCGCTGGTGTCGTTCGTCGACATCGCAGGGATCGTCAAGGGTGCCTCCGAGGGAGCCGGACTCGGCAACAAATTCCTCGCGAACATCCGCGAAGCGGACGCCATCTGCCAGGTCGTCCGCGTTTTCGCCGACGACGATGTGGTGCACGTCGACGGCCGTGTCGATCCCTCCGCCGACATCGAGGTCATCGAAACCGAACTGGCGATCGCCGACCTGCAGACCTTGGAGAAGGCAATCCCGCGCGTCGAGAAGGAAGCGCGGATCAAGAAGGACCGCAAGCCTGCGCTCGACGCCGCCATTGCCGCCCAGGCAGTGCTCAACGAGGGCAAGACGCTGTTCTCGCAGAAGGACAAGCTGGACTTCGAGCTGCTCAAGGAATTCCAGCTGCTCACCACCAAGCCGTTCCTCTACGTCTTCAACGCCGACGAGAGTGTGCTCACCGACGACGCCAAGGTCGGCGAGCTTGCCCGCCTCGTCGCACCCGCAGACGCCGTGTTTCTCGACGCGAAGATCGAGTCCGAACTGCTCGAACTCGACGCCGAATCTGCCGCGGAACTGCTCGAATCCGTCGGCCAGACCGAACCGGGTCTCGACGCCCTGGCTCGCGCCGGCTTCCACACGCTCGGGTTGCAGACCTACCTCACCGCAGGCCCGAAAGAAGCTCGCGCGTGGACGATCAACAAGGGCGCCACCGCGCCTCAGGCTGCAGGAGTCATCCACACCGACTTCGAGCGTGGATTCATCAAGGCCGAGGTCGTCAGCTTCGAGGACCTCATCGAGGCCGGATCCATGGCCGCAGCCAAGGCTGCAGGCAAAGTCCGCATCGAAGGCAAGGAATACATCATGGTCGACGGGGATGTCGTGGAGTTCCGCTTCAACGTCTGACCGAGGTTCACGCAGCGGTCTGAGCGGACTGTCCCGCGGACCTGTGACTACGGGGTGTTCGCCAAGGACGTCTGTTCATCCACGAAGATGCGGGTCTTCGTGGGTGTCACGCATCACCGAGTGTGGCTCCTCGCCGCCGATCGGCATTCGGAATGTGCGTCATCGCTCAGTCGTCGAACGAGGTCAGGTATCGCGTCAATGCAGGGCTCCTTTGGTGATGGTGTCCATTGGTCGAGAAGAGGCCTACTCGCGCCTGACTACATCGACCGATATCTCCACCGCCGAAACCTCTCCTCTGTTCTCGAGCCAGTGGAGCGTGTTCCGGTCTTCGGGCCAACCCATACCCGGGCCGTACTCGGTGGTGATCCCGTCGCGATGGTCCGTGATCGTTCCCTGCAGCACGTAGACCGTTCCTGGCCTGCCTTTGTGGTCATGTACCGGGCCGAAAATACCCCCGGGCTCCATGGTCACCATGCGCGTGCGCAACTGCCACCCGTCCATGCCCTGGATCTCGGAGCCGAGGTCAACCGTCGACAACAACTCGACGACGACCCCCTTCGTCTCTGGCCCCAGCTGCTCTTCCCTCATCGTCCTGTCCTCTCGTGCGCAGAACCCACAGAGACAACCTCAATCTGCTGACGTCGATGCGTATTCGCCAATTATCCCGCCCGTGTCCAGTCTGCAGCGGTCAGAGGACTTGCTAGCCGAGTCGGCGTTCTCCGCCTTGCTTCCTCGCAGCGGTGACGATTGAAAGTAAAAGCGCGGCAACTGTTTCTAGTTGGATGTGTAAGAAACGTCCGCGCTGCAGCCTGAATCGATTACTCCGCGGACCACGACCGACTCAGTACAGTCGAAATATGCTCAGTCGAGAAGTGCAGTTGACGGCTCTACCGGACTGCGACGTCCGCGCGGAGAATTTCGGCGTGTTCGACAAGGACGTCGCGTCACCGACAAAGACGCAGGTTCTCGTAGGTGTCAGGCGTCTCGGCCTCAACGCGGGTCTTGCTCACCGTCTCGGCGGTGAGGGCACGGCCTACGGTCCGGGGATCGGTGTCGGTGATGTCCCGTCCAGTGACGCCGTTGTCGAGGTGCTCGAGTCCGGCGTCGAGGGTTTTCAGCCCGGAGATCTCGCCGTCGGCAAGGTTCCGTGGTGCACGGCCGCTGTCGTGGAAGCCGATGAGCTGCGCAAGATTCCCGGCACGGAGTCGAATGAGAGTCTCGACGCTCATCTCACGGTGCTCGGGCACGTCGGTTTCACCGCATACACCGGGTTGATTCACGTCGGTGATGTGCAGCCCGAGGACGTCGTCTACGTCTCCGGCGCGGCGGGCGGAGTGGGCAGCTGCGTCGTACAGTTCGCCAAGGCGCGTGGAGCAACGGTCATCGGTGTCGCCGGTTCCAACGATAAGGTCGCGCTCGTCACGGACACACTCGGTGCGGACAAAGCCATCAATCGACATGACGGCCCTGCCGTCGATCTTCTGCGCGACGCTGCGCCCGACGGCATCGACCTCTATTACGACAACGTTGGCGGCGAGCAACTCGAAGCCGCGCTCGAGGTACTGAATTTCGGTGGTCGAGCGGTGATCTGCGGCGCAGTCGGGGACGGCGGCGGTCCGGCAAACTACCGCCGGCTCATTTACCAGGAACTCACCATGAAGGGCTTCACGGTTACGGCGCATGAGGATCTCCGCGACCAGTTCGAAACAGAGGTGGGAGGTTGGCTGCGCGAAGGCAAAGTCTGCAGCCTGCACACGGTTTTCGAAGGCATCGATCGCGTGGCGGATGCGTTCGTGTCACTTCTGACCGGCGGCAGCTCGGGCCGGGTAATCGTGTCGGTGCCGTCACAACTTCGGAAGTGACCGCTACTTCTTCCCCCGAAGCCGCTTCTCCAGCGGTGTCGGGAAGCTCGGGACAACGGCGGTCCCGTCGAGCAGATCGGTGATCCTTCCCGCCTCGGCGGCAATCGCCTCGGCCCGCGAACCGATGTCCTCGAACAGTTCGGTCACCACCTCACCGGCGTGCGTGACGGCCCAGCCGCCGACGATGCGGCCATCGGACCAGATCGTCGGACCGATGTTGCCGTACGTGTCGAACAGTGGAGCTTTGTGTTCGCCGAGGTACCAACTGCGGTGCTTCCACCCCATCGGTGTGGGATCGAGCGCGGGAAGCAGCATCACACCGGTCCGGCCCTTCTGCAAGACAGTGTCGGCCAGCATGATCCCGTCCCCGGCGTCGAGTTCAACTTCGACGGTGTCGAGGCCGGCAACTGCGGCTCGCGTCTGAGTTTTGTTCCAACCGGTCCACCACTGAACATCGTCGAGCGTTGCGGGCCCGAACACGTCGAGCCAGCGTCGTGCAAGCTCGCGGCGACACTCGGCCTCGTCGAGAGGCGGAATACCGCCCGGCCACCACTGATCGATCGGTGCCCACCCGTGCCTGCGTGATGTCCACGAACCGCGAGGTTCGACGCGCACCATGCGCCCTTCGGCGGCCATCATCGACAACACCTGCGAAGTCACATAACGCTTGACGTCGTACGCCTTGTCGGTCGTGGGGAGTAGAGCGGTTCTCAGCAGCGGCGCCGCAGCCGACAACTCCGCACCCGTCGCCGAGCCGGCGGCCCTCAACGCGTCCTCTACCTGTTTCTCGACGGCATCGAGCCAACCCGGCACATCCTCGATGACGGGTTCGGTCGGAAGCGTCGACACCTCTTTGATCAGTCTCGCGCGCATCGTTCGGGCCACGCCGACGCTTGCTGCCGCATGAATTATCGGGACGTCATCGTGCGCGACTACGAACAGGGTGCGGCGCATCGCCATGAGCCGCACAAGGTTTCGTCGGTCGTACATGGCGGTGCGGACATCTTCGATGGACAGCGATCGGGCGCGGACGAGCACCGACAGATACACCGTCGCAGGGTCGGTAGCGTGCAAGGCCAGCAGCGAGGAGACGACGTCCTCGGCGGTGGGGGAGTCCGCGAAGTGACGTGTGGCCAGATGGGCTCGGCGCTGGGCGTCGGTGATCTTCACTCCGACAGTGTGCCTCTCCGATCTCGAGGGCATCGGATCTGGAGGGCATCGACAGTGCCGTCGTGCCATGATGCAGTCATGGTTGTCGCGCCGGCCCACTCCACAGCTACGGTCGAGATCCTGGCGGGCCTCCCGGCTCATCGACGAGACACTTTCCAGCTCAGATACGAACTGTGGTGGCCCGATCTTCACGACGCCGTCACCGCGATCTATCCGGACCCCGACGCCGTAGTGTCGCGATTGGTGGGAGCTGCTGCTGCCGGCTTTGCGCAGCGCCCGCCGGAGTTGCACCGGTTGGACGAACGCAGGCTTCTTCGGCCCGACTGGTTTCAACGGCCGAATATGTTCGGCTATGCCTGTTATGTCGATCGGTACGGCGACACATTGGCTGGACTCGGGCAGCGACTCGATCATCTCGCCGACCTGGGCGTGACGTATCTGCACCTGATGCCGCTACTGGCGACACGGCCAGGAGACAACGACGGCGGCTATGCAGTCATGGACTACCGATCGGTCCGCCCCGACCTGGGAACCAATGAGGACCTGAGCGCACTGGCGAGAACGCTGCGTGAGCGTGACATCAGCCTCGTCGTCGATCTCGTCGTCAATCATGTTGCCCGCGAGCATGAGTGGGTAGAGAAGGCGCGTTCCGGCGACCAGAAGTTCCGGGACTACTTCCTGATCTACCCCGATCGGAGTACCCCGGATTCGTTCGAACGCACGCTGCCCGAGGTGTTTCCCGACTTCGCGCCGGGCAGCTTCACCTTCGACGACCACATGGGGGAGTGGGTGTGGACCACTTTCAACGAGTGGCAATGGGACCTGAACTGGGCCAATCCGAATGTGCTGCTCGAGTTTGCAGACATCGTCATGCACCTTGCGAACCTCGGCGTCGAAGTACTTCGGTTGGACGCGATCGCGTTTCTGTGGAAGCGGCTCGGAACCAATTGTCAGAACCAGCCCGAGGTCCACGCCATCACCCAGGCCCTGCGGGTAACCGCTCGGCTCGCTGCACCGGCCGTGCTGTTCAAGGCCGAAGCGATCGTCGGGCCCCGGGATCTGATGCCCTACCTCGGTCTCGGTCAGCACACCGGTCGGGTCTCCGACATCGCTTACCACAACAGTCTGATGGTGCAGGTGTGGTCGATGCTGGCGACCGGCAGTACAGCGCTGGCTCGGCACGCCCTCGCGTCGCTACCCCCGACACCGCCGGGCGGCACCTGGGTGACGTACGTCCGATGCCACGACGACATCGGCTGGGCGATCGACGACGGCGACGCCACCGCACTGGGGTTGACGGGCGCAGGGCACCGTCACTTTCTCGCCGAGTGGTATAGCGGTGAATTCGATGGTTCCTGGGCCGAAGGGCTCGTATTTCAACACAACGAACAGACTGATGACCGCCGAATCAGCGGCACCGCAGCAGCATTGAGTGGACTCGGCCCGTCGCGGCTGGATCCGGACGGAGCGTTCGCCCGCATATTCCTCGCCCACGCCGTCATTTCGGTGTGGGGCGGCATCCCCGTCGTGTGGAGCGGAGACGAACTGGGATCCCCCGGTGACGCGGAGTGGGCCGCCGAACCGGGGCACGGCGAGGACAATCGCTGGGTCCACCGGCCCCGCATCACCGACGAAGACCGTGCACGACGCCTGATAGCCGGCACCGACGAGCAGCGGGTGTTCGACGGGATCGCACGTATCGCCAGGGTCCGCGCAGGCCTACCGATGTTGCACGCCGAGGCGCCGGTGGACCTGCCGACCGACTTCGACGACGGGCTCTTGGTGGTCCGTCGACGCCACCCCAGCGGCACCCTTCTCGCACTCTCCAACATGACCGCCGAGCATCGGCCGTTTCCGTACTCGCATGTGCTCGATCTCGGCGTCGAACACCCTCGGGAAGTTCTCGCACAGCACGATGTGATGGCCGACGAGTTCGGTTCGGTATGGATGCCGCCCTACGCCGCATGGTGGATCATCTGACTGCGCGTATCACCGGAACCGCCGGCCTTCGGCCACTGCAGACATTCTTTTCATTACGCTGTCACCTATGACACGACCTGCGATCGACTTGGACTACATCGTCCTCGACTGCCCCGACACCGCAGCCCTGGCCGGGTTCTACGGCGAGATGCTCGGTTGGGACATCGTCCGATCCGAGAAGGATTGGACAATTCTCCAAGGCCCGGGCAATCTCCGATTGGCGTTTCAGCAGGCTGAGGACTTCGTTCCGCTGGAATGGCCGTCGGAGGGGATCAAGGTTCACTTGGATCTGGTCGTCGACGACATGGCCGCCTCCGAGGAATATGTAATGGGGCTCGGCGCCACGAAAGTGACCGGGCCACTCGATCAGCCGAGTTTCACCGTGTTCCGCGATCCCGTCGGTCATCTCTTCTGTCTGTGCCTGCGCTGACCTGGACTCACGCTGCGTATGACACCGGGGCCATCGTTGCCTGTACCTGCAGCCACTGCGCCAAAATTTGGCAACCGGTCAGACCGCTCGCATCGAGGGGCTCACTCGCGTAGGCGATGTGGCGATCTCCGGACGGATTGGATATACGCCACCTCCGCCACACCAATGTCCTGGGCAGATATCCGCTGAGTTCGGTGGCGGCGACGCGCAGGCGTCGTATGTCTCTCCGCCACTGTTTCGGCGACAGGCGGGTCTTGGCTGCATTTTGAAAACCATTGCTGCGCAGCAGTATCCATAGTTGTTGCAGCCATACTTTCGGAGTGCGAAACGACATCCACCGGGTGAGGTCGGCGATGTCACGAATGTAGCTGTCGTCGCTTGCATTGCAGATCATGTCCGCGGGTTGCCCGATCCAGATCACCGCGACCGAGTCCGGAATCGTCGGTCCGTCCCCGGCAACCCCACGTCCCGAGCATTCGGGTACGGCACCCGCAGGTTGTTGAGGATCGGAGATCAACCCGGCGGCGGCGACGGCAGGAAGATGTATCTCGCCTCGTGCGAGAAGGCCCAATACTTCACGGATGACCGAACATCCCTGGGAATAGCCGATGAGTGCAATCGGTCCCGTGGTTACCTGGATCGCCGAGATCAAACGTCGGACACCGAGCTCGGTGCTGTGCGAGAAGCTGAGGCCACCGGCTGCCACCGGCCCATACGACGCGGGGTAGCCGACCCACCTTCCGTCGAATCTTGCATCCAATTCTCCGGTGACGCTGCTCAGCAGCCCGGAGACCTCGGTGCGGTCGTCGTCCCGGTGAGATTCCCCGGTACCGCCGACCGCGAGAACCGTCATGTGCGTCATACCTACGAGCATGCGTGAGGAGTCTGAGGCCAGCACCCGGACAATGCTGAGAAGAGTCTGTCAAAGAGGTCGGCCGAGGCGATCGGCCATCTCGTCCACCGCGTCGTGCACGAGTCCTGCGTAGAGATCCGGATCATCCACCGCCGAGGCGCTCGAGGTGACGCTGATGGTCACCACGTCGCCGATGCCGTGAACGCCGTGGGTGAGGCTCATGACCGGGGACAGTGCCGGAAAGCCTGCGGTGAATCGGACGCGCCCGCCGCCCAAGGTGAGATCGGCGGATCCACGATCCACACTCGACACCACGGTATTGCCGGTGACCGTATTGGGTGTCACGGTGTGGTCGAACTGGCGGATTCCCCATCGTAGTAGTACTGCGGGCACCATCTCGGACGCGAGAGCCTGTGCGGCCATGGCCGGATGATCGGCACGCGCACGACGATCGCGGAGGGCTGCCGAAATGTGCTTCGCTCGCTCGAGCGGGTCGGCGACGCCCGGATAGAGATCGATACCTGCATTACGAAAGTGGTTGCGGGCCCGCCGCGGCCCACCCTTTCCCAAGGTGACCTCTGCGCCGAGCAATTCCGGAACCGGGTCGCCGCAACGTCTCAGATAGTTCGACAGCGCGATGGACACTGCCGTGATGGCGCCGACCGTGACGGTAACCCCAGGACCGCTCAGCTCGGCACGGTCTCGGACGATGGTTCGGATGCTTGTCTCACCTGCTGGGGCAACGTTGACGCGGATTTTCTCCCTGCCGGGCGACTGCGGGGGTATCGACCCCGCAGCGGTGTCGGCTGCGAGTGTCTTTTCGAGCGCTTGGGCGCGGCGGGATTGCGTGATGAACTCGACGGGACGGAAGCGTCCGCGAGGGTTGTGCAGCCGGGCGGAGAAATCACGCTCACCGAAGAGCTGTCGTGCGAGCGAGGAGGCGACACGGCCGTCACCGAGGGCATGTGAAACCTGTAGCACTGCAACAAGTGCGGGCCCGGTGCATCGTGGAGCACCGGAGACGGAGTCGAAAAGATGTAGCAGCCAGGGAGTTTCGAGCGGATCGACTGGGCTGGTGAACAGCGCGGCGACGGCTCGCAGGCATCCTGTCCATGTTTCCTCGGGCAGCGTATGCGAGATGACCTGCTGCGGTCCGACGGTCATCGGCACGGTGCGTGGATAACCGAAGGCGTCGGCGAAGCAGATGCCGAGGTCGGGGACAACGCGGGCAGTCGACACGAGTTGATCGACGACGTCGACGGCAGCGGTGCTCGTGTCGAAGCAATAGAGCAGAAATTGGTCGTTCGGAATTTTCGAAGACATCCAATAGGCTTGCGCGTCGGTCGGGTGTAAACGTCCGGACATCGTCCCAGAATAGTCGAAATCTCAGCGAGGAACTGAAACGCATCCTAATGTGAATCGAATGGAACGGTTGAGCGGACTGGACGCGAGCTTTCTATACCTCGAAACTCCTGAGCAGCCACTGAATGTGTGCGGTCTCATCGAACTCGAAGCGGTGGGTGATGACGTCGACTACGACGCCGATGCCCTGAAGGTCGAGCTATTGCGTCGGCTGGAGGGCATTCCAACGCTCCGTAAGAAGCTCCACGACAGCGTTTTCAATCTCGACCACCCTGTCTGGGTCGAAGACGAGAACTTCGACATCGACAAGCATTTCTATCGCATGACCCTCCCCGCGCCCGCCGGCAAAGACGAAGTCGCAGCGGCATGTGCACATTTCTCCGTGCAACCCCTGGACCGTTCGCGGCCGCTGTGGGAGATGTGGGTGCTCGAAGGAGCGAAGAACGGCAAGACTCCCATTTTCCTGAAGATGCATCACTCGACTGTCGACGGAATCTCGGCAGCGAACATTATTTCACTTCTGTGCAGCATCGATCGGGATGCGGAACCACTTCCACCATCACCGGGGGTCGGATCGGTCAACAACTTCGATCTTGCGGTGGGAAGTGCAGTTTCCTTCGCGAGCAGGCCTTTGCAGGCACTCAGCATTCTTCCCGCCACGGTACGAACCCTCACCGGATGGATCGGGCGGGCTCGAAGCGGGCGCGCCATGCCGCCGCCGTTCGCAGCACCGCGAACGCAATTCAACGGCACTCTCAGTCGGCACCGCAGCGTTGCCTTCGAGCAACTGAAACTCTCCGACGTCAAGGAAATCAAGACCGCATTCGACGCCAAGGTGAACGACGTCGTGCTGGCAATGTGTGCGGGTGCAATCCGTATCTATCTCGAAAAATCCGATGGTCTACCGGAAGAATCGCTCATCGCCGTCGTCCCGGTGTCGGTGCACGAGAAGAGCAGCAGACCAGGGACCAATCAAGTATCGGCGATGTTCGCATCTCTGGCCACCGACATAGACGACCCGGTCGAACGATTGCTCGCTATCTCTGCGAGCCATGAGGTCGGCAAGGATCACAACAAGGAAATCGGTGCGACCCTCTTGCAGGACTGGGCTCAATTTGCCTCTCCAGCAACATTTGCCGCGGCCATGAGGGCCTACGCAGCTCTCGATCTCGCCCAGTACCACCCCGTCGTGCACAACCTGGTGATGTCGAATGTCCCCGGTCCGCCGATGCCGTTGTATTTCCTCGGGGCCAAGGTGACCGGAATGTTTCCTCTAGGACCGATCTTGCACGGTGCCGGTCTCAACATCACCGTCATGTCCGGCGACGGGCGCCTCGACATCGGTCTGATCGCAGACCGCGAACAAACACCGGACTTGGATCGGCTCGCCGACGCGATGGGCGAGTCGCTCGCAGAGCTTCTCGAGGCAGCACAAACACGAACAAAGGAGAGCTGATGCGGGTGCTCGTCACCGGCGGTACCGGTTTCGTCGGGGCATGGACAGCGAAGGCAGCCGTCGACGCCGGACACGAAGTTCGTTTCCTGGTCAGAAATCCCGACAGATTGCAGACGAGCGCAGCCCAGCTCGGCCTGGACGTCAGCGACTTCCGCCTCGGCGACATCACCGACGGTGATTCGATCTCGCGTGCCATGGATGGCTGCGACAGTGTCGTTCATGCCGCAGCGGTCGTCGCTACCGATCCATCTCGTGCCGAAGAGATGATCGCCACGAACATGCTGGGTGCCGAAAACGTGCTCGGGACTGCCGCCGCTCTCGGCCTGGATCCGATCGTGCACGTCTCGAGCTTCACGGCCCTGTTTCGGCCAGGTTTGGAGATGCTTCGCGCCGATCTTCCGGTCGTCGGCGGAACCGATGCCTACGGACGCACCAAGTCCCAGGTCGACCTCTATGCACGCGGCATGCAGGACGGCGGTGCGCCGGTCGTCATCACTTACCCCGGCATGGTGCTCGGACCTCCTGCGGGGGACCAGTTCGGTGAAGCTGCAGACGGCGTCGAATCCGCCCTGAAAATGCGAATGCTGCCGGGACGCAGCGCAGCCTGGACTGTCGTCGATGTCCGTGATCTGGCGGCGGTGCATGCGGCTTTGCTCGAACCCGGGCGTGGGCCGCGTCGCTACATGGTGGGTGGGAAGCGGATACCGATCTCGTCGATTGCCGAGATGCTCCGCAAGATCACGGGTACGACCGTTCTCCCGGTTCCCGTTCCCGACGTCGCGTTGCGACTGCTGGGACGAGCATCGGACATCGTCGATTCGGTGTCGCCGATCGAGACTCCGGTTTCTCGTTCACCGATTTCCGAGGCCGCCATGCAGTACTACACACAGATGCCACCTTCCGACGATTCACCGAGCGAGAAGGATCTGGGCGTGCACTACAGGGGGTCTCTCGACACGCTCGATGCCACGGTTGCAGGCCTGCGCAGCGTCGGACGGTTGTAACCCGCTTTCCGCGTGAGTTCGGCTCGACTCCAGGGGTATTCGTAACAGCAGTTGTAGAGAAAAAAATGCGGCGCCGCAAGAGCGGCGCCGCATTTCCTCGGTTCACGGTCCAATGGTTGGGAGCATCAGCCGACGTTCACCAAGCCCACGGTCGGGAAGTAGAAGCAGTTGCTGACGCCGTCGGCAGTCTTGTGTTCGACGTTGCCGAACACAGCTGCGAGAACGGTTCCCGAGCCGGTTTCCACCGGTGCGAGGCGCGCCCCGGCGGCAGGCAACTTGGCGATAGCGGTGGTCAGCGCGCCACGTACCAACTCGGTAGTGATGGGGTCCAGCTTGGCATTGTCGAGTATCGAATCGACGAATGTCGTAGTGGCTCCGCCCATGTCGGCGAATCCGCCCTTCAAGGTGTTGACGTTGAACCACGCCACCTGCATGCCCGCCTTGTTCGCCGAGTCATCGATGATGCCGGCCGGAAGGAAGGCGAACATCGTCTCGCCCTTCTCGACGGCGTTGAGTGGGGGAAGCAGTGGTGCCTTCGCATTCGGCCAAGGCCCTCCTGCCGCTCCCGCTACTGCGGGAGAGATGCCGAGGGGTACGCCGGGAACCTCAGCGCAATTGATGGCCGCTGTCGGGTAGAAGAACGGCGTGATACCGAGATCGGTAAGGATCCTGTTGGCGGTGTCGAGAGCCGCGAGGGGGTTGGCGTCGACGTCGTCGGCGACCGCAGTGCGGGCTCCCGAGATCGCGGTCGCTGCGGCAAGCGCAGGATTGGTAGCCGAGGTGCCCTGCTGCTGAAGTGAAGCTACTGCCTGCGACAGTGGATCCATTGGTGCCGGGTCTGCCGCCGCGGTGGCGGGTAGCGCAAGCAAAGCTGCGCAGGAGAGTGCGACTGTTCCAGCTATTCGACCGAACCGAGACGACATGTGTTGCTCCTGTGACTGGTGAAACCAATGTTACGAATGTGGTGATCCGACCACACTCGCCTATGGATTCTCAAGCCCAGAGGTCCTCGGTTATTCAATCGATACCCGCAGCAGACCGATGATTTCCGTGAATCAGCTAACCGACATTGATTCCGTAGTCGCGAACAATGCCCGTCAAACCGGATGCATAACCCTGTCCGATTGCCCGGAATTTCCATTCCTGACCTCGTCGGTACAACTCCCCGAACACCATGGCGGTTTCGGTCGACGCATCCTCGCTGAGATCGAAGCGAGCCAACTCGCGATTGTCGGCGCGATCGACCACCCGGATGAATGCATTGACGACCTGGCCGAAACTCTGGCCCAAAGAATCGGCGTCGTGAATCGAGACCGGAAACACGATCGATTCGACTTTGGGTGAGAGTGCAGCAAGATCGATGTTGATGCTCTCGTCATCGCCCTCGCCCTCGCCTGTCCGGTTGTCGCCGGTGTGCTCGATGGCACCGTCCGGCGAACGGAGATTGTTGTAGAACACGAAGAACAGATCGTCGACCGACTTCTTGTTCGAGTCCAGACCGATTGCACTTGCGTCCAGGTCGAAGTCGCCGCCCGTGGTGTCGCGGACGTCCCACCCCAGACCGACCGATACCGCAGTGAGGTTGGGGGCCTCCTTGGTCAGCGACACATTTCCGCCCTTGGAAAGCGTTACGCCCATGAAAATCTCTCCTTCGATGGTCCTGAACCGATGACTCCACAGTAGGTCGTGCCCGCGTGGGCCGGCGAAGGTGCGTGCGCGAGCGTCTGTGCAGAGAGAGGTCAATGAGGCTGTGGAGCCTGGAGTGACTAGCGGTACCGAAGGGAGTGTGGTGCAATACGCAAACCGAAAAATCTAGCAGCGCCAACGTGCATGAACGGTGCGACACGCCGAAGCGGTCTAACGAAGTGGGAGCTTGAAGTGCACGTTTCACGACGCGAGTTGTTCAAATACGCGGCGATGGGGTCGGCTACCGCCGTCGGATCGGCGACATTGGGCGCCCGTGCTGCAGCGCACGCCGACGGGTTGGGCACACTTGTCGACTACTCGGGCGGGGTCCCCTCGCCGGAGGCGATCAAAGCGGCAGGTCACCTAGGGGCCGTTCGCTATGTTTCCGATCGCAGACCCGGTGCCGAATGGATGTTCGGCAAGCCGATGAAGCGCGACGAGGCCCAGGCGCTGACCGACTCAGGGCTCGAGGTGGTGTCCAACTATCAGTTCGGCAAAGGTGCAACCTCCGACTGGAGAGGCGGATACGCGGCCGGGGTCAAGCATGCGAACCGCGGTGTGGAACTGCATCGAGCCGCCGGTGGACCCCAGAACCGGCCTATCTACGCCTCTATCGACGACAATCCCACCGCGGTCGAGTTCGCCACGATGATCGCGCCGTACATCCTCGGTTGGCAATCTGTCGTCGGAGCCGAGAACACCGGGATCTACGCCAATTCACCGACTATCGAATTGGCGTCCATTGCCGGGCTCGGACAGTGGTATTGGCAGCACAATTGGGGTACGCCGAAAGGCTTCCGGCACCCCGCTGCGCATCTACATCAGGTGCAGATCGACAAAGGAAAGGTCGACGGCATCAGCGTCGACATCAATGTAATTCTCAGGCCCGATTACGGCCAATGGTCCCTAGCCTGATTCTCGAAGGAAAGACGATATGAATCTCATCGATGTAATTTATACGATCGCCGGATATATCTATCAGTTCTTGTCGGATTCCTTCGCTTCTTGATTCGAGTCTCGTTCATGAGATTCGAGTATCAGTAGAAGGAATGCGATGGCCGCGAGTGCGGCGACTGCGCCGGAGAACATCACGCCAGCCGTGACGAGACCCCAAGCATTTGCGGCTGCTCCTGCTCCGATCACAGGCACCGAGATGGCGATGTACAGGACGACGAAGAATGTCGACGTCACTTCGGCTCGTCGATCCACCGGTAGCTCTGCGGTCACCGTCGACATTCCCTTACTGAACGTCACTCCCTGTCCGGTTCCGCTCGCCACGGCACTCAGGATCAGCAGGGGCAGCGACGCCGTCAACAGGGAGATTCCGAGTAGTACGACGCCGGCGAACAGTACGACGCACCCTGCCCGTAGCGCGAACGAGGTGTCCAGGGCACGCAGCCCGATCTGAGCGGCTGCGGACGAGGCGAACAACAGGAAGACGACTGCGCCTGTCACGGCGTGGTCGTCGATGCCGAGAACGCTGGTCATGAAGCCGGGGGAGACGCCGGTGAACAGACCCAGAACAGCGAATCCGGCGAAGCCGGCAATCGCTGCGCGGAGAAACGTGCCGCGGATAGGCGCCGGAATCGACAGTCTCTGCAGGTGGGGTCTGGCTCCGCGTGCAACTTTCACTGGCTCGGGGGACAGATACACCGCGACCGCCGCCAGGATCAGCAAACCGATGTCGACGATGAATGTCAGTTGCATCGGGTGCGGGAGATACTGAACCAGCACACCGGCAATTAGTGGTCCGAGACCCAGTCCACCAATGTTCGCCGCCGTCGCGATCGCCGGTGCATGCGCGCGCCACTTGTCCGGCACCAATTCCACCAGGGTCACCGTGGCAGTTCCGACGAAAATCCCCGCCGACAAGCCGGAGAGCACCCGTCCGATCAACAAAACGGTGAGCGATCCGGCGAAAATGAACACCAGCGCGCTGACGATGCCGAATACGATTCCGGCAAGCAGCATCGGGCGACGACCCAGCGAATCCGACCAACGACCGAACGCCAGGAGCGCAGTGAGCACTCCCAGCGCATAGGCCGCGAAGATAATCGTGACGACGAAAACGGAAAATCCGAACTCGTCCTGATACAGCGAGTACACCGGTGTCGGCATCGTGGTGCCGATCATCGCTACCGCGAATGCATAGGTGATCGCAACGAATGCGAGAGGTCTACTCACGAGCAGACCCTACTCACATGGTGATCAGGCTACGTAGAACGTCCCGATCGTAGGAAGGAATCCGCAGCTCCGCGCCGGAGCAGCGGGATCTTCGACCGACTGAGTGGTAATGGATCCGGACGCGACAGCAAGGACGCGTCCCGGACCGGTATCAGCAATACCGGAGATCGTGGCAGGGCCGCCCGGGTTGATGGCCGACGCTCCGGTCAGCTCCTGGGTCCCGGTACGACGGTTGTCCAGATTGAGCCACGTGACGGTGAACGGTGACTCCTGCCGAGCAGCAAGGGGTGCTGTGCCGAGGGCGGTGAAAACGAAGCCGGCGTGACCTGCTGCAGGTCCGGGAGGCGGCAGCGTTGCGGGGCCGGGTACGGCCAGCGCGGTGCCGATGGAATCTGCTGTGTCCGAGATGCAGCCTTTACCGATGGTCGGGTAGAGGAACTGCGCGATGACCGGCCCGTCGGACGGAGGCAGTTCGGGTCCGCCGCCACCGGATCCGTCGAGGAACGTGATGACCCGTGTCAGAGTGGCTTTCACCGTCTCGGGAATGGCGGGATTGTCCAGGAGCTGACGTGCCTGTGCGAGAAGGTCGGCCTGCGGGCCCGCTGCGACATCGGTCGGACCTGCAGCAGCACCCATGATGGCGGGGGCGAAAGATGCAAGTGCTTCGACCTCCGCGTAGTCCGGCAGAGGCTGGTCCGGAGCAGGGAGGAACATAGGAGGCAGCTCGGCTGCAGGCGGTGCTGGCTCTGCAGAAGCAAAGGTCGGCAGCGCGAGCACAGTGGCGCATGCCACCGCCGCAACAGTGACGACCTTGCGTGTTACCCCGGTACGAAGCACTTGATATTCCCCATCCTGATCGTAAAACGGGCCATGAAGCGGTTGTTGGCTCGAGGGGTCACTCTATGTATCCGACCCTTGCTTGTACAGCCGGTACTTTCGGGCGTTCTCCGACCCCGCGCGGGCGTTGAGTCGCCATCGACCGTCCACGGACATTAGCGTGTTACAGAAGTGAATAGTGTGATTGGTGATGCAAATGTTATTTGTGAACAACCATCATGATCGTCGATATATTCTGTGAACGGCGTGCGCAAAGCCCGATTGGGTTCCCTATAAGAGGCCCGATCGGGCTCCCTATAAGCTCGGCTGTCGATCTCGAACCGAGACGACCGAACAGCACCGAGCAGGAGTGAGAGACAACAGGTGAACCGACTGGTTCGATACGCCCCCTTCCTGCTTGCACTGTCGGTCCTGGCCCGGCTCGTCTGGGCCTTCGCCACACCCAACGGGATGAACCTCGTCGACCTGCACGTCTACGTGGACGGTTCGGCAGCTCTGCTGAAAGACGATCTCTACAACTTCACCTACTCGGTGAAGACTCCCGATTTTCCGCTTCCGTTCACCTATCCGCCGTTCGCAGCGTTGGTCTTCTTTCCACTGCACTATCTGCCGTTCACCGTCGTCGGGATCGCCTGGCAGTTGGCGACGATGGCAGCGATGTTCCTGCTCATCAAGCTCAGCCTCGGACTGATGCTCGGGGACGACGTGGCAGGCACGTCACGCTGGACCCGCATCGCCATGGCATGGACAGCGCTGGCCCTGTGGACCGAACCCGTGCGCACCACTCTCGACTACGGGCAGGTCAATGTCTTCCTCGCCCTGGGTGCTGTCGTGGCGATCCGCAGTACGCGGTGGTGGGTTGCAGGTGGACTCATCGGTTTCGTCGCCGGAATCAAGCTCACCCCGGCGATAACCGGGCTCTACTTCCTGGCCACGAAGCGTTGGAAGGCGGCGATCTTCTCGGCCGTCGCTTTCGCTGCCACCGTCGCGCTCAGTTACCTGGTTCTCGACCATCAAGCAGGGACCTACTTCACCACCCTGCTCGGTGACGCCGATCGAATCGGGCCGGTCGGCTCGGTGTGGAACCAGTCGCTGCGCGGAGCAATGAGCCGGATCGCCGGACACGACATCGAATCCGGGCCGCTGTGGATCGGCGGCGTCGTCATCGTCTCCGCTCTCGCGATCGCCGCATGGCGCTCGCTACGACGCGATGATCGACTCGGCATCCTCCTCGTCGTTCAACTGTTGGGGCTGCTCATCTCGCCGATCTCGTGGTCACACCACTGGGTGTGGGTGATGCCGCTGC
This sequence comes from Mycobacteriales bacterium, assembly GCA_038198705.1. Lineage (GTDB taxonomy): Bacteria > Actinomycetota > Actinomycetes > Mycobacteriales > Mycobacteriaceae > Rhodococcoides. The sequence goes on from JBBPZN010000042.1 coordinate 51,746, forward strand.
TCGTCTGGCTCGTACACGGGCCGGATCGCGATGCTCTTCTCACGCGGATCGTGGCCGGGTATTGGCTGGTGACCAGTGTCATCGGCATCCCATGGATCCTCAGCTTCTTCCAGGAGTCGATCTGGCTCGTGTCCCGTCCAGGAATACTCGCCTGGCTCGGAACCGTCGACGTACTCGGCGCACTCCTCGTCTACATCCTGGCGATCTACCTGAGAAGACGACGGGTCAATCTCGAATCAGCAGCTTCTCGATCTCGCGAGCCAGATCCACGTCCTTCGACGTGAGCCCGCCCTCGGAGTGCGTGGACAGCGTGAAGGTCAACTTTCGCCATCGGATATCGATGTCGGGATGGTGCCCCGCAGCCTCGGCGGCGGTCGCCACCCTCGACACGAACTGGATCGCCGCCGGAAACGTCGGCAACTCGACCGTTCGGGTGATCGTCGATCCATCGAGACTCCACTCCGGCAGACTGCTCAGTGCGTCGTCGATCTCGGCGTTGGACAGTAGTTCACTCATGGAAACGATCCTGACATGACCGACGCCGAAAAATCAGCTGGTTCCGCTCCTGACATCACTACTCCCGCCGTCGTGGTGGCCGGAGCCATCGTCGCCGACGGGCTACTCCTACTTGCTCAGCGAGCCCGTCCACCGGAGCTCGCGGGCCTGTGGGAGCTGCCGGGAGGAAAGGTCGAACCTGGTGAGAGCGACGCTCGGGCGTTGATGCGTGAACTACACGAGGAACTCGGCGTCGACACTGCCGTCGGTGCGCAGCTGGCCGGTGATGTCCCCATCGGAGCCGGGCGAATTCTGCGGGCCTATCGCGTCGATCTGGTCGCGGGATCGCCTGCCCCGCTTGATCATTCAGATCTACGGTGGGTCGACGCCGCCGGCCTGCGAGAGATGGATCTGGTCGATGCGGACCGCGAATGGGTAACCGAACTTGCGCTGATGCTCAGGTAGAGCGGGCCTTCTTCAGGCCCTTCTTGAGGTCCTTGCCCGAGACGCCCTGATCTTCGAGCTTCTTCATCCTCATGATCACCACAGGGCACTTGATGCAGCGCGTCTTCTTGCGGCAACATTTTTTCTTGGGCTTGAGGCTCGACACCTTCTTGGTCTTGATCTTGCCCATGTGAACGTCTCCGAAAATCTCGCATTTGAAGGTGAACTTGTGGAAAAGGGTACTGCGTGTCACAGGTCACCCTGGGGTAGCGGGTAAACTTGTCCAGTCGCGAGATTCTCGCGGTGCAGCGCGCTTCTCTAGCGTCATAAGCCCGCTAGCGAACAAGAGCCCGCATTCAACCCAGGAGAACCTTTCGCGTGAGCGCCCCAAGCAGTGCAGATAACATCGACAGCACCACCACTTTTCGCAACGTAGCCATCGTTGCACACGTCGACCATGGCAAGACCACGCTGGTCGACGCCATGCTCCGGCAGTCGGGAGCGTTCGAGGAACGCGCCGAAGCGATCGACCGCGTGATGGACTCGGGTGACCTCGAGAGGGAAAAGGGAATCACGATCCTGGCCAAGAACACGGCCGTTCACCGACGTAACCCCGACGGCACCATGACCGTCATCAACGTCATCGACACCCCCGGGCACGCCGACTTCGGCGGCGAGGTCGAGCGTGGCCTGTCCATGGTCGACGGCGTCGTCCTTCTCGTCGATGCATCCGAGGGCCCGCTACCGCAGACCCGCTTCGTGTTGCGCAAGGCGCTCGCTGCGTCGCTGCCCGTCATCTTGGTCGTGAACAAGACCGATCGACCCGACGCACGAATCGAAGAGGTTGTCTCCGAGAGTCACGACCTGCTTCTCGATCTCGCTTCCGACCTCGACGACGAAGCTTCCGAGGCTGCTGAGCTCGCCCTCGACCTGCCAGTCCTCTACGCCTCCGGCCGTGAGGGCAAGGCGTCGAAGGTTCAGCCCGAGAACGGCAACGCTCCTGACGCGGAGAACCTCGACGAACTGTTCGAGGTCCTGCTCAGCTACGTTCCTGCTCCCAAGGGAAACGTCGACGCACCTCTGCAGGCGCACGTCACCAACCTCGATGCCTCGGCATTCCTGGGTCGCCTCGCTCTGGTTCGCATCCACAACGGCCAGCTCAGCAAGGGCCAGACCGTGAGCTGGATGCGTGAGGTCGACGGCGAGCCCGTCGTCCAAAAGACGAAGATCACCGAGCTGCTCAACACCATCGGTGTCGAGCGCGTACCGGGTGAGAAGGGTGTTGCAGGTGACATCGTCGCCGTTGCAGGCTTCCCTGACATCATGATCGGTGACACCCTCGCCGACCTCGAGAACCCTGTCGCATTGCCGCGCATCACCGTCGACCAGCCGGCGATCTCGGTCACCATCGGCACCAACACGAGCCCGCTCGTCGGCCGCGTCAGTGGTCACAAGCTGACCTCGCGCATGGTCAAGAGCCGTCTCGATCAGGAACTCGTCGGTAACGTCTCGCTGAAGGTTCTCGACATCGGCCGTCCTGATGCCTGGGAGGTCCAGGGGCGTGGTGAGTTGGCCCTCGCCATCCTGGTCGAGCAGATGCGTCGTGAAGGCTTCGAGCTGACCGTCGGCAAGCCCCAGGTGGTCACCCGCTTGGTCGACGGCAAGGTCCACGAGCCGTTCGAAGAGCTGACGGTCGACTCCCCGGAGGAATACCTCGGCGGTGTCACTCAGTTGCTCGCCGCGCGCAAGGGCAAGATGGTGCAGATGACGAACCACGGCGCAGGCTGGGTTCGTATGGAATTCATCGTTCCCTCGCGTGGCCTCATCGGTTTCCGCACCGACTTCCTCACCGACACGCGTGGCACCGGTATCGCCAACGCTGTCTTCCACGGTTACGGACCGTGGTCGGGGGAGATTCGTGCACGCCACACCGGTTCGCTCGTCTCGGACCGCAGCGGCAGTGTCACCCCGTTCGCCATGATTCAGTTGGCCGACCGAGGCACGTTCTTCGTCGAGCCAGGTGTCGATACCTACGAGGGCATGGTCGTGGGCATCAACCCGCGTCAGGAAGACCTCGATATCAACGTCACGCGCGAGAAGAAGCTGACCAACATGCGTCAGTCTTCGGCAGACGTCATGGAGACTCTGGCCAAGCCGAAGAAGATGGACCTGGAAATGGCCATGGAGTTCTGTGCAGTCGACGAGTGCGTCGAAGTGACCCCCGAGGTCGTTCGCGTCCGTAAGGTGCACCTCGATTCCAACGAGCGCGCTCGTGAGCGTTCGCGTAGCAAGTCGCGTGACAAGGCTGCTCTGTAAATAGAGGTAGCTTTCGTATATTGCGCTGGACGCCCGTGTATGCGCAGTCGGTCTCGACAGAAGACTGCGCATACACGGGCTACGACGAAGGAGATGCATTTGCGGCGAGCGCGCCCCCTGGGCATCGGCACCATCGCACTGGTTCTGCCCACTCTGGTTCTCGCAGCATGCACCGCCAACCCGCCGCCTCCGGTCGAGAGCGAACCGACACCCGTCATCACGACGACGGAGGTTCCCGTCGAAACCGGAGATCCCGTCGTCGTCGCAATCGACGATGTCGGCATCGGATTCAATCCGCACCTCTTGTCGGACCAGTCGCCTGCCAACTCCGCGGTGAGCGCGCTCGTCCTACCGAGTCCGTTTCGGCCGGCCACCGATCCGTCCAACCCCGCGGTCACCGTGTGGGTCCAGGACCCTTCGCTGTTGTTGTCGGCAGAGGTCACGTCGCAGAATCCGTTCACGGTCACCTATCAGCTCCGCAACGAAGCTCAGTGGTCCGACAGTGCGCCGATCGCGGCCGAGGACTTTCGATATCTCTGGCAACAGATGATCTCGCAACCGGGCGTCATCGACCCGGCAGGCTACGGCCTCATCGATAATGTTGCGTCCTCCGGTGGCGGCAAGAGCGTCGCCGTGACATTCGCTCAGCCATATCAGAATTGGCAACGGCTCTTCTCCGATTTGCTCCCGAGTCATCTCCTCAAAGATTCCCCCGGTGGCTTCGAAACCGGTCTTGTCGACAACGTGCCGGTCTCCGGCGGTCAGTTCAGTATCAAGTCGATCGACGAGGGACGAGACGAAATCCTTCTCGAACGTAACGATCGGTTCTGGGACGAACCGGCGAAGCCCGACCGAATTCTGCTTCGTCGAGGTGGGACCTCTGCCCAGTTGGCGGACTCGCTTCGGTCGAAAGACGCTCAGGTAGCCCAGGTTCGGGCAAGTACCGCTACCAGGGCCCAGCTGGCGGCAATACCAGGGGTTCGCACCGACGTCAGATTTCAGCCACGCGTTCTCGATCTGACCCTCAACGGCCGAACTGCGATGCTGTCGGATCCAAATGTGCGAGCGGGAATCTTCGGTCTTCTCGATCCGGCACTGCTGTCGACGGTTGCAGCCGGGACAGGGTCGGCCGATCATCCAGCGCGCGCGCACCTGTCGAGCCCATCGGACGCTGGTTATGCACCAACTGCTCCTGCTCCGATCGATCGCCAGAGTGCGCTGGCACTACTCGCCGGAGCCGGAATCGTGCCAGGTCCGGACGGCGCGCTCGAAAAAGACGGAGTGCCAGTAGAATTCGTCATCGGAGCAGTAGAGGATGATTCCACCTCGCTAGCCGTCGCGAACACCGTTGCCGACCAACTTGCAGGCGTGGGCATCGATGCATCGGTGACCCCGCTGCCACCCGAAGAGTTGTACAGCACCGCACTCGTGGACGGCGGGGTCGACGCCTTGGTCGGATGGACAAGTGTAGGAAACGATCCCGCAACCGTGATGGCGTCGAGATTTGGATGCGCACCCACTCCGGCCCCGACTCAGTCGGGCGTCACCGATAAGACCGAGACGCGTCCGCCGAGCAATCTTTCCGGTTTGTGTGTGCCGGAGTTGCAGAATTCGGTGAATCTGGCTCTGACCGGCGAACTTCCGGTGGACCGGCTGGTTTCCGAAGCGGAGCCGAAATTGTGGGCGTTGTCCGCAGTTCTTCCGATCATGCAGGATTCGTCCGTCGTGGCCGTAAGTAGTGGTGTCGAAGGTGTGTCGTTGGCGGGACCGATCGAGGTAGGCATCTTCGGTGATGCTGCGCTGTGGATGAGGACCGAAACCAAGTGAGACTTCTTCTCGTTCACGCGCATCCGGACGACGAAACCATCACCACCGGTGGAACTATCGCGCACTACGCGCGAGCAGGAGTCGAGGTTACGGTCCTCACGTGCTCGCTCGGTGAGGAAGGCGAAGTCATCGGTGACCGTTGGGCAGGCCTCGTCGCAGACCGAGCCGATCAGCTCGGTGGATACCGAATTCTCGAATTGCACACGGCGCTGGCGGTTCTCGGTGCGCAAAGACCGACATTCCTGGGCGGCGCGGGACGGTGGCGCGACTCCGGCATGGCGGGTACCCCGGCGGCACTGCATCCGCGTGCGTTCGTCAACGCCGACCGTGACGAGGCGCTGTCGGCACTACTCTCGGTCATCCGCGCGGTCCGGCCCCACGTCGTCATCGCCTACGACCCGGAGGGTGGGTACGGACATCCCGACCATCAGCAAGTGTATTCGCTGGTGACCGAGGCTGTCGATATCGCAGACGGTGACCGCTACCCGGATGTCGGCTCACCGTGGGCACCGCAGAAGCTCTACTGGACCGTCACCGGCGAAAATCAGCTTGTGCGTGGATTGGATTCGATCGCAGACATTCCCGACGGCTGGCGAATGCCCGAGCCCGGTGAATTGCCCAGTGTGCCCGAGGCGACCATCACCACCTCGCTCGACGTGAGCGGCGTTCTCGACAGCAAACGCGGTGCACTCGAGGCACACGCCACTCAGGTGACCGTCGCGCCCTCGGGCACCGAGTACGCCTTGTCGAACAACATCGCGCAGCCGATTCTGACCGAAGAACAATTCGTTCTCGTTCGAGGCGATCGTGGTGAGGTCGATGCGTCGGGTAGGGAAAGTGACCTGTTTTCCGGCGTCGTAGATTATGATTTGCATCACTAGATATTCTTCAGTGCGGTCGGCCGAGCAGGGGAATACACAAAATGTACAACTGGGTCGTGCAGGACGCCATCGTTGCGTTCGTCAATTCGTTGATGCCGGATTTCCCCCGTCAGGAGATGCTGTATCAGTCCGGCCTCACCGATCTCGCGTCTGCGCTGAGCAACCTGCTGACCGCTTTGGGATACCCGCCGGTCTCCTGACCGCGGGGAGTACGCCAGTATTGGCTACATGATCTCGAAGGCCGCATCCAATGCTGTCGTCCTCGTGTCGAGGGCAACGCTCGCAGTACTGATTTTCGACGGCTTTCTCTGCGGCGTATTGTCCGTATTCTTTCTCCCGGCCTACCTCGGGCCGGTGCCCTTTCCAGTCAGCGCACTGCTGGCGGGAATCGCTAACGTCATGCTTCTCTACGCCGCGCGCAAAGTAGCAGAACGGCCCCTCGCCGTCGCGTCGCCGCTGATCGCTTGGTGTGTCGCAGTGCTGGTCTGCATGTTCGGTGGCCCCGGCGGCGATGTGCTGTTGCTTTCCGATTGGCGGACGGCATTGTTGCTGGTGGCAGGTATCGCTCCGTCCGGAGTTCTACTGTTCACCTGGAGGCTGACGGCGCTCACATCAGGCCCGCATGGGAGCCGGCCGCCCGCAGGACATCCTCGATCATCTCCGGGGTCAACCGCCCGGTGAACGTGTTCTGCTGACTGACGTGATAGCTACCGAACAATCGGATCGACCCCAGATCGACCTCGACGCCATGGCCGAATTTAGGGCGCGGACGCGGAATGTCCCAGCCGTTGGCGGCCAGCACCGGTAGCAGGGCCTGCCAACCGAATCCGCCGAGCACGACCACGGATTTCAGTGTCGGTTTCAGCAAGCTCAGTTCGATGTCGAGCCATGTGCGGCAACGATCACGCTCGGTGACGGTCGGCTTGTTGTCCGGTGGAGCGCAATGAACCGGCGCAGTGATTCTGACCCCGCTCAGCATCAGGCCGTCGCCGATGTGAGTGGCCGTCGGCTGATTGGCAAGCCCGACCGCATGCAGTGCCGCATAGAGAAAGTCGCCGCTGCGGTCCCCGGTGAACATACGCCCGGTGCGGTTTCCCCCGTGTGCGGCGGGTGCGAGGCCGACGATCAGAACCGACGCATCCGCGGGCCCGAACCCGGGAACTGCTTTGCCCCAGTAGGTTTCGTCCCGAAACGCGGCTCGTTTCTCGATCGCGATCTTTTCCCTCCAGGCGACCAATCTGGGGCAGGCTCGGCAGTCACTGACGGCCAGGTCGAGTTCGGCGATGGTGGCAGGAGTGGAGCCTGCGGAATGACCATGGGGGTCAGGAGTGGAGCCTGCGGAATGACCATGGGGGTCAGGAG
>JBBPZN010000043.1:0-56127 GCA_038198705.1 Mycobacteriales bacterium
GCCCGGATGGCGGCGATCAAGGACCCCTTCGCCGTGGCCGCCGAACGGTGGCTGGTTACATCGGGCAATGACCCGCCCTCGGCCCGGAGTCATGCGTGTACCGACCGGCGATATTCACCGCTCCACGCTCAGTTTCCGGTACAGATCATCTGCAGGTCTATACAAAGCAAGGCGCTGACCGTCCCGATTGGGACGATCAGCGCCTTGGCTGGAGTCTAGAGACCGACTACATGCAGGTCAGTGCTTTTCGGCTCCGATGTGGTATTCGAATACCAATCCGGCCGCAGCGGCCAGAACCAGTACGATACCCAACGCCATGAGCCACGGCATGAAGAACGCAAAGCCGACTGCGGTGACCGCGGCAGCGCCTGCAAGGCTGATCGGCCAGAAGCTACCGGGGCTGAAGAAGCCCAAGTCGCCCGCGCCGTCGCTGATCTCCGCATCGTCGAAGTCTTCTGGACGCGTGTCCAAGCGCCGAGCGACGAATCGGAAGTACGTCCCGATAATGAGGGTCAGGCCGAACGACAGGACAATTGCGGTAACGCCTGCCCACTCGACGCCGGTGCGGGAGAACCCGGTGAATACGGCGTACACAATCCCAACGAGAAGGAAGAAGACAGTCAGGATCTCAAAGATCTTGGCTTCGATTTTCATATCAGCATTCTTCCTTTGTCAGTTGCCGTCAGCAACGGATTCAGACTTCTGCGTGCGGTCTGTAGTGAACGGGATGGTGCTGGTCGAAACCGGTGACTGACCGATTGCTTCCAACGCCTGCGCGTTCGTCAAAGCCTCGCCGCCTTCACTTTTCGGCTTACGCGATTCGATGTACTGCTGGAAGTCGTCCGGGGATACCGCACGAACTTCGAAGTTCATCATGGCGTGATAGGTGCCGCACATTTCGGTGCATCGACCGACGAAGGAGCCTTCTCGTTCGATCTCCGAGATCTGGAAGACGTTATCGGAGTGGTTTTCCTCCGGGTTCGGCATCACGTCGCGCTTGAACAAGAACTCGGGTACCCAGAAGCCGTGAATGACATCGGACGACGCGAGTACGAATTCGATGCGCTTGCCGGTCGGAAGCACGAGCACAGGAATCTCGTCGCTGGTGCCGACTGTCTCGATCTTGTTGTAATGCAGGTACGACAGATCCTGCGGGCTCACACCGTGGATAGCTCCCGGTGCGATCTCGCCGTCCTCGCTGCCTTGACCTTCGCCCTCGGGCGGGGAGGCTGCAGCTTCTGCTGCTGCCTGCGCCTCGAGGTCGGTGCCCTCGTACTTGACGACGCCGTCCTTGAGGTCGATGGTCTGGTACCCGAACTTCCAGTTCCACTGGAACGCGGTCACATCGACGGTGACGTCGGGATCCGACTGCTTGTCACCGACGTAGTTCTGCACGACCACAGTGAAGTAGAAGAGCACGGCGATGATGACGAACGGCACGGCTGTGTAGAACAGCTCCAATGGCACGTTGTACGCCGTCTGCCGAGGAAACTCCGGGGAGTCCTTCTTCTTACGGTGGAAGATGACCACCCAAAAGATCAATGCCCAGACGATGATGCCCATGACAAGCGCCGCCACCACGGACCAAGTCCACAATTCACGAATACGTGTGCTCTGTGGAGTGATGCCCGACGGAAAACCGAAGCGCAAAACTTCACTGTCGATGGAACAACCCGACAACAGCACAGCGGCTAAGCCGAGAACTGTTGTCAGCCCGGCTCGCCGAAGGATCCGACTCTGCGCCACGTTCACGCCTTCCTGATCGCCCACCACTGAAGAATATGGGCCTCCACATGGAGATGCCCTAGTACTACGCAGCGTAGACCAAAGCTGCCGCAAGACCACTGTTGGGTCACTACCTTCGAGCGCGCCGCGTCTGCGGCATACTCGGACCCGGGCGCTCGCCTTGCGACTACCGACCCGCGTCGGGCGAGTGTCGGTTGAACCGATCCCTAATTGGAAAAGAGGTAGTGGACTCTGTGTGTGGACTACTAGGCCTGCTCACGTCGGCCGGCACGGACGACGCAGGAGTCGACCTCGTCGGTTCCGCCATGCATTGCATGCGTCACCGCGGGCCAGACGAACCTGGCACTTGGCACGACGAAGACGTAATTTTCGGATTCAACCGACTGTCGATCATCGATATCGAGCATTCGCACCAGCCACTTCGCTGGGGACCCGCCGAGAATCCGACGCGCTACGCGATGACGTTCAACGGGGAGATCTACAACTACCTGGAACTACGCGAGGAGTTGACGCGCGAGCACGACGCTGTCTTCTTCACCGAGGGCGACGGCGAGTCGATCGTCGCGGCCTTCCACTACTGGGGTCATGACGCGCTGCACCGCTTGCGAGGAATGTTCGCCTTCGCGATTTGGGACACCGAGACTCGCGAGCTGTTCCTGGCCAGAGATCCGTTCGGCATCAAGCCACTGTTCATCGCAACCGGTCCCGGCGGTACTGCGTTCGGGAGCGAGAAGAAGAGTCTGCTCGAACTGACCGATCTGATCGGTATCGGTACCGAACTCGATCCTCGTGCGATCCAGCACTACACCGTTCTCCAGTACGTTCCAGAGCCCGAGACGTTGCACCGAGAGATCCGGCGACTCGAGTCGGGTTGTTCGGCAATCCTCTCCCCCGGCACACAGCCGAAGATCACTCGTTACTTCACTCCGAAGTTCCCGGTGAAGCCGTTCGTAGCTGGAAAGGAGGCGGCGAGGTATCAGGAGATCACCGACGCGCTCGAGGACTCCGTCGCCAAGCACATGCGCGCGGATGTCACGGTCGGCGCTTTCCTGTCCGGCGGAATCGACTCGACAGCGATTGCAGCACTGGCGATTCGTCACAATCCGAATCTGATCACCTTCACCACCGGATTCGAGCGCGACGGCTATTCCGAGGTAGATGTCGCCGCCGAGTCCGCTGCGGCGATCGGTGCCAAACACGTCGTGAAGGTCGTCGGACCAGAGGAGTTTGCATCCTCGATCCCCGAGATCGTCTGGTATCTCGACGATCCGGTAGCCGATCCCGCATTGGTGCCGCTCTACTTCGTGGCCAAGGAAGCCCGAAAGCATGTGAAGGTCGTGCTCTCCGGTGAGGGCGCGGACGAATTGTTCGGCGGTTACACCATCTATCGGGAACCACTGTCCCTCAAGCCTTTCGAGTATCTTCCACGCGGATTGCGTCGTGCCGCAGGCGCCCTCAGCGACAAGATCCCCGACGGTACCCGCGGCAAGAGTTTGCTTCATCGCGGATCCATGACGCTCGAGGATCGCTATTACGGGAATGCTCGAAGCTTCGGCGATGCTCAGCTCCGTGCAGTTCTGCGGGATTTCCGTCCGGAGTGGACCCACACCGATGTGACGGCGCCGATCTACGCGCAGAGTCGAGGATGGGATCCAGTCGCGCGTATGCAGCATTTGGATCTGTTCACGTGGCTACGTGGCGACATCCTGGTCAAGGCCGACAAGATCACGATGGCCAACTCGCTCGAACTGCGTGTCCCATTCCTGGACTCCGAGGTTTTTGCCGTCGCCGAGAGGTTGCCGCTCGACCAGAAGATCACCAAGGACACGACGAAGTACGCACTGCGCAAGTCGTTGGAGGGCATTGTCCCGGGGCATGTTCTCAACCGCGCCAAGCTGGGGTTCCCTGTTCCGCTCCGGCATTGGCTTCGGGGTCCCGAATTGTTCGACTGGGCGCACCAACAGATCGTCGAATCCGAAACGGATCACATCCTGAACAAGGCTGCGATCACCGCAATGCTGAACGAGCATCGCGACGGCAAGTCCGATCACAGCCGTCGACTGTGGACCGTTCTCATCTTCATGGTCTGGCACGGGATTTTCGTGGAAAAGCGCATCGTTCCGAAGATCAGCGAGCCGACCTACCCGGTCGAAATCTGATCCTTACGGACACGGGTTCCGCTGGATTACCGAAAGGGACCGTCACAACCGCGAACACGGTTGTGACGGTCCCTTTTTGCGATGAACGCCGGGCTAAGCCTGGAGCAGCGCACCGATCTGTTCGGCCGCGGTAGCTCCGTAGGCGGAGCTCAGACGCTCGAGTGCTTCGTCTCGTACAAAAGTCCACTCTTGAGTGCCGGTGGTCTCGAGGACGAGGACCGCCACATAGGAGCCCAGCTGTGCTGCCCGCTCGACGGAAGCGCCGGCGAGATGTGCCATGAGGAAGCCGGCCCGGAAGCCGTCGCCCACTCCTGTCGGATCCACTTTGCTGGTCTCGGGAACGACATCCACGTGCGTGCGTACGCCGTCGGGAGTGACGATCTCGACGCCGGATTTGCCTAGCGTCGTGACCCGAATGCCGACCTTGGCCGCGATCTCCGCCTCGGACAGGCCCGACTTCTGTCGCAGCAGTCCCCATTCGTACTCGTTGGTGAAGAGGTACGCCGCACCCTCGATGAGATCGACCGCTTGTTCACCGGTCAGACGCGCGAGTTGCTGTGACGGATCTGCTGCGAAAGGAATGTTCAGCGCTCGGCACTGCTGAGTGTGGGCGATCATCGCGTCCGGATCGTTGGCGCCGACCAATACCAGTTCCAGCGTTCGTCCTGCGGACAGCTCATCGATGGAGATTTCACGCGCTTCACTCATTGCACCCGGGTAGAACGACGCAATTTGAGCCATGTCCACGTCGGTGGTGCAGACGAAGCGCGCAGTGTGAGCCGTCGCCGACACGCGTACCGCGGTGCAATCGACTCCGTTGGACTCCAGCCAGGACCGATATTCACCGAAGTCCGGCCCGACAGCACCCACCAGGAGCGGGGATCCGCCCAACACGCCCAGCGCGTAGGCAATGTTGCCGCCGACTCCACCTTTTCTGATGACCAGATCGTCGACGAGGAAGCTCAGCGAGATATTGGAGAGCTGGTCTGCAACCAACTGCTCGGCGAACTTGCCCGGGAACCGCATCAAATGATCGGTAGCTATCGATCCCGATACCGCGAGAGTCACGTGCTTGAGCCTTTCGATGATGGTCGGAGCGAAACCCATACTATTGCGCCGCGCCCCGGAACTTGGTGCGAACACAACTCTGACCGGTACCCGCAAATGCAGTACCGGTCAGAGTTGGTGGTTCAGATCAGTTGAACGAATCGCCGCAGGCACATGAGCCCGTTGCGTTCGGATTGTCGATCGTGAAGCCCTGCTTCTCGATGGTGTCCACGAAGTCGATGGATGCACCCTCGACGTACGGAGCACTCATCCGGTCGACAGCCAGCGTGACTCCGTTGAAGTCCACTGCGAGGTCGCCGTCGAGGCTGCGATCGTCGAAGAAGAGCTGATAGCGCAGGCCCGCACAGCCACCAGGCTGCACAGCAACGCGAAGCGCGAGGTCGTCGCGTCCTTCTTGGTCCAGCAGCGCCTTGGCCTTCAACGATGCAGCTTCAGTCATCGTGACCTTGTGCGTGATGGTTTCGTTCGAGACGGTCATGGGCTCTCCCTATCAGTCGTACTCAACCCGTGAACGACTCAACCGTACTCCGCGCACAGGTATTCCTCACAGCCCGTCGAGTAATGCTCTAGTACTTTGATCGAACTGTTGCGCTGCGGACTCGGCCAAAAGCTCGAGTTGTGGCCCGGCATCGGTCATCGCCTTGTCCACCGAACCGGCGAATTCGGCTACGGAATACGCTCGAGAAAGACCTGCGGCTTCCCACTGCGCGGTCTCGAGAGCTACTTGACCTGCAAGGACTATGGTCGGCGCTCCGGATCGCGCGCCTGCGGATGCAAGTTCGGTGACGAGCTTGCCCCGAAGGGACTGACTGTCGAACTTGCCTTCACCGGTGATGACGAGATCGACCGACGCCAGTAGTTCGGCTTGGTCGGTGAGTTCGGCCACCACGGCCGCGCCGGACTCCCGCCGCCCGCCCAGTGCAAACAGTGCCGCACCGATGCCCCCGGCAGCGCCCGCACCTGGTAGCTCGGCGACGTCGACTCCTGCCACGCGTTCCAAAATTACCGACCATTCGCGGTTGAGCTTTTCGAGAACGTCGACCATGGCGGCATCCGCGCCCTTCTGTGGCCCGAAGACGTGCGCTGCGCCGTGCTCGCCCAGCAACGGGTTCTCGACGTCGGTGGCAGCGACCAGTTCGACCGACCGCAGTCGTGCGGCGGCATCAGTGAGTCCACCGAGTGCACGAACCATCCCCCGTCCGCCGTCGGTACAACTACTGCCGCCGAGACCGACGAAGACCCTCTCGATGCCGTCGACACTCAGGGCAGCATCGATGAGCTGGCCGACGCCGTCGCTACTTGCCCGCGAGGCGCTGCTCGTGGTCGGTGGACCATCGAGAAGGCTCGAGCCACAGGCCTGCGCTACTTCGATGAACGCTGTATGGCCGTCGAGCAGCCACCGCGCCCGCACCCGTCTCCCGAGTGGTCCGTCCACGTCGAGTTCACGCAGTTCGCCATGATTGACGGCCAACACGTCGACGAATCCGGGACCGCCGTCCGATTGTGGCGCCGACACGAGCTCGTCCCCCGGGCGTCCGAGTCGCCAACCCCTGGCGATCGCATCGGCCGCCTCGTTCGCGCTCAGTGTGTTTCCGAACGAATCAGGCGCAATCATCACTCGCATCGTCGAAAGTGTAAATCGGCGGTCGAGATGCGGCATGTCGAGGCCGCCGTGCTCGAGGAGGCTTCGCGGACGTGAGTTGGTGTGGCCGATGTTCACCTATTCGGTTCCATCCCATAGCCTGGGTGAGTGAAGTTGCTACGCCGCGGGAACTCTGACAATTCGGACAAGCACGATTCGGCCTCGACCGAGTCGGCACCGACGGATGTGCCGCCGCCGAACGGGATCGTCGGCAAAGGTCGCCCCACGCCGAAACGACGTGAGGCCGAAGCCCGACGCCGCGGTCCGGTCGCGCCGCCGCCGATGACGAGCAAAGAGGCCCGCGAGCGTCGCAAGGCCAACAAGGGAACCAAAGTCGACCGCAAAAAGGCATCCGAGGAGCGCAGAGCTTCCTCAGCCGACCGCCGCGCACGGATGCTCGCCGGCGAGGACAAGTTCCTGCTTCCGCGGGACAAGGGGCCCGTCCGGGAGTACGCCCGTGATCTAGTGGATGCCCGCCGGAATCTGGTCGGTTTGTTCATGCCGCTCGCGCTTCTGCTGATCTTCGCGCTCTTCCTCGATCCGGCTGTTCAGGCGTACGTCACGCTGGCGATGTTCGTGATGATGCTGTTCATGGTCGGCGAAGGAATTTTCATCGGCCGCCAGATCAACAATCGCGTTCGAGCTCGCTTCCCCGACACCACCGACGGTGGGTTCAAACTCGGGTGGTACGCGTTCGTTCGTGCTTCGCAGATCCGCAAGATGCGTGCCCCTGCGCCTCGCGTCAACCGCGGCGCGGCTGTCTGACACTATGACGCTGCCCAAGCGCACACTGCTGCTCGGTGGCGCGCGATCGGGCAAGTCCAGCCACGCCGAACATCTCGCGGCAGCAGCAGAAGACGTCAGATACGTGGCCACCGGACGAAGGCGCCCCGCTGACGCCGATTGGGACGCGCGGATCGAAGAACATCGAGTACGGCGGCCGGCCACCTGGACAACCGTGGAGTCGACCACGAACCTGCCCCAGCTGATCGTCGACGGAACACCAGGAGTCACGCTCGTCGACGATCTCGGCACCTGGCTCACCCACGCCATCGACGATCGGGCGGCTTGGGACAGCCCTCGCGGCACGATTGCGGCGGAGATCGACGCGCTCGTCGAGGCCGTCGCGCACTGCACGGGCACCCTTGTGCTGGTCACTCCGGAAGTGGGGTTGTCCGTTGTCCCGCACACTCGGTCGGGCAGATTGTTCCAAGACGAGATCGGCGCGCTCAATTCCCAGCTCGCCGAGGTGTGCGACGACGTCGTACTCGTCGTGGCCGGCCTTCCCCTCATACTCAAGTGTGCCGGGGTTTCCCCTTTCCGAAAGGCTGAGCAGCAACCGTGACGTCCGAAACAACCGAGAACTCGACGCCGTTGCGCCCGGTCGCTCCGCCGTCGCCACAGACCCGCTTTGCGGCGTCGGAACGACAGAAGTCGTTGACCAAGCCTGCCGGCAGTCTCGGTCGACTCGAAGAGATCGGTGAGTGGATTTCGGCGTGCCAAGATCAGTGTCCGCCCCACGCGCTGGTCCGACCCCGGGTAGTTGTGTTTGCCGGTGACCACGGTGTTGCGGCGCACGGGGTTTCGGCCTATCCCGCCGAGGTGACCATTCAGATGGTGGCCAACATCGCGGCCGGTGGGGCTGCGGTCAATGCACTGGCCGCCGTGGCAGGCGCAACGGTCCGTGTCGTCGATATCGCTGTCGACTCGGATACGGACACCACGATCAGCCGATACAAGGTCCGACGGTCGAGCGGTTCGATCGATCGTGAGGATGCGTTGTCGGAGTCCGAGGTTCGGGACGCGATCGAGGCCGGTCGTGCGATCGCCGACGAGGAAATCGACAGCGGTGCCGACTTGCTGATCGCCGGTGACATGGGAATCGGAAACACCACTCCGGCAACGACATTGATCGCAGTGCTCACCGACACCGAACCGGTGGCCGCAGTAGGGCGCGGCACTGGCGTCGACGACGCCGGTTGGATCCGCAAGACGGCAGCGATTCGTGACGCGATGCGGCGTGCCCGTCCGGTCGTGAAGGATTCCGTTGCGCTGCTTCGCGTTGCCGGTGGCGCGGATCTTGCTGCCATGGCCGGGTTTCTCGCCCAAGCTGCGCACCGTCGTACGCCTGTCATTCTCGATGGGCTCGTCGTCACGGCTGCGGCGTTGGTTGCGGAAGAGTCGGCGCGAGGGGCACGTGAATGGTGGATCGCCGGCCATCGCTCGTCCGAACCCGCACACTCGATTGCCTTGCGCCACTTGCGAATCGAACCCCTGCTCGAGCTCGATATGCGACTCGGTGAGGGCTCGGGCGCTCTCACCGCCCTACCGTTGGTGCACGCGGCCATCGCCGTGCTGAAGGACATGTCGACCTTTGTGGATGCAGGTGTGAGTAACCGGGCCGCCAAGCCCGAAGTGCCGTCCGAGGCCTGAGAAGTGGATTCGATATGGGTGGGACCTCGCCTGGCCCTGTCCTGGTTGACAGTCCTTCCAGTGCGGGGCCCGCACCACATCGATCGGGATGCTGCTCGTAAGGCCATGTCGGCCGCCCCTGTCGTGGGACTGCTGCTCGGGGTGTTCGCGGCAGGCGCTTCGTGGTGTGCGGACGCACTCTCGCTCGGCGGGCTGCTCGGCGGACTGCTCGTCGTCGGCGCGCTTGCCCTGCTCACACGCGGCATGCATATCGACGGCCTTGCCGACACGGCAGACGGTCTCGGTTGCTACGGCCCTCCTGAACGAGCTCGTGAAGTCATGCAGAGTGGAAGCGCCGGGCCGTTCGGAGTCGCTGCACTCGTCCTCACCCTTGCACTTCAGGCCACCGGCTTCGGCCTGTTGGCCGAGCAGCAGGCTTTCTCCTCGATAGTGCTGGCCGTCGCAGTGGGTCGCGTCGCTGTCGTGCTCGCGTGCAGACGTGGGACGCTTCCAGCCGTCGAGCACGGATTCGGAGCACTCGTCGCCGGCACCCAAAGCCGCACGGTGATCGGTTTTTGGTGTGCCGCAACGCTTGTCGCTGCGGCCGGCTGCGTGGACGGTCGCTGGTGGCAAGGCCCCGCAGTCGTCGCAACAGTATTGGCGATCGGCGTAGTTCTGGTGCGCCACTGCGTCCGACGGTTCGGTGGCCTCAGCGGCGACGTACTGGGCGCAGCACTGGAAATTACCACAACCCTCACCGTGGTGGGTTTGCTGATCGGATCCTGAACTCAGCCGAGCTTGGTCATCCACCCATGAGTGTCGGCGAAGGTGCCGCGCTGAATGCCCGTCAAGGTATCGCGCAGGGCGAGAGTGATGTTGCCCGGTTCGCCGTCGGCGATCGTGAACTCACCGTCCGCTGATTTGACGCTGCCGACAGGAGTGATGACTGCCGCGGTTCCGCATGCGAATACCTCGGTGATGTCGCCGGACTCCGCCTTCTTCTGCCACTCTTCGGTCGAGATGCGTCGCTCCTCCACCGGGATTCCGGAGTCGGTCGCCAACGCCAGGAGTGAGTCGCGGGTAATTCCAGGGAGCAGCGACCCGGACAGCGAGGGCGTGACCAAACGGGCGTCGGAACCGGACCCGAAGACGAAGAACAGGTTCATACCACCCATTTCCTCGACGAAGCGACGCTCGATCGCGTCCAGCCAGACAACCTGGTCACAGCCTTGGTCGCTGGCCTGCGCCTGCGCAAGCAGCGATGCCGCGTAGTTGCCGGCAAATTTCGCCGCCCCGGTACCACCGGGTGCGGCGCGTACGTATTCGGTCGACAACCACACGCTGACCGGTTTTACACCACGAGGGAAGTACGCGCCGGCAGGAGAGGCAATGAGCATGTACCGGTACGCGTCCGCCGGCCGGACACCGAGCCCCGCTTCGGTAGAGAACATGAACGGGCGAAGGTAGAGGGCGTCCTCGCCACCGGCGGCCGGGATCCACTCGCGATCCACGGCAAGCATCTCCTCGATCGAGGAGATGAACAGCTCAGTGGGAAGCTCCGGCATCGCCAACCGCCTAGCCGAGGATTTGAATCGCTCGGCGTTGGCATCGACGCGGAACGACGAGAGATCCCCGTTGGGCTGACGGTAGATTTTCAACCCTTCGAAAATCGCTTGCCCGTAGTGCAGGACCATCGCTGCGGGATCCAACTCGATCGGACCGTACGGCGTGATGGTCGCGCCGTACCAGCCCTTCTCCGAGGTGTAGTCGATCACTGCCATGTGGTCGGTGAAGAACTTCCCGAACCCGGGTGCAGCCAATACTGCTTCTCTGACCTCCGAAGGAGCCGGAGAAGGATGCTGCACACGAGTGAATTCGGGAACGCCTGTCATGCAGTGAGCTTATCGAACGCGTCGAAGCGCGCTCACTTGGTGTTCGCTACAACGAAAGGCGTGGCGACGATCTCACATCGCAGTGCCCGGCCACGGACATCGACCTCGACGATGTCACCCGGCGTCACCCCCGCCGTGGTGTCCACTAGCGCAAGCGCAATTCCGACCCCGAGTGTGGGCGAGAACGTCCCTGACGTCGTGGCGCCGACCACGCCGCCGCTCACCATGACGTTCTGTCCCTGCCTCAGCACCCCGCGGTCGAGTGCTTTGACGCCACGGAGCACGCGCGCCGGACCCGCTGCCTTTTCTGCAAGCAGAGCGTCCCTGCCCCAGAATCGGTCCTTCTTCCATCCGATCGCCCAACCACATCGGGCTTGGAGCGGCGAGATGTCCAGCGAAAGCTCATGGCCATGGAGTGGATAGCCCATCTCGGTGCGCAAGGTATCTCGCGCACCGAGCCCTGCTACCTGACCGCCGGAAAGCTTCACGACGTCGACCAGGGCACGGAACAGTGACTCGGCGTCGTTCCACGAGCAGACCAATTCGTACCCGTGCTCACCGGTATAACCCGTACGGCACACCCGGACCGGCAGCTCGTTGCCGTCGGCATCGGACCACTTCGCGTCGACGAAAGCCATGTACTCCAAATCCGCTGGGAGACCCAGCTGCTCGACCACAGCTCGAGAATCGGGCCCTTGCACCGCGAACACGCCGAAGTCACGATGCTGGTCGCGAACGACGATGCCTTCGGGAGCCTCGGCGCTCAACGCGGCGACGACCGACGCGGTGTTGGCGGCGTTCGGAACCAGGAATATCTCTTCGGGTGAAACGAAGTAGGCGATCAAATCGTCCACCACTCCCCCGGACGTGTTGCAACACAACGTGTATTGCGCCTTCCCAGGGCCCACCCGGGTGAGGTCGTTGGTCAGCGTGGAGTTGACGAAGTCCGCCGCACCGGGTCCTTCGACTATCGCCTTCCCGAGATGACTGACGTCGAAGACGCCGACGGAGGCACGGACTGCCTTGTGCTCCGCCACGACTCCGACGTAGGAGACTGGCATCTCCCATCCGCCGAAAGGCGCGAACGTCGCTCCCAGTTCGACGTGAACGGCGTGCACGGGCCCGCGAGCAAGTTCTTCTGCACTCATAGCGGCCAACGCTAGCGGACGGCCGCCCGTCGGGCCCGAGTCACTACGATCGTGTATGACCGAGAACAATCAATCCTTCAGGAGCTCCAACGTGCCATCGACTTCGCCCCGCACTCTCGGACCCGAGCTGGTGCTGGCCGGCCGCCTCGGAAAAGATGTCGACGTTCTCGTCGTCGCACTCAGTACAAGTGAAGACGGACTCGAGCTCGTCATCACCGACGACATCTCCGGAGATGCGCTCGCCGCCGAGTTGCTCGACGCCTTCGAGGCTGTCGGCGCAACAGGCAAGGCTGACGAGATCACCCGCATTCCCGCCCCGGCAGCACTGGACGTGACGAGTGTCCTCGCAGTCGGGCTGGGCAAGTCGGCCGACATCGACACCGAACGCATCCGCCGGTCCGCCGGTACTGCAGCTCGCGCGCTGTCGGGAACCTCGATCGCGGCGACGACGCTCTCTGCCCTCGACCTGGGTGCCGCGGCAGAAGGCTTCTTCCTCGGTGCCTACACCTTCACCGAGTTCAAATCTGCACTGTCGGCACCCACTCCCGGAGCGGGACCTCTCGGGCGCGTCGAACTGCTGGTAGGCGACCCACGCGCTCGCGAAGCCAAGGACGAGCTGACCCGTTCGGTTGCCATTGCCGAAGCCGTCGCTATCGCCCGCGACTTCGTGAACACCCCACCCAGCCACCTGTACCCGGAGGAATTCGCCGCACGCGCCAAGGCACTGGGCACCGATGCCGGACTGAGTGTCGAAATTCTCGACGACAAGGCTTTGGAAAAGGGCGGTTACGGCGGAATCCACGGCGTCGGCAAGGGTTCCTCACGTCTGCCCAGGTTGGTGCGTCTGACGCATTCAGGTGGTAAGCGTAAGTCCAAAAAAGTGGCGTTGGTCGGAAAGGGAATCACCTTCGACACCGGCGGCATCTCGATCAAGCCTGCGGCCGGCATGGAAAACATGACCTCCGACATGGCTGGTGCTGCAGCCGTGATCGCGACTGTGATTCTCGCTGCCAAGGTGGGTCTCGAACTCGACGTCGTCGCCACGGTTCCCATGGCGGAGAACATGCCGTCCGGCACTGCGCAACGGCCGGGTGACGTACTGACGCAGTACGGCGGTATCACAGTCGAGGTCGTCAACACCGACGCCGAAGGACGACTGGTGCTCGCCGACGCCATCGTGCGTGCGTGCGAAGACGATCCCGACTACCTGATCGATACCGCAACGCTGACGGGCGCGCAGGTCGTCGCACTCGGCAACCGGACGCCGGGAGTCATGGGCACCGACGATTTCCGCGACCGCGTCGCCGAGATTTCGCAGGCCGTGGGCGAAGACGCTTGGGCCATGCCGCTCCCGGGTGAGATTCGACGCGAGTTGGACTCGCGAGTCGCCGACCTCGCCAACGTCACCAACGGACGCGCGGGCGGGATGTTGGCTGCTGCATTGTTCCTGAAGGAGTTCGTCGCAGACGGCGTTCAGTGGGCGCACATCGACGTTGCCGGCCCGGCATTCAACACCGGCGGCCCGTTCGGCTATATCGGCAAGGGCGGAACTGGAGTGCCGGTCCGCACGATGTTCGCCGTTCTCGAAGATATCGTCGAGAACGGTTAGACGCTTCACACCATGTGCGTGATTCGAGTGCGTCGGGGGGCACTCGAATCACGCACCGCTATTCGCGGGCCCTCCGCTCGAGGATTTTCTGTCGAGCGTCGTGGTCTCGCATCCGCTGGGGGTAGCCGGTCTTTCGGACGTCGTGGACGGGGATCTCGAGGTCTGGTCCAAGCTTTTCGATGTGTTTCTCATCCACGACGCGCCGAGTCCACTCACCATCGTGTGCCACCAGAACGACCGTGACAGGAGTCACTGTCGTCTTCGGTTCCACGAATGCTTCGACGCCGATTCTCGCCGCCGTCCAGTCCGCGAGATACTGCGCTACCGACCCCCCTCGGGGGCCTCTACCTTTGCCAGTGCGTCGAGTGAGGCGATCGAACAAGCTCACTGAATCACTCCTGTCTCGGGTGCGTGAAGATTGACCTTCTCGGTCGCACAAGCCTTGTTACTCATGAGTTTGCCAGTGCGAGGGCAGCCCCTCGCGGAACGTGGGCACTCCAAGGATGGAAGGATGAACATAGAGGGTTCAACTCTCTCGTTGTAGAGAACGATTTCCGGTCTCGTCGAAAGGGCGTCTACGTGTCTGCAGTAAAAGTCCGTGGATCGTGGAAAGACGTTTTCTTCGATTCGGCGCGGACACAGACAGCGCCGAGGATCGCAATTAACGCAAGTATCGTCCGCGAACCTTGCAACGCCAGCACAATGGTCTACGACCACAAGTCGTAAGAACTAAATTACCCGCACACAACTGTCGAGGAGTCAACAGACATGGCCTTCTCCGTCCAGATGCCAGCTCTTGGTGAGAGCGTCACCGAGGGAACTGTCACCAGGTGGCTCAAACAGGAGGGCGACACCGTCGAGGTCGACGAGCCGTTGCTCGAAGTGTCGACCGACAAGGTCGACACAGAAATCCCGTCCCCCGCTGCTGGTGTTCTGACGAAGATCGTGGCACAGGAAGACGACACCGTCGAAATCGGCGCCGAGCTCGCTCAGATCGGCGAAGCCGGCGAGGCTTCCGGGTCTTCCTCCGAGCCCGAGCCTGCTGCCGAAGAGCCCGCCGCCGAACCAGAGCCCGCCGCCGAACCTGTGGCTGCTGCAGAACCGGAGCCGCAGGCCGAGGAAGAAGCACCGGCTCAGAGTGCGCCTGCCGCCAGCTCCGACTCCAGTTCTTCGGGTACCCCGATCAAGATGCCGGAACTGGGCGAGTCGGTCACCGAAGGCACTGTCACCCGCTGGCTGAAGGCCGTGGGCGACGAGGTCGCCGTTGACGAGCCACTCCTGGAGGTGTCCACCGACAAGGTCGACACCGAGATTCCCTCCCCGGTGGCGGGAACACTGCTCGAGATCAGTGCAGAAGAAGACGACACCGTCGAAATCGGTGGCCAGTTGGCCGTCATCGGCACGGGCGCCCCTGCGGCCAAGGCTGCGGAGCCGGCAAAGCCTGCTCCCAAGCAGGAAGCACCCAAGCAGGAAGCACCCAAGCAAGAGGCCCCCAAGCAGGAAGCTCCCAAGCAAGAGGCCCCCAAGCAGGAAGCACCCAAGCAAGAAGCACCCAAGCAAGAAGCACCCAAGCAAGAAGCACCCAAGCAAGAAGCACCCAAGCAAGAAGCACCCAAGCAGGAACCTACGAAGGCTCCCTCGGCAGACGCATCCCCCTACGTCACGCCTCTGGTTCGGAAGCTCGCAACGGACAACGACGTGGACTTGTCCACAGTCAAGGGCACCGGCGTCGGTGGACGCGTCCGTAAACAGGACGTCCTCGCCGCCGCCGAGGCGAAGAAGGCTCCGGCAGCTCCTGCCGCTGCTCCGGCAGCCGAGTCGAAGCCTGCCGCACCGGCTACAGCCGGAGTGCGACCGGAGCTCGCGCATCTACGCGGAACCACGCAGAAGATGAACCGCATTCGCCAGATCACGGCGAAGAAGACGCGCGAATCTCTTCAGTCCTCTGCTCAGCTGACTCAGACCTTCGAGGTCGATGTCACCCGGGTAGCCGGTCTGCGTGCCAAGGCCAAAGCCAAGTTCCAGGAGAACGAGGGCGTCAATCTGACGTACCTGCCGTTCTTCGCGAAGGCAGTCGTCGAGGCTCTCAAGGCCCACCCGAATGTCAACGCCAGCATCAACGAAGAAGCCAAAGAGATCACCTATCACGCCGAGGTTCACCTCGGTATCGCTGTGGACACCGAACAGGGCTTGCTGTCCCCGGTCATCCACAACGCGGGCGACCTCTCCTTGGCTGGTCTTGCCCGGGCGATCAACGACATCGCCACTCGCGCTCGATCCGGTGGCCTGAAGCCCGACGAGTTGTCCGGTGGCACGTTCACGATCACCAACATCGGCAGTCAGGGCGCGTTGTTCGACACTCCGATTCTGGTACCGCCACAGGCAGCCATGCTCGGCACGGGCGCGATCGTCAAGCGTCCCGTCGTGGTGAAGGACGACGCAGGCAACGAGTCCATCGGTGTCCGGTCGATGTGCTACCTGCCGCTGACCTATGACCACCGCCTGGTCGACGGCGCGGACGCAGGCCGTTTCCTGAGCACCATCAAGCAACGGCTCGAGATCGCATCGTTCGAAGCAGACCTAGGTCTCTAGAGCGAGTCGAAAGCCGAGCAGTCTGTACTGTGGACTGCAGGTGAGCCAAGGTTCAGCGCTCAGCCGATCGACTATTTGACGGGTAACCTACCTAACAGTGTCGGGGAATCATCCGCTGGGCGTATGATGCCCCGGTTCTGTCGAGGAGGCTTTCGAATTCATGCGTGTAGTCATTGCTGGTTCTTCCGGATTGATCGGTACCGCGCTGGTCGCCTCGTTGCGAGGCAAGGGGCACGAGGTTGCCAGGTTGGTTCGCAGAGCACCTGCCGGTCCGGACGAGTTCGAGTGGGACCCGCCGCAAGGCTTGTTGAACGATCGCGCCTTGCGTGGTGCAGACGCCGTGGTCAACCTTTGTGGGGTAGGCATCGGAGACAAGCGATGGTCGGGCGCCTACAAGCAGAAGGTGCGCGACAGTCGGATAACTCCCACCGAGGTGCTGGCGGAGAACTGCGCAAAGTTTCAGGTTCCGACACTGGTCAATGCGAGCGGGATCAACTTCTACGGCGATACCGGCGACCGGGTGGTCGACGAAACGGCACCTGTCGGCGAGGGGTTTCTCGCGGAAGTGTGTCGAGACTGGGAGAACGCGACTTCGGCCGCGACGGCCGGCGGAGTCCGCACCATCATGTTGCGCAGTGGCGTGGTCTTGTCGCAACGCGGCGGAATGCTGGACAAGCTGAGGCCTCTCTATCTGATGGCACTCGGTGGACGCCTCGGCAGCGGCCGACAGTACTTTCCCTGGATCTCACTCGAGGACGAGATCGCGGCGACCATCCATGGCATCGAGAACGAGTCGGTATCGGGCCCGGTCAACATGGTCGGTCCTGCTCCCGTCACCAACGCTCAGTTCAACAGCGCCATGGCCCGTGCACTGCATAGGCCTGCGCCCTGGGCTGTACCGGGATTCGCATTGAAAGCGGTCATCGGCGAATTTGCCCAGGAAGCAATTCTGACCGGACCTCGAGCTATCCCGAAGGTGTTGGAAGACACCGGATTCGTTTTCGCTCACAACACGATCGGCGAGGCACTGCGAGTAGCTGTCGGTCGCTGACTCGGCGTAGCGTGCCTGGCATGACAAACGCGGGAATCTCCGCACGGGAGAGTTCGGATCCGGTCGACGTCCGAAGACTCGGTCGCATCGACTACCTCGAGGCGTGGGCACTTCAGCGCGAACTCGCCGACCTACGTGCCGAGGGGCGGGGGCTCGACACGCTACTTGTGCTCGAGCATCCGCCGGTGTTCACTGCCGGCAGGCGCACGGCGCCCGAGGATCGTCCGCGTGACGGCGCGCCTGTCATCGAGGTCGATCGCGGCGGCAAGATCACCTGGCACGGTCCGGGTCAGCTCGTCGGATACCCGATCATTCGCCTCGCACAGCCCATCGACGTCGTGAAGTACGTGCGCCGGATCGAAGAAGCGCTGATTTCCGTGTGCACCGAGCTGGGCATCACCTGTGGCCGCATCGATGGCCGCTCCGGTGTGTGGTTGGCCGCAGGACCCAGTGTCGCGGGTGGTATCGATGACGGGCCGTGGTTGCCGGAGCGGAAAATCGCAGCCATCGGCGTACGCGTTCAGCGAGGTGTGACGCTGCACGGTTTCTCACTCAATTGCAATGCGTCCATGGCCGGCTTCGACACGATCGTGCCGTGTGGAATCGCCGACGCCGGTGTGACCTCACTGTCCAGGGAACTTGGACGAGACCTCACCGTCGACGAGGTCGAACCCGCCGTCACCGAGGCCGTTCTGGCTGCTCTGGACGGCGGATTGCCGGTAACCGAACACGACGTCGTGCGCTCCTTGCTGGAGACCGTCTCCAGTAACCCGCACTTCACCACGACGAAGTTCGGCGCGTAGCATCGACCGTGTGACTGTGGCTCCAGAAACACCCTCGAACGCTGCGCCGTCCCTCGGGTCATCCCCCGATACTTCGCTCACCTCCAGCACTCCACTCGCCCCACCCGGACGCAAATTGCTTCGCCTCGAAATCCGAAACGCGGAGACACCTCTCGAACGCAAGCCCAACTGGATCAAGACCAAGGCCAAGATGGGCCCGGAGTACACCGAACTCAAGGGTTTGGTCAAGCGCGAGGGTCTGCACACCGTCTGCGAAGAGGCCGGCTGCCCCAACATCTACGAGTGCTGGGAAGACCGTGAGGCAACGTTCCTCATCGGCGGTGAACAATGCACCCGCCGTTGCGATTTCTGTCAGATCGATACCGGCAAGCCCGAGGACCTCGACCGCGACGAGCCCCGTCGAGTCGCGGAGAGCGTTCAAGCCATGGGCCTGCGCTACTCGACGATCACCGGAGTGGCGCGCGATGACCTCGAAGACGGCGGCGCTTGGCTGTACGCCGAGACGGTCCGTTACATCAAGAAGTTGAACCCCAACACCGGTGTCGAATTGTTGATTCCGGACTTCAATGCCAAGCCCGATCAGTTGGCCGAGGTCTTCTCTTCGCGACCGGAAGTTCTTGCGCACAATGTCGAAACGGTTCCGCGTATCTTCAAGCGAATCCGCCCCGCTTTCCGCTACCAGCGATCCATGGACGTCATCACTGCAGCTCGCGACGACGGCCTGGTAACCAAGTCCAACTTGATCCTGGGGATGGGCGAGACGCCGGAAGAGGTACAGGAGGCTATTCGCGACCTGCACGAGGCAGGCTGCGACATTCTCACCATTACCCAGTACCTGCGCCCGTCGCCGCGCCACCACCCAGTGGAGCGGTGGGTCAAGCCCGAAGAGTTCGTCGAGCATTCCGATTACGCCACCGAGGTCGGCTTCGCCGGGGTTCTGGCGGGGCCGTTGGTCCGCTCTTCGTATCGGGCAGGGCGGCTGTACGCACAAGCGATGCAGCATCACGGTCGCGTACTCCCCGAGAGCATGAGTCACTTGGTGAACGGTGGCGAAGCTTCGCAGGAGGCAAGTTCGTTGATTGCTCGTCTCGCTGCTCGCTAGGCATAGAACCGGCTAGCGATGCACGTGACTTCAGCGTCGGCACGTATCCTGTGAAGCATGGCGAACGGCAGTAAAGCGGGCAAAGCAGGTAAGCCCAGCAAAGAAGCAAAGGCGGCAGCGAAAGCTGCCCGTAAGCAGGCATCGAAGGAGCGTCGCGGCCAGTTGTGGCAGGCGTTCAACATGCAGCGCAAGGAAGACAAGCTTCTTCTGCCGCTGATGATCGGCGCCATCGTCGGTATCGGTTTGGTGCTTTTTCTCATCGGTTTGATATTCGATCTGCAGTGGTTCCTACTGCCCATCGGACTACTCGTCGGAGTACTCGTGGCCTTCATCGTCTTCGGCCGTCGGGTCCAGAAGTCGGTGTACACCAAGGCAGACGGGCAGGCAGGCGCAGCTGCGTGGGCTCTGGACAACCTGCAGGGATCTTGGCGCGTGACCAACGCGATTGCTGGAACGACTCAACTCGACGCCGTGCACCGCGTCATCGGCAAGCCCGGGATCATTCTTGTCGCGGAGGGCGCGCCGCAGCGTGTGAAATCACTGCTCGCCCAGGAGAAGAAGAAAACCGCGCGAATCGTCGGCGATACCCCGATCTACGACATCGTCGTCGGTAACGGTGAAAATCAGATCCCGCTGTCCGGTCTCCAGAAGTATCTGACGAAGCTGCCCAAGAACATCGACAGCAAGCGGATGGACACCATCGAGTCCAGACTCTCGGCACTCGGTACCAAGAGCGGCCCCGCGATGCCGAAGGGACCGCTGCCCGGTGGCGCGAAGATGAAGGGCGTGCAGCGGGCGATCAAGCGTCGCTGATCGTCAGCGCACCCGCACCATCGCGGTGCCTGTCGCCCGGTCGTGCATACCGCGACCGTCGTGGTCCGAGATCACGGCCGGGACGACGAAGATGATGAAGAACGTTCGCACCAGCGCGCGCACAAATCCGACGCGGGCCGGTGCATCAACCCGCGTCACCTGAATTCCGGCTACCAGTTGGCCTGGCGTGAACGAAAAAATACTCACCGAGCCGACTCCGAGAACGAACCAGATCAGCAGGGTCAAGCTGGAGACCTGGATTGCAGCCCCGGTCGCGCCGACGATCAGTGCCGACACCCCCATCGACATAACCCAGTCGAGCAATAGTGCGCCGGAACGACGCCCGAGCCCCGCTATCGCGCCCGGGCCTTCAGCCGGAAGTCCGAGTCGCTCTCCTGGAAATTTCTGCTCGGTTCCGTCCTCGGATCGAGCAGCCGAGGGTCCGGACAACCAAGAACCTGTCATTCGTGCCATGCACACCAGGATAGGCGCCGACGTGAATGCGCGGATCAGCCGTCACCGTAGTGTGTGCGGTGAGTACGATTCTTTTTCTTCTGCCCGCCTGAAGAGTGTCGTGGCTCACTCGAGCACACGCACTGATGAGACGACGTGTAACACGGGCGAAACACAAGCTTGACCGGCGGGCAACACCAGGTCCATAACGTGTGGTCGACGGACTCAACAAAGGAGCAACAGCGTGGCGTTCAGCACGGCCGAAGAGGTCATCAAATTCATCGCCGACGAAAGTATTGAATACGTCGACATCCGTTTCACGGATCTGCCAGGTATTCAGCAGCACTTCTCGATCCCGGCTTCTGCATTCACGCAGGATGTCTTCGAAGACGGCCTCGCGTTCGACGGCTCGTCCGTACGTGGCTTCCAGTCGATTCACGAATCCGACATGATGCTCCTGCCCGACGTGTCGACCGCTCAGGTCGATCCCTTCCGGGCCGCGAAGACGTTGAACGTCAACTTCTTCGTGCACGACCCGTTCACCCGCGAGTCCTACAGCCGCGACCCGCGCAACGTCGCCCGTAAGGCCGAGGAGTACTTGCTCTCCACCGGTATCGCGGATACCGCGTTCTTCGGCGCCGAGGCCGAGTTCTACATCTTCGACTCGGTCAACTACGACTCGAGCATCAATGGCGCCTTCTACGAACTCGACTCCATTGCGGGCTCGTGGAACACCGGTAAGAAGACGAACGCCGACGGCAGCCCCAACCTCGGTTACAAGGTGCGCGCCAAGGGCGGATACTTCCCCGTCGCTCCGTACGACCACTTCGTGGATCTGCGCGACGAAATCTCCACGAACCTCACCAATGCCGGCTTCGAACTCGAGCGCGGACATTCCGAGGTCGGAACCGGCGGTCAGCAGGAGATCAACTACAAGTTCAACACGCTGCTCGCTGCTGCGGACGACCTGCAGCTGTTCAAGTACATCGTGAAGAACACCGCGTGGAAGAACGGCAAGTCGGCCACGTTCATGCCGAAGCCTTTGTTCGGCGACAACGGCTCGGGTATGCACGTGCACCAGTCGCTGTGGAAAGACGGTAAGCCCCTCTTTCACGACGAGGCCGGATATGCCGGACTGTCGGATCTGGCTCGCCACTACATCGGCGGCATTCTCCATCACGCACCGTCGCTGCTGGCGTTCACCAACCCGACGGTCAACTCGTACCACCGTCTGGTGCCGGGTTACGAAGCCCCCATCAACCTCGTGTACAGCCAGCGGAACCGTTCGGCCGCAGTCCGAATCCCGATCACGGGAAACAACCCGAAGGCCAAACGCGCGGAGTTCCGCGCACCGGACTCCTCGGGTAACCCGTACCTCAACTTCGCTGCCCAGATGATGGCCGGCCTGGACGGGATCAAGAACAAGATCGAGCCGCTGGCTCCGGTCGACAAGGATCTCTACGAGTTGCCGCCCGAGGAAGCCAAGAACATTCCTCAGGCACCGACGTCGCTGGAGACTGTCATCGACCGCCTCGAGGCCGATCACGAATACCTGACCGAGGGTGGCGTCTTCACCACGGACCTGATCGAGACCTGGATCTCGCTCAAGCGCGAGCAGGAGATTGCTCCGATCAACCTGCGGCCACACCCGTACGAGTTCAACCTGTACTACGACGTGTGATCCACATGTAGGTGTTCGGCTTCACCAGAGCCACCCAGCCCTTGCCATAGCGCAGGGCGGGTGGCTCTGTTCGTGGGCATGGTTGTGTGTACGCACGGTAACGACTTGCGTGAAACGGGTTTGAATCCGAGTGACATCAGCCATTCTCGAACAGAAAGACTGGCACGGAATCTCCAAAGAGACCGTGTATACGGGAAGTTGGTGGATTTACCTTCAATGGACGCACTCTGGAATTTCGTCTCCGGACGACGACAACAGTTGCTGACAGATTCATATTTGCACGTCTCTGCCGTCATCCAGTCGATCATCATCGCCACGATCATCGCGGTCATCGTGGGAATTGCCGTCTACCGCTCCCCCGCAGGATCCGCGATCGCGACGGCCCTGGCCAGCACGATTCTGACCATCCCGTCGTTCGCTCTCCTCGGGTTGCTGATTCCGATCCTAGGGTTGGGTGTCGCTCCGACAATCACGGCGCTGGTCCTTTACGCACTGCTACCGATCGTCAGAAATACGATCATCGGTCTTGCAGCGGTCGATCCTGCAGTCACCGATGCTGCTCGCGGGGTCGGATTGAATCGTGCGCGCATCCTCACTCGGATCGAGATGCCGTTGGCGTGGCCATCCATCTTGGCGGGCATGCGGGTCAGTACGCAGATGATCTTCGGCATTCTCGCCATCGCGGCGTACGCCAAGGGCCCCGGACTCGGCAACCTCATCTTTTCGGGCCTGTCCCGTGTCGGTAGCCCCACGGCTGTTCCTCAAGCCCTCGTCGGCACCGTTTTGATCGTCATTCTCGCCTTGATTGTCGACGGCATTCTCGTCCTCGTCGGCCGCCTTACAACCTCGAAGGGCATCGCGTGACTCCAACAGCGAACAATCAGAACGTCTCGGGCGTCGATATCGTGCTCGAGTCCGTCAGCAAGCGCTATCCCGGCCAGAAGGCTGCAGCAGTGGACAACGTGTCGCTGACCGTTCCTGCGGGTGAGATCGTTGTCTTCGTGGGGCCTTCCGGTTGCGGCAAGACCACCACGATGCGCATGATCAACCGACTCATCGAACCTTCTTCGGGAAGAATCACCATCGACGGCAAGGACGCTCTGTCGATCGACCCGGACGAGCTGCGACGGGGAATCGGATACTCGATTCAGCAGGCCGGGCTTTTTCCGCACTTGACGATCGCAAAGAACGTCGGGACGGTGCCTGGGCTGATCGGGTGGGACAAAAAGAAGATCGCGGCTCGGACGGACGAGATGCTCGACCTTGTGGGACTGGATCCAGATACCTACCGCGATCGCTATCCGCGTCAACTGTCCGGTGGCCAGCAACAACGCGTCGGTGTCGCGCGGGCACTCGCTGCAGATCCGCCCGTATTGTTGATGGACGAGCCGTTCGGCGCGGTGGACCCGATAACCCGAGGCCTGTTGCAGGACGAGTTGATGCGTTTGCAGTCCGAGCTCGGCAAGACGATCGTCTTCGTCACCCACGACTTCAACGAGGCAGTCAAGCTCGGTGACCGTATTGCCGTCTTGGGCGAGCGGTCGACGATCGAGCAATACGACACACCGGAGGCGATCCTGGCGAATCCTGCGAGCGATATGGTGGCTGGGTTCGTGGGCGCCGATGCATCGCTCAAACAGCTGACGCTCACTCGCATTCGTGACGTTCGCCTGGTTCAGTGTCCGACCGCTAAGGAAAGCGATCCCGTGGACGGGATCCGCGCGAAGGTCGCGACCCGCAAGTGGCCGTGGGGACTGATTCTGGACGACCGCAACAGGCCGCTGCGCTGGGTTGGTCCCGCTCATCTGGCACACGCGTCTTCACTGCGAGGAATCGGTGTGCCGATCGGCGAACTGGTGTCCATTCAGTCCACGCTTCAAGATGGGTTGGAAGCACTTCTCGCCGAGAGCACCGCGTCGACGGTCGTCACCGGTCTTCGCGGTGAGTACGTCGGGTTGATCTCGATCGATGTTCTCGTCGGCCATCTGCAGCAGATGCGCGAAGCCCACGAGCACGATCACGACGACGACGACGATGCCGATGCCGATGCCGATGGAGTCAGTGGGGAGTTGCCCGCATGACCGCATCCGTCGACAGTCTCCTCGCGGCCGAGATGGACGCGGCACCGGACGAAGGCGCGTCGGAGCGCAATGCTGTCAAACGCGCCGATCGCCTACGCCTGCTGGTGCAACCCGCCGTCGTTCTGATTCTGGTTGTCGGCGTACTTGTCTGGGCCTTCAGTCGTGATCTGACCGCGACTCAACAGGGCAGCATTACTGCCAGCAACCTCGCAACGCTCACATGGCAGCACATCTTGCTCACCGCAGCAGTGGTGATCATCGTCGTGATCATCGCCGTCCCGCTCGGAACTCTGCTCACCAGACCCGGATACACCCGTCTCGCTCCATTTTTCGTGGGCATCGCCAACGTCGGCGCGGCTGCACCTGCAGTCGGGCTGCTCGTCCTCTTTTACCTGGCAACGCGTCAGACGGGTTTCTGGATAGGAGTACTGCCCATCGCCTTCTACTCGCTGCTTCCGGTGTTACGCAACACAATTCTGGGATACCAGGAGGTCGACAAGATGCTCATCGATGCCGGCCGCGGTCAAGGAATGTCCTCGATGACAGTGCTCCGGAGGCTCGAGTTCCCGATGGCAGTGCCATACATTCTCGCCGGCCTACGCACATCCCTGGTCCTCGCGGTCGGAACTGCGACGCTGTGTTTCCTCGTGAGTGCAGGTGGACTCGGCATTCTCATCGACACCGGATACAAATTGCGAGACAACGTCACCCTGGTAACCGGCGCCGTACTTGCTGTGTCCCTGGCACTGTTCGTCGATTGGCTCGGCGCCTTGGCCGAGCAGTTCCTGGGCCCCAAAGGATTGCGATGAAAAAGACGAAGACCGTATTCGCACTAGCCATGGCGGGGGCTCTTCTAGCCGGCTGCGGGCTCGAATCCGGGGGCGCAGTGCCCCTTTCGGTTGGGCCCGCGAGCATCCAGCCGGTCCCCGAACTCGAGGGCGTGAAGATGACCGTCGGATCCAAGGACTTCACCGAACAAATCACCCTCGGCTACATCATCGAGTTCGCGATGGCCGCCGCCGGTGCCGAGGTCCGAGATCTGACCAACATTCAGGGCTCCAACAGCACACGTGACGCCCAACTGAACGGTCAGATCGATCTGACGTACGAGTACACCGGCACCGGGTGGATCAACTATCTGGGCAACGAGACACCACTACCCGACTCGACCGAGCAGTACGAAGCGGTGCGCGATGCCGACCTCGCGGCAAACGACATGGTGTGGGAGCCCCCCGCCCCGATGAACAACACCTACGCGATCGCAATGAACAAGCAGACTGCGGAGGAAACGGGAGTCATGACGCTGTCGGACTACGCCAACCTTGTCCGAACCAACCCGTCCGCGGCAACCACCTGCGTCGAGACCGAGTTCAACGTTCGTCAGGACGGCTACCCCGGCATGGCCGCCAAGTACGAGTTCGATCCGAACCTTGCGCCTCGGCAGATTCTGCAGACCGGCATCATCTATCAGGCCACCGCCGACGGCAATCAGTGCAAGTTCGGTGAGGTGTTCACTACCGACGGACGTATCATCGCGCTCGATCTAGTTCTACTCGAAGACGATCGAGCGTTCTTCCCGAAGTACAACCCGTCACTGATCATGAAGAAGGACTTCGCCGACGCCCATCCCGAGGTGCAGGAAGTCATGGCACCCATCACCGCGAAGCTGGACGATAAGGTCATGACCGAATTGAACCGCCAGGTGGACGTCGAGGGCAAGGAGCCCGCCGACGTCGCACGCGACTGGCTCGTCTCGGAAGGTTTTGTCACCGCCGGCTGAACGACGGTGGAGTGGTCAGGCCCCGAAGGTCCGCTCCACCACAGCCTTTGCCCGACGCGTCACACGTAGGTAGTTGTCGAGGAACTCCCCCGCATCGGCGTTCTTCCACCCGGCCACCTTGGCGACGGCGGAGAGAACATGTCCCGGTGCAGGGAGTTGGTCCGTCGGCTTTCCACGCACGAGTACGAGTGCGTTGCGTGCCTTCGTCGCCAGAATCCATGCTTCGCGCAACAGCTCTATGTCGGTTTCGCTCATCAACTCGGCCGCGCCGATTGCGTCGAGAGTTTGCAGAGTCGAGGTGTTGTGCAGCGACGGCACATTGTGCGCGTGCCTGAGTTGGATGAGCTGTACTGTCCATTCGATATCGGCTAGCCCGCCTCTGCCGAGCTTGGTGTGGGTGGCGGGGTCGGCGCCCTTCGGCAGACGTTCGGAGTCGATTCTTGCCTTGATGCGGCGAATTTCTCGTACGGACTCCTGGGAGACGCCGCCTTCCGGATATCGGATCTTGTCGACCATGAGCAAAAACTTGATGCCGAGATCCTGATCGCCGGCAACCTGATGGGCCCGCAGTAGCGCCTGGACCTCCCAGGCCTGAGCCCATTGTGCGTAGTACGCCTTGTACGACGCGAGGGTCCTGACGACCGGCCCGTTTCGGCCTTCCGGCCGCAATCCGGTGTCCACTTCCAACGGAGGATCGGTACTGGGCGCGCCGAGTAACTTGCGAACCCGATCGGCAATGCCGTTGGCCCACTTGACTGCGACACTGTCGTCGGAGCCCTCGACGGGTTCGCAGACGAACAGCACATCTGCGTCGCTGCCGTAACCGAGCTCTCCGCCGCCGAGTCGGCCCATCCCGATCACAGCCAGGGCGGCCGGAGCCGGCTCACCACGTTCGGCTTCGCTCGCGCGTATGGCAGCTGCCAGTGCCGCGTTGATCACCGCGGCCCATACGGAAGACAAAGCGGCGCAGACCTGTGGCACGTCGAGCATGCCGAGGATGTCGGCCGACGCTACTCGCGCAAGTTCGTGTCTACGCAGGGCACGCGCGGCGTCGATGGCCCGAACCGGATCTTCGTACCGGCCCGAAGACGACAGGATAGCTCGGTACGTCTCTTGTGGTTCGACGTCGAGAAGCCTTGGGCCGGTTGGGCCGTCGGCGAAGAGTCGGATGACCTCGGGGGCCTTGATGAGCAGATCCGGCACGTATGCCGAAGATCCGAGCACGATCATCAACCGCTGGGCGACGGCACCTTCGTCGCGGAGTATCCGCAGAAACCACGTGTGGTCCTGGGCGGCCTCGCAGAGTCGGCGGTAGTTGAGTAGGCCTGCGTCCGAGTCCGGGGTATCCGCTAGCCATTCGAGCAGTGTCGGCAGCAGAACCGCTTGGATCTGACCACGACGAGAGCCTGAACCGACGAGGGCGCGCAGATGCCCGATCGCGTTCTGGGGCGCGGCGAAACCGAGCGCCGAGAGTTGCCGCGCGGCTGCTTCCGGAGTCAATCTGACAGTGTCGGAATCGAACCGTACGACGGAATCCAGCAGTGGTCGATAGAACAACTTCGCGTGCAGCCTGCGAATCCGCAGCGCGTTGCGTTTGATCTCGGCGTTCAGCACTCCGAGCGCGTCACGATTGCCGTCGGGGCGCATGTGCGCTGCTCGGGCGAGCCAGCGCAGCGCTTCCTCGTCGTCCGGCGGTGGCAGAGTGTGTGTTCGCTTCATACGCTGAAGCTGCAGACGGTGTTCGAGCAATCGCAGGAATTCGTAGGACGCGGACAAATTCGCTGCGTCGTCGCGCCCGACGTATCCCCCGTCGCTGAGCGCCACCAGGGCGTCCACCGTGCCGAGAACTCGCAGAGTTTCATCGGTGCGGCCGTGCACGAGCTGCAGTAGCTGCACTGCGAACTCGACATCCCGCAGGCTTCCGCGACCGAGTTTGATCTCGCGTTCACGGAGCTCGGGTGGGACCATCTCCTCCACGCGCCGGCGCATCGCGCGGACCTCGGGAACGAAGTCCTCTCGCTGCGAGGCCAACCACACCATCGGATTGAGCGCGGCGACGTAGCTGTGACCGAGCTCGAGGTTCCCGGTCATCGGACGCGCTTTGAGCAGAGCCTGGAACTCCCACGTCTTGGCCCACCGCTTGTAGTAGGCGACATGCGAATCGAGGGTGCGGACCAATTCGCCACGCTTGCCCTCCGGTCGAAGCGCTGCATCGACCTCGAAGAACGCCGAGGAGCCGATCCGCATCATTTCGCCCGCGATCCGACTGGCAACCGCGTCGGCGGGCTCCGCCACGAATACGACGTCGACGTCGGAGACGTAATTGAGCTCTCGTGCACCGCATTTGCCCATTGCGATCACGGCGAGTCGGGTCGGCATCGGATCGTCCGGGCAGACTGTCGCGACAGCGACGGCCAAGCCTGCGGTCAACGCTGCGTCGGCCATGTCGGAGAGCTGGTTTCCGACGAGCTGATACGGCACAACGGGCTCGTTTTCCACGGTGGCAGCGAGATCCGCTGCCGCGAGAACCATCACTTGGTCGCGGTAGGTTTTTCGCAGTGCGACAACGGCGTCGGGTCCGGTCAGACCAGCCCGGTACACCTGCGGTGAGGCATTCGGACCGGTCTCGGGAACTGCGTCGACAGCAGCCAGGAGTTCGTCGGTGAGCTGCTGCTTGCTGGGTAGTTCCACTCGCGCGGACGGACCCGTGGCGCGGCCTGCCGGTGTACTGAGCAGACGCCAGGTATCTGGATCGGCAACGAGGTGATCGGCAAGCGCGCTCGAGGCACCGCAGAGACCCAACAATCGACCGCGAAGGCCCTTGTCCGAACGCAGTGCCCGGTCGACTTCGGAGAAGCCGTCGCCGAGCAAATCCTGCAGCCTTGTCAGCGTCCGCAGCGCGAGATCCGCGTTGGCCGCACGGGACAACGACCACAGAAGTTCGAGACTGTTCTCGTCGACCCACCCGAGCTTCTGTAGATCTGCAGGTGCAGTGGCCTCGACCAAACCCAGTCGTCCTGGCCCTGGAACGATCGAACGTGATGTGGGTGGACGCACCATCAGCGGACACCTCGACTCTGGCGTAACACAGGTTCACCTCACCGCGGGCGGGAACTAGCTCTTACTCGAACGAAGTAAAATCTAGCCCATCACACCGTTATTCGATGACAGTGCGCAGATCACAATCCCAAGTAGGCCTTCAGCTCGTACGGCGTGACATGCGAGCGGTATTCCTCCCACTCCCGACGCTTGTTGCGCAGGAAGAAGTCGAAGACGTGCTCACCGAGCGCTTCGGCGACGAGCTCGGAGCCTTCCATTGCGTTCAGAGCCTGATCGAGGTTGCCTGGAAGCTCCTTGTACCCCATGGCGCGACGCTCGGCGGATGTCAACGCCCACACGTCTTCTTCGGCCTCTGGTGGCAACGTGTAGCCCTTTTCGATGCCACGTAGACCGGCAGCGAGCAGGACTGCGAAGGCGAGGTACGGGTTGCAGGCGGAGTCGGGGCTGCGGATCTCGACGCGACGCGAGGACGCCTTGTTCGGGGTGTACATCGGAACCCGGATGAGTGCCGAGCGGTTGGAGGGTCCCCAAGACGCTGCCGTCGGTGCTTCGCCACCGCGGATCAACCGCTTGTAGGAGTTGACCCACTGGTTGGTGACGGCGCTGATCTCGTTGGCATGTTCGAGGATTCCGGCGATGAACGACTTGCCGGTCTCCGAGAGCTGCATCGGGTCATCCGGATTGTGGAACGCGTTGGTGTCACCCTCGAACAAGCTCATGTGCGTGTGCATCGCCGAGCCGGCCTGGTCACTGAACGGCTTGGGCATGAACGTGGCGCGAACGCCCTCAGCGATGGCAACTTCCTTGACCAGGTATCGGAAGGTCATGATGTTGTCGGCCATCGACAGTGCGTCGGCGTAGCGGAGGTCGATTTCCTGCTGACCGGGCGCTGCTTCGTGATGGCTGAACTCGACGGAGATGCCCATCGACTCGAGCGCATCGATGGCGTGACGGCGAAAGTTCGGCGCCGAGTCGTGCACGGCCTGATCGAAATATCCACCGTTGTCGGCGGGCGTCGGCGGCGATCCGTCCTCTGGAGAGTCCTTGAGCAGGAAGAACTCGATCTCTGGATGCACGTAGCAGCTGAACCCTAGGTCTGCGGCCTTGCTCAATTGGCGACGCAGCACATGGCGCGAATCGGCCCAGGACGGCGAGCCGTCGGGCATCGCGATATCGCAGAACATGCGTGCCGAATGCTGGTGCCCCTTGCTGCTCGACCAGGGCAGGATCTGAAAAGTCGACGGATCGGGCTTGGCGACGGTGTCTGCCTCGGATACTCGGGCGAATCCCTCGATAGCGCTTCCATCGAAGCCGATGCCTTCGTCGAAGGCACCTTCGAGTTCCGCCGGGGCGATGGCGACCGATTTCAGATAGCCAAGAACATCGGTGAACCATAGGCGGACGAAGCGGATGTCGCGCTCCTCCAGGGTCCGAAGCACGAATTCCTTTTGGCGATCCATGTCCGCGAGACTAAGCAAACCGCGTTAAATCTGTGTTACATCGTGATCTCGGTCTCACGTCGACCGCTTCTCAGCGGCCACACCGGCGACGTGAAGCGCACGTCAGCACACCAGATCGTTGCCGGTGGGAACCAGATCGACGAGATAATCGACCAACGGATCGTCGACGCATTCCTCGCCCGAAAAAGCAACCGTGTGTTGGGTCCCCTCGTAGGTGAGCAGGTCCGCGCCGAGCTGGCGGGCGAGATCGACCCCTGCCTGGTACGGCGTGGCCGGGTCGAAAGTCGTGGACACGACCACGAGTGTCGGTAACCCCGCCGCCGAGATCGTGTGCGGACTTCCGGTATTCGGTACCGGCCAGAACGCGCACAGGTCGAGAGGCGCGTTTCCGGTCCCGCGGCCGTCGTCGAGGAACGGGGCGGCCTCTCGGTACCGCGTGTCGGCCTCGTCGGCCTCGGCTCGGTCGGTGACCGGCGGATCGTCGACGCACCTGATTGCATTGAATGCGTCGTCGAGATTCGCGTACGACCCGTCCTCGAGCCTTCCGCTGTAGCTGTCGGCCAATCGCAGGAGCGTGTCGCCGCGGCCGTCCCGCAGTTCACTCAGCCCTGCTCGAAGAAGCCGCCACAGGCTTTCGGAGTAGAGCGCCTGCTGAGTCCCCGTCAGCGCGTCGTCGTAGCTCAGTCCACGCGGGTCCGTGGTCTCGGCGCGACGCTCGATGAGAGGGTCGACAAGGGCACGGAACTGTCGGTTCGCGTCAGCGACGTCGGTGCCGAGCGGACAGGACGGTGATTGCGCGCAATCCGCAGCGAAGCCGTCGAATGCGCCTTGGAAGGCTGCTCCCTGCTCGACGGCCTCGTCGACGGGACTTTGCTCTGGATCGAGTGCGCCGTCGAGCACCATCGCTCGTACGTTGCCGGGGAACGCCTCGGCGTACGCAGTGCCGATTCGAGTGCCGTACGAGTAGCCGACGTAGGTGAGCTTCGCGTCCCCGAGCACCGATCTGATCACGTCCATGTCCTGGACCACCTCGCGCGTTCCCACGTGCTCGAGCAGATCCTTACCACTCCGCGCTGCACATGTGGCGGCGTAGTCCTGATGCTCCGCTTCCGATTTCGCAATACCCTCCGGCGACACGTCGACATCCGGCTCGCGTCGCTCCTCTTCGATCTCTTGCGTGGTCAGGCACCGCACGGCCGGAGTCGATGCGCCGATTCCGCGCGGATCGAAACCGATACGATCGAAGCGTTCGGATATCTCCGAACCGTCCGCCTGCGTGGCCGTGTACAGCCCTGACGCCCCTGGACCACCTGGGTTGAACAAGATCGAGCCGATCTTGTTCCCGCTCGCCTGCGTTCGCGATATGGCGATCTCGGCTTTTTCTCCCGTCGGCTCCTCGTAGTCCAGTGGCACCGTGACCTTCGCGCACTCCATATCGCTACGAAAATTCGTTCCGTCGGTGTCGTAGGAATCGCAGGGCCCCCACTCGAGCGACTGGGTGTAGAACTCGGCGAGGCCCTCGGGGACGATTCCGGCCCCGGGCTCGAAAGATCCGACGGACGGCGAACGCCCCTCTGCTTCCGGGGTCCCTTCGGTTGTCGAGCTCTGCGCACAACCCGCCACGGCCATCAATCCCGCCGCGCTCAGGGCGACCATCCGGACCAGCGGAGTGCGACTCGTTCTCATTCCCACGATGGTGCCAGAACTTCGTGTGCGCGCTGCTCACGCAGGACAGCGGCAAAGCCGAACCTCCCGTGGATGGCTCGTGGCCCGAACCGATGGTGTGACCGATTGCACTACCAGGTGCTCTTCGGTCGAGTAGACACGGGTGGCAGACTGGGGGCGTCATCAACCCCATCCCGGGGACCCGAAATCGGGCCTCGAGGAACCGAAAGGGACAAAGATGTCCGACAACACGATTTACGGTGGATCCGACGCATCCGTATCCGGATTGACTCGCAAGACCCGTACCCACCATCTTCTGCAGATGAAGGCCGAGGGTGAGCGCTGGGCAATGCTCACCGCTTACGACTATTCCAGCGCTCGCATCTTCGAGGAGGCCGGCATTCCGGTTCTACTCGTCGGTGACTCCGCAGCCAACGTCGTCTACGGCTACGACACCACCGTTCCCATCACCATCGACGAACTCCTCCCCCTCGTCCGCGGGGTCGTGCGTGGAGCCCCCAATGCACTCGTCGTCGCAGACCTCCCCTTCGGCAGCTACGAGTCCTCCGCGCACCAGGCGCTGGCCACAGCCACCAGGTTCATGAAGGAAGGACTCGCCAACGCCGTCAAACTCGAAGGCGGAGAACGCGTTGCAGATCAAATCGCTGCCATCACTGCCGCGGGCATCCCGGTCATGGCACACATCGGATTCACCCCGCAAAGCGTGAACGGCCTCGGCGGATTCCGTGTTCAGGGACGCGGCGATGCCGCAGACACACTGGTCGCCGACGCCATCGCCGTCCAAGAGGCAGGTGCGTTCTCCGTCGTCATGGAGATGGTTCCGGCCGACATCGCGGGCCAGGTATCCCGCAAGCTGACCATTCCCACCGTCGGAATCGGTGCGGGCAACGAGTGTGATGCACAGGTACTCGTGTGGCAGGACATGGCCGGTTACACCAATGGAAAGACGGCTAAGTTCGTCAAGAAGTTCGGCCATGTCGGAGACGAACTCCGATCTGCGGCCGCGTCGTATCTGTCCGAGGTGCGCTCCGGTGTCTTCCCGGGACCCGAGCACAGCTACTGAGTCGCCTCCGGTGGCGTGAGCTGATTGCCGGAGCCGATCGAGATGGCACACTCGTTGCCATGAACTCAGGCACCCAGGCCCAGTCCAGGTTTCGTCGAGTAACCCGAGTTGTCGTTTCTGTTGCGGGCGCGGTGGCAGTGTTCGCTGCTACCGGCGCCTGCGGTACGGATTCGACGACCACCGGTTCTTCGTCGACCCTGACCCCAACGGACACACCCACCACTGCCACCTCCCCCTCAGGTGCAGCCGGAATCACCGAACAGCAGAGCCAGCAGCTGTGCAGCGATCTGGATGCGCAACTGCAGGAATGGAGAATCCAAGGCCCGACGCTCGGCCGTGGCGGTCTCAATATCGTCGTTCAGACCTGGGCGGCGCAGAGCGGCACCATCAATCTGCAGGTAATACAGAACCGCGCGATCGTCGACGAGGTGACCATCGCTACCTGCCCGGATACCCGTGCAGAAGCCATGCGGTCGCTCGAAATTCCTGATCTCGCATCCGGTCTCGTC
This sequence comes from Mycobacteriales bacterium, assembly GCA_038198705.1. Classification (GTDB taxonomy): domain Bacteria; phylum Actinomycetota; class Actinomycetes; order Mycobacteriales; family Mycobacteriaceae; genus Rhodococcoides. Next base: position 33,811 of record JBBPZN010000043.1, read on the forward strand.
GGGTTCTGACGCGTGACGTCGACATCACCGCGAGAGCTGTATCCGCCGATCGAGCCGTTCGACGGCGGTCTCCTCGACGTAGGCGACGCCCAGCACATCTACTGGGAGGTCAGCGGTAACCCAGCGGGCAAGCCGGTTGTGTTCGTTCATGGTGGGCCGGGCGGTGGAACCGGCCCGACGCAGCGCCGTTACTTCGACCCCGCGGTGTATCGCATCGTCCTGTTCGATCAGCGGGGCTGCGGGCGTTCCACGCCGCATATCGCTGACGGCGGAGATCTGGCGGTGAACACGACCGATCGACTCGTCGCCGACATGGAAAAGCTGCGAACGCATCTCGCCATCGATCGGTGGCTCGTGTTCGGTGGTTCCTGGGGTTCGACTCTCTCGCTCGTATACGCACAAACTCATACCGAACGCGTCAGCGGTGTGATCCTCCGAGGAATCTTTCTTCTTCGACGCAGTGAGATCGACTGGTACTACAACGGCGGTGCGGGCCATATCTTTCCGGAGCAGTGGGAAAAATTCCTCGCTCCGATCCCGAAGAACGAACGCGACGGGGACCTGGTCGAGGCGTACCACCGCCTGCTGACTTCCGAGGATCGTGACATCGCGACCTCGGCCGCGGTCGCTTGGTCGGCGTGGGAAGCCTCCACCAGCTATCTCGTTCCTCGGCCGGATCAGATTGCGCAGAACCAGGATTCACGATTCGCACTCGCGTTTGCGGGTATCGAAAATCACTACTTCCGCAATGCGGGGTTCCTTCGGGACAACCAAGTGCTCGACGACGCGCACAAGTTGAAGGGCATCGACGGAATCATCGTCCAGGGACGGTATGACGTCGTGTGCCCCGCGACAAGCGCATGGGAACTCCACAAGGCCTGGCCCGGTGCCGAACTCGTGATCGTCGACGACGCCGGCCACTCGGCCGCCGAGCCTGGCATAGTCCACCATCTGATCGAGGCCACCGATCAGTTCGCGTCACTACCCGATTCGTAGGCGAAGCCGATTCGACGGGAGTCGGTGTCGGCGACGGTGAGCCGCACCGTCACCTTCTCCCCTTCGGGTGGATTGCCTGCGCATCTGCTGATGACGATCGGGTCGTGAACGAAGACTTCGGCCTCGCGCTTGTCCTCGGCCCCGCGAAGCACCAACGCGCCGAACCGTTCACCTACGCGGCCTGTGAGAATTGCCGATTCGGCGAGATCGATGCACGCCCGATCCACCTTGGACGCAACGGAATCGGACTTTCTCATGGTCGCTGGAAGTTCGGGAAGCGCGCTTGCGGCCCACTCCGGTACATCCGTCCCCGCAACGACCGCCAAACACACCTCGGTGGCGAACCGGTCCGACAGTCGACGAAGCGGCGCCGTCACATGGGCGTACGGAGCTGCAATGCCGGAGTGCTCACTGAGTTGCGGCGCCGCGCCGTCGAACGCCGCGTAGTCGGCGCCGCGCAACAGGCCGGTCGCCTGGGTCATCATTGCCAACGTTTCGGGCGCATCGGCTGGGAGAGCAGAGAGCACTGCGCCGGCCGATACACCGTCCGGCCAATCGATTTTGAGCATCGAGGCGGTGTTGCGCAATGTTGCCAACGCCGTGTCGGTCGCACGCGGAAGTGTGCGCAGTAAACCGATGTCGGCGGCGAGCATGATCTGTGCGGCACACATTCCGGTCAACAGTGACACTTCGGCGTTCCAGCCGTCGACCGAAGTTCTGGCCTGGAGCTCGATACGCCACGAATCGCCGTCGGGAACCACTTCCTGTTCGGGCAGCGTGATGTCCACCGCACCCCGCCGAATCGAAGATTCCGCTCGCAGCCGCCCGAACTCGTCCAGACATGCAATCGACGGATGCGGACTCCCGGCATCGAAGCCGGACTGCACGCCGGCGTAGTCGAGTCTCGCAATCGACCGGACCGATGCTCTGGTCACCGTCCACGACGTCGGCTCACCGAATTCGTCCAGCTCGATCCTCCACAGCGCGACCGGCCGAGTCTCGTTCGGCAACAAACTCGCCGAACCCTCCGACAGGACCCGCGGATGAAGTGGAACCGAACCGTCCGGGAGATAGAACGTCTGTCCGCGCTCGCGCGTCTCGACATCCAACGCACCGCCGGGGACGACAAGCGCTCCGACATCGGCGATCGCATAGTGAAGCACGAAACCGGTCGGCGACTTCTCGATGTGTACAGCCTGATCGAGATCCATCGACCCGGGCGGGTCGATGGTCACCAGCGGGATGTCGGTGCGATCGACGCGATCTCCGATATGACGGTCCGTAACCGCCCGAGCCTCCGCGAGAACACCCTCGGAAAACTCCTCGCGGAGGCGGAATTCGGATCTGATCGTTCGAAAATCGAAGGCTGGTGCGGTAAGCCGAGTCAGCAACACCGGTTAGTTCTTCCAGTCGTCGTCAGCCTTGTCCGCAGCCTTGTTTCGCTCGGCCGCGATCGTCAAAGCGCGCTCGGCGGTCTGGCGGTCCGGGTAGGGCCCCATCCGGTCCAGTGCACCGGATTCTTTGCCCTGAGCCACGGTCTTGGTGCGGATGTCGTAGAACCAGGCGTCATCGTCATTACTCATGGCCACAGTCTGCCCGAAGAAGCCGACTTAGCCTAAGACCCCGGCCCTCGATACCAGGGTCATTCCGCAGGCTCCACTCGCAAAGCCAGGGGTCATTCCGCAGGCTCCACTCGCAAAGCCAGGGGTCATTCCACAGGCTCCACTCCCGACGAGTGCGAACGAGTCGGTATATAAGCCGGATCCTGTGATCCTCCCCTCGCCGAGACGAGGAAAGAAGCGACGACCATCCATCTGGGCACACCGTCGCCGGGTACCTCGAGCAGTCCACCCGCAGGCTCGGGCGAGCAGCCCTCAAGCACCTGCGCAGCCGAACCTTCGCTAGCAGGTACGGCCTTCGACCTTGCTCCGGGCGGGGTTTACCTAGCCACCCCAGTCACCTGGGGTGCTGGTGCGCTCTTACCGCACCGTTTCACCCTGACCCGAATCGAGATCTCCCGAAAGAGATTTCTTCGACGCGGGCGGTCTATTTTCTGTGGCACTGTCCCGCGAGTCACCTCGGGTTGCCGTTAGCAACCGCCCTGCTCTGTGGAGTCCGGACTTTCCTCGGCCTGGAGCTTGGCAGAATCGCTCTGCCAGTCCTCCGAGCCGCAGCCGTCCAACCGACTCGTTCGCGAGATGGACTCTACTGTGTCCTCGCTCCGAACTACAGTTTCACTCATGAAGCACGTCGTCCTTCTTCGCGGAATCAACGTCGGTGGCATCAACATCAAGATGGTCGAGTTGCGTGCGGCGCTGACCTCCGCGGGATTCGACGACGTTCGAACAATTCTCGCGACAGGCAACGTTGTGCTCGAAAGCACGCTACCTGCGCCCGAAGTGGAGAAGACCGTAGAGAAGGTTCTGTCGGCGACCTTCGGTTACGAGGCATGGGTGATCGTCCTGGACAAGACGACGCTGAAGTCGATCATCGAAAGCTACCCGTTCGACGCCGAACGTGACGGCTGGCATCCGTACGTCATCTTCGGCAACGATGCCGACCATCTGCGCGAAGTCACAGGTATAGCGGACACTCTCGACCCCGAGCTGGAATTTCTCGCCCCGGGCCACCACGTCGTGTACTGGGAAGTGATGCGGGGCCACACCACGGACAGCCGCGTCGGGAAATTTTTGGCCAAGGCGAAGTACAAGCCGACCACTACTACTCGGAATCTGCGCACGCTCGTCAAGATGCTGGCGTGAGCGTTGTCGCTGCGGCACTGGTTGCCGCAGTGCTGATCTTCGCGATCTTCGCACCACGTTCACTACCGGAGATCACGGTCGCAATCCCCGCCGCCATTCTGACGCTCCTGCTGGGTCTGGTGACCGTAGACGACGCACGCAAGCAGATTCTCGAACTACTGCCGACGGTTGTGTTCCTGGCATTCATTCTCGTACTGGCTCATCTGGCAGACGCACTCGGCTTGTTCGCCTGGGTCGCATCGGTCATGGCGCGATCCTCGAAGGGAAGCCCACACCGGCTCCTCCTGTCGGTATTCCTCGCTGCTGCAATCACCACCGCAGCATTGAGCCTCGACGCGACGGTGGTACTGCTGACACCTGCGGTCATCGGTGCGGCACGGGCGCTGCGGATGCCTGCCCGTCCGCACAGTTATGCCACTGCGCACCTGTCCAATTCGGCGTCGACGCTTCTGCCGGTGTCCAATCTGACGAATCTACTGGTGTTCTCGGCGACGGGATTGACGTTCGCACATTTCGCTGCGCTGATGGCACTGCCGTGGATTGTGGCGATCGCCATCGAAGGTGCTGTGTTCTGGGTGTTCTTTCGCAAGGACTTGGTGCGCACAGAGGCAGTAGTGAGCGCAGAGGCAGTGGACCCGACTCCCAATGTGGCTGCGCCGATCGGCACGCTCGTCGTCCTGGGGATCATTCTGGTGGGTTTCGGTGTGTCCGGAGTTTTCGGTATCGAACCGTTCTGGGTAGCGGCAGCCGGATCGGTTGTCCTCGCCGTTCCCGCTTTACGCGATGGGTTCACCGTTCCCCGGCGAATCCTGCGAGCAGCGGATCTGAAGTTCTGCGGATTCGTACTGTTGCTGGGCATCGTCGTCGAAGGCGTCACTTCGGGCCCCATCGGCCGGTGGCTCGGCGACATCCTCCCGACCGAGACCACGTTCCTCGGCCTGCTCTCGGCGGCCGCTATCGCTGCCGTCGCGGCCAATGTCGTCAACAACCTGCCCGCGACGCTGATGTTGTTGGCAGCGTTCGGCCCGACGGCGTCGCCCGGTCTACTGCTCGCCCTGATCATCGGGGTGAATCTCGGACCCAACCTGACCTACGTCGGGTCGCTGGCCATCATGTTGTGGCGTCGAGTGGGGGCCGCCAACCACGAGCCCGCAGACCTGCGGACCTTCACCACGCTCGGCCTCATCACGACTCCGCTGACCATTCTCGGTTCGACGGCCGCGCTCTGGCTGGTGCTACTTGTGTAAGTAGGACGTCTCGTTCACCAGGCGTACCGAGGCCCCACCGTCCGGGTAGAACTCCGCGATGCTCAGGGAGGCGAGATCGAGGTGCAGTCGGTAGAGGATCGACGGACCGACATCGAGCGCCAGTTGCAACAACATCTTGATCGGTGTCACGTGTGTGACCACAACGACGGTGGATCCCGCATGCGCGGAAATCAGTTTCTCCCGTGCCGACTGGACCCTGTCGCGGACGATGTCGAAGCTCTCACCGTTCGGCGGTGCCACCGATGTATCTCCGAGCCACTTCCGGTGTACATCCGGATGATTCTCGCCTGCCTCCTTGAAGGTCAGGCCCTCCCAGGCGCCGAAATCCGTCTCGGTCAGCTCATCGAGAGTCGAGACGGGAAGCCCTATCTTGGCGGCGAGGGCGCCGGCCGTCTGCTGTGCTCTGGCCAGCGGCGAGGCGACAATCGCGGCAATGTCGTCACGCTGCGCAAGATGCGCCGCAGCGGCCGATGCCTGCTGCGCACCCAGTTCGGTAAGAACCGGGTTTCCTCGCCCGGAGTACCTGCGTTCGACGGACAACGGTGTCTGACCATGACGAAGCAGCAACAAACGTGTCGGTGCACCGACGGCACCGGTCCATCCCGGTCCAGCCGACTTGTCGGCAATCGGAGCAGCCGACTTGTCGGTCATAGGAGCTGTCTGCCTTTCAGCCACGTGCACAGCATGCTCGCGCTTCTTACCCGCGGCCGCGTCCATCGCCTCGTTCGCAAGTCGATCCGCATGGGAGTTCTCGGCCCGTGGAATCCACTGGTACGACACTCGATCGAAGCCGCGGACCAGAGAGGCCGCCTCGCGATTGAGCGGAATCATGTCCGGATGCTTGACCTTCCACCGACCCGCCATTTGTTCGACGACGAGCTTCGAGTCCATCCGTACGTCGACCTCACGGGCGCCGACGTCAGCGGCTGCAGTCAGACCGGCGATGAGGCCGCGATACTCGGCCACATTGTTGGTCGCGATGCCGAGCGCAAGGCGACGTTCGGCGAGAACCTCGGAGCGATCCGGGGACAACACGACCGCGCCATATCCAGCTGGTCCTGGATTTCCCCGAGAGCCACCGTCAGCTTCGACGATCACGCGGGTGTGGGCTGCGGAACTGTGGGCTGCGGAACTCAAATTCCGGACTCCTTGGTCCGCACCAGAATCGCGTTGCACTCCGAGCATCGGACGAGTTTGTCGGCCGGCGCGGCGGCGATTCGCGAGATCTCCCCACGGTCCAGCTCGATTCGGCACGCGCCGCAACGGCGAGCCTGAAGTAGAGCGGCACCGCGGCCGGACATCGCGCGCTGCTTCTCGTAGATCTCCATCAGATCTTCGGGGAGGCCCGACGCGAGCTCGGTTCGGCGAGCAGTTGCGCGTTGCTCGGCGGTGTCGATGTCCGCTACTGCGTCGTCGCGGCGCCGACCCGAATCGATGAGTTCGTCCTCGATCTGCGTCACCTGCGCACCAGCATGGTTGTAGTCGGTCTGGGACGCCTCGCGGCGTTCCATGACCTCGAGAAGCTCCTCTTCCAACAGGCCCTGACGACGTTCGAGGCTGGTGAGCTCGTGCTGCAATTCCGACATTTGCTTGGGTGCGATAGTTCCGCTGTCGAGCATCTTGCGGTCGCGGTCTTCGCGCTGCCGGACAGCGTCGACTTCGTTTTCGAGTTTCTTGATGTCGCGGTCGAGATCGTCCATCGACATCTGGACTGTGACGGCAGCGTCTCGACGTGAGACTCGCTCGGCCTCGAGCTTCTCGAACTCGGTCTGCTCCGGAAGCGTTCTACGCCGATGAGCGATCTGCGTCAGTTCGGTATCCACTGAGGCCAGTTCGAGAAGTGAGGCCTGTACTCGGGGGTCGACATTCACGCGTGATGACTCCTGCGACTATGGAAGTTGATTCGGTCGAACCTTACCGGCTCGCGCACCGACGGCGGACAAGAGTTGGTCCAGCGACTATTCCGACGCGGTCGGCGCCGCGCCGAGGGTCCAGGGGTCGGTTCTCGTTCCACTGACGCGGCTCCCCCATCCTGCGGTCTCGGCAAATGCTGCGTCGACGATGCTGCGGGCCTGCTCACACCAGGGGTACTCCGACGCCCAATGCGCCACGTCGATCACCGCAGGGCCACCGGCGCGGAGATGTTCGTCGACGGGATGGTGCCGCAGATCCGATGTGAGGTAAACGTCGACTCCCAATGCCCGAACGGCGTCGAGAAACGAATCCCCCGCGCCACCGCACAGCGCAACAGTCCGCACGACGGTGTCGGGATCACCGGCTGTGCGCACACCCCACGCTGTGTCCGGCAGTGCCAGGCGCACCCGTTCGCTGAATTCGCGAAGCGTGGTCGGCGACGCGAGGGTGCCGATCCGTCCGAGTCCGGTCGAGGTCGGCAGGCGGACTTCCTCGAAGATGTCGAATGCGGGCTCTTCGTAGGGGTGCACCGCGGTGAGCGCAGCGAGGACGGTCTGGCGCACCGACGCCGGGGCAACCACTTCGATCCGGTCCTCGGTCACCTGCGCGAGGCTGCCGACCGCACCGATCGCCGGCTCGGCCCCGACCTCCGGGCGGAACTGACCTATTCCTTCGACGGTCCAACTGCTTTCGCGGTAGTTGCCGATCGCACCGGCGCCCGCACCGAACAACGCCGAGCGAACGGCGGAACTGTAAGTCTTCGGAACGAGAACGACCCACTTGTCGACCGCGGACGCGTCGATCGGCTCGATGGGACGTGAGACGGCGACGCCGAGGACCGCGGCCAACGCGTCGGACACTCCGGGATCTGCGGAGTCCGCGTTGGTATGGGCGGTGAACAACGCGCATCCCGCCTTGACGAGTCGGTGTATCAGGGCACCTTTGGGCGTATTCGCCGCGACGGTGTCGACTCCTCGTAGAAGTAACGGGTGGTGCGCGACCAACAGATCGGCGCCCCACTCGAGTGCCTCCTCGACGACGTCCGCGGTCGCATCCACGGTGTACATCACTTTGCGCACACGATCCGACGGATCTCCACACACCAGGCCGACCGAGTCCCAACTCTCGGCGAGCCGAGGAGGATAGGCAGCATCGAGCACCGCTACCACGTCGGCCAACTTCACTGTCTGATCGGTCATGCTGGTTCTCCCTCTGCACGTGCTTTGGCCAGCGCGTCGACGAGTATGTCGACCTGCTCTCGCCCGCGGACAGCTACCCGCAGGTGATCGGTGGTCAGTCCTGGAAAGGTGTCGCCGCGCCGCACTGCCACGCCTTGGGTGCGTAATCGCATCCTCAGGTCTGCGGCACCGGGCATTCGCAACAGTAAGAACGGGGCGCGTGCATCGGCGGCGACGTCGATACCGAGGCTTCGCAGTCGGTCGGTCATCGATGCCCGGTCGGCGGCGATAGTCTCGGCCTTCGCCGCAGCCGCGCCCACTGCTGCGGGTTCGCTGCATGCGGTGATCGCCTCGATCTGGAGAGTGCCCAGCGGCCAGTGCGCTCGGCCGCGGGTCAACCTGGCGAGCAGATCGGGGTGCCCCAGCGCATAACCGCATCGCAGACCCGCCAGCGCCCAGGTCTTGGTCAGACTTCTCAACACGAGGATGTCGGGAAGGCTCGTCGACGCCAGCGAGTGCTCCTCCCCCGCTATCGCGTCGGCGAATGCCTCGTCCACGACCAGAACACGACCGGGCCTTCGCAGGGCCAACAGTGCATCGCGGTCGTGGAGAACCGAGGTCGGATTGGTGGGATTGCCGACCACCACCATGTCCGCTTCGTCGGGGACGCAGGCGGGATCGAGCCGATACGGCTCCGGCAGGAGAACCTGCACGGTATCGACGTCGGCTTCTCGCAACGCCCACTCGGGTTCGGTGAACGATGGGTGCACGACGGCAGCGAGACGTGGCTTCAGTCTCGGCAACATGGCGAATCCTTCGGCGCCCCCGGCGAGCAGAAGGACCTCTTCCGGTGACCGGCCGTGGCGTCGTGCCACCATCTCGCGGGCCGCGCGATCGGCTTTCTCGGTCGGATATGCACCCAGCTTCGAGAGACTCGCAGCGAGGCGCGTACGTAGCCACTCCGGCGGAGCGGTGCCTTGAACGTTGACTGCGAAGTCGACCATCCCGTCGCCGACCTCTGCGTCACCGTGGTGACGCAGAGGTGACAGTGCCACCAGTTCGGGGAGTTCGTTCATTGCCGGTGAGCGTAGTCGGCGGCCTCACCGATATGGTTTTCGTCATGACAAAGCTCGACCCACCGACTACCCGCGCCCAGGTCGTGCTCTTCGATCTCGATGGAACCCTCACCGATTCTGCACCCGGGATTCTGGCCGGATTCCGGCACTCGTTGGCCACCGTCGGAGCTCCCGAACCGACGGAGAAGCAGCTGGCTCTGGTCATCGGCCCGCCGCTGCTCGATTCGTTCCGAACGATGGGGCTTGCCGAGGACGTGGCACAGCGGGCGTTCGCCGCCTACTTCGAGCGTTACGACGCGCAGGGCTGGGCCGATAACTCGGTCTTCGACGGCATCGAGCCGGTCTTGGCGGGATTGAGGGCTCGCGGCGTCCGGCTCGGTGTCGCCACGTCGAAGTCGGAACGGTTCGCGCACCGCATTCTGGACCACTTCGGGCTGTCGGAGTACTTCGAGTTCATCGGCGGAGCGAGTAACGACGGTGCACGCAGGTCGAAGCCCGATGTGATCGCACATTCGCTGCGCAGTCTCGGTCTCATTCCCAAGGAAGTAGCCGACGGCGGGACCTCCGGCGTTCTGATGGTCGGCGATCGGGACCACGATGTTCACGGCGCGGCTCGGTTCGGCATTCCGACGGTCTACGTCGAGTGGGGCTACGGCATCGAAGGTGAGGACGATGACGCGTCGTTCGTCGTGACAACGATGGACGAGCTCGCAAAGGTGCTCGCTGACAACACCGAATAGTGCGGTCCAAGGCGGCTATGCCCGGACTCGTGGATTGGGCCACCGGACGCCTCTGAGCCGGCGTGAGTGGCATGGTCGGTCGTTGCGGCTAACCTAGGGGCGTGCGAAGGTTCAGATTTCTGCTCCGTCCAGGTTGGTTGGCGCTGGCAGTTGTAGTTGCCATGTTCGCCTACTTCTGCTTTTCGGTCCTCGCCCCATGGCAGCTGGGCAAGAACACCGCGACGACACAACGAAACGCGCTGATAGACCAGTCGGTGAGTGCCGAGCCCGTCGATATTTCCGAAGTCCTGGGCTCGACCGGATTCTCCTCGGACGACGAATGGCGGCGAGTGGTCGCCACAGGTTCGTATCTTCAGGACAAGGAAGCGCTGGTTCGCTTACGCAGCATCCGTGAGCAGCCTGCATACGAAGTCATCACACCCTTTCAACTCCAGGATGGGCCGATAGTCCTCGTCAATCGTGGATACGTCCTACCTGTGCAGGGAACGCAACCTCCACCCATCGATCCGCCGCCTACCGGGGAGCTGACCCTCGAAGCTCGACTTCGTCAGGCCGAGGGCACCTCACGTGAGCCGATCGAGGAAGCCGGGCGTCTGCAGGTCTACAACATCAATCCGCAGCAGATCGGAACGGCCGTCGGTGTCGATGCCGTCGACGCGTATTTGCAACTCGACGACGCTCAACCCGGTGGTCTGGGGCTCATCGAGCTCCCGCAGACCGAGTCCGGGCCGTACTTGTCCTACGGACTGCAGTGGCTCGCGTTCGGCATCATGGCACCACTCGGGCTCGCTTACTTCGCCCGTGCCGAGTGGCGTGAGCGACGCAAGTCCAAGCAGCAGGACATCCTCGACACGGCATCGTCTTCAGTCGACTCGACCGATCCCTCCGCGGACACACCATCGGCGAGCGGGCAAGACGAGGAACCCGAATTCACGTTGCCCACTCGCAGAGAACGACGTTCGAAGTCGAAGGCGAAGACGGAGTCAACGAATCGATCGGCCAATGATGTTCGCTTGGCCGATCGCTACGGCAAGAACAGCTGACACCGCGGTCGTTCCGATCTGCACGATGACGGACAGCCTTGCCGCTCTATCCAGGTCTTTCGGCGTTGGAGCACGTCCGTGACCGAGGGTTGGCCGTATCTCCACGCCGTGCGCGTACTCGGTGCGGCCCCCGAGGCTGATTCCGAGTGCACCAGCAGCAGTTGCTTCGGCCACACCGGCGTTGGGGCTCGGGTGGCGCGAGGCGTCACGGCGCCAGGCACGCAGCGACTCCGTCGATCGTCCGCCCACCAAGGGTGCAGCGATCACCGTCGACAATCCGGTCAGCCGAGCCGGGATCAGGTTCACTGCGTCATCGAGGCGTGCGGCAAACCAACCGAAGCGCAGGTACCTCGAAGAGCGGTACCCGATCATCGCGTCCAACGTGTTGATCGCCCGGTAGCCGAGAATGCCGGGCACACCTGCCACAGCGCCCCAGAACATCACACCGACCGTGGCGTCGGAAGTGTTCTCGGCGATCGATTCCAACGATGCCCGTGCCAGCCCGTCGGTGTCGAGCACACTCGGATCTCGACCACAGAGCGAGGGCAGCAACGCACGTGCAGAGTCGAGATCGCCTGCCTCGAGGTGACGCGCCATCTGTGATCCCGTGCGGGACAGTGACGTCCCACCGAGCGCTACCCAGGCGGCGGCCGCGGTCATCGCGGTGTCGGCCAGCGCACCGCGTCGACGCGCGAACGACGCTGCCAGCACGCCCAATCCGATGGTGCCTCCGACCAGCGTCGCCGTGTACACGACACCTGCCGATTTCGAATCCCGATAGGTACTGGATTCGAGCCGTCCCGCGATCCGACCGAAGCCTGCAACGGGGTGCAACCGTCGTGGATCCCCGAGCACTCGGTCGAGTACGAGCCCGAGTACCAGCCCCGCGGCACGTGATCGGGGGTCCCTCGCGCCATCCTTCACGACTCGACAGTTCATGACTCGACGGTAGCGAGCCGGGAGCCGAGCCGGTGCAGTGGGCGGGTCGACGCCAGCGGCACACCAAGTGGCTCTGCCGGAGTCCCACTTCGAGAACCATGATCGTGGAGAGCATCCAGCCACTCGCCCAACATGTGCTCCCTTAGAATCGACCGTATGACTGCCGAAGGCACGACCCCCACCACCACGACGACGACCGGCATGCCGAGTTGGGCTAAAAAGAGCATCCTCATAGCGGTAGGCGTGCTGGCGTTGGTGATTGCATACTTCATCCTCGCCGCGTTCCTGCCGCGGTGGTGGAGTATCCGCGTCGGAAATCTTTCGGATCAGGCGTTCAGCAAAGGCATTTTATGGGGCTTGACCTTCGGCACTCTCTGCACCTTGGTGCCATTGCTGTTGTTCACGGTGGCGTGGGCCGTCCGCAAGCGCCGAGGCGGCAAAGTCGTCGCCATCATCGCCCTCGTCTTGGCCGTCGCGACTGCCATTCCGAACCTGCTGACGCTCTCGATCGTTCTCGGCGGCAACAATGCTTCCCACGCGGGTGAAAGAACGCTCGACACCGAAGCTCCTGGATTCCGGGGTGCAAGCCTGGTCGGTGCAGTCATCGCGATCGTACTGTTCGCGCTCTTGACGTTCGTGGTCGTCCAGGGGCAGCGCCGTCGAGCGCAGAAGCGTCTTAACGCAGCAACGACAAACCCGGCGGCATCTGAAACAGGTCAGGGAACGACAGGGGCCTTGCCGCCGTCGTAAGGCTCGATCGTCACCAACGCCTCCGGTTCGAACGTCAAGGTCACCGGTTCGCCACCGTCGGAGACGGTCACGACGACCGACAAGCCCTCCTGACCGACCGACTCGATGCGCCCTCGCGAATCCCCCGCTTCATCCACGAGCGAGTAGTCGCCTACCTGGACGAGCAGCTCTTCGGCCGCGACGGTACGACGGCTACCGAAATCTTCCACAGTCATTCCCACACCGTAGGCGAGGAATCGCCGTGCGTCATTCGTGCCCGTCAGGCGGATCGGTCACCAGCACATCATCTGCCGGAATCACGATCGGGAGTTCGACGCGACGCTCTTCCCAGCTCGGGTATCCCGGCCGAATCCATACGCGAGTGTCATCCAGTTGAACGAGCACCATCCGGCGCCACTGCCATGACGGTTCGGGGCTGCGCAGGTCGGTGTCACGTGAAATCGGTATCGGCGCAAACGCCCAACAAGGCACCGACAGCGACGAGAGCCCCTCCGTGACGAGGACTTCGGCAGCATCGAGCACGTGCAGTCCGGTCGCAACGAGATGCCCGACGGGATTGACAGCATCGACGGAGTATTCGTCGTAGTTCTCCGACAACGTCCATCCCACGAGCTCGCCGTCCGACGGACGTGTCACCGGGAGCCTGCTGCGCCACCGACCGATATCCACCCGCACCACTGTACGGTTCCGGATCCTGCACCTCACTGCACACAACAGGGCCTCACTGCACAATCCTGGGCCGAAACGGCGGGATCACGTCGAAAACGGCCAGTAGTGTGCAGTCAGTTGCGCTCTTGTGCCGATAAGAGGAGTCGAACCATGGTTGCCCACATCTCGTTTCGAGGTTTCTGAAGCTCGACCCCGGCGCCGTCGAGGAACTCGGGTCGGTTTTATCGGACCTGAATGTCGAACGTCCGCTACTCGTCACCGACGCATTCATGGTCGGCAACGGTTCTGCCGAGCGACTGATTCGCATCATCGAGGCGGCGGGCAAAAAGGTGGCACTGTTCTCCGAGACGGTTCCCGATCCCACGACCGACTCGTTGCAGGCCGGCGTCGACGCGGTGAAGGCGCACGACGCCGACGTCGTCATCGGGTTCGGTGGCGGCAGTCCGATGGACACAGCCAAAGCGCTGGCAGTGCTGGCCGGGCAGGGCGGTGCGATGCGCGAGTACAAGGCGCCGCGTAGCTACGCAGGCCCAGCACTTCCCATTATCGCTATCCCCACTACCGCGGGAAGCGGTTCGGAAGCAACGCAATTCACCATTATCACCGATCTTGCGACCGACGAGAAGATGCTGTGTCCGGGCTTGTCGTTTCTGCCGATCGCGTCGATCGTGGATTCGGAGCTCGCGATGTCGATGCCTCCACGCCTGACGGCGGATACGGGTATCGATGCCTTGACGCATGCCATAGAGGCCTACGTCAGCAAGAAGGCGAACCCGATCTCCGACGGACTCGCACTGTCCGCGATGAAGCCGATCGGCCTGTTCTTGTTGAGGGCTTATCGTGACGGGTCCGACCGCGAGGCCAGAGATGCGATGATGCACGCCTCGACACAGGCAGGAATGGCCTTCTCGAATGCAAGCGTCTGCCTGGTGCACGGTATGAGCAGGCCGATCGGTGCACATTTTCATGTGGCACACGGTCTTTCCAACGCGATGCTCCTGCCTGCTGTCACCAAGTTCTCCATCCCTGGCGCGCGTGATCGATACGCCGATTGTGCACGCCAGCTCGGCACCGCAGATCGCTCCGACTCCGACGAGGTTGCGTCGGCGAAGCTCGTCGAGTTCATCGATACCCTCTGCGCCACCGTCGAGGTACCCACACCCAGCACATACGGAATCGACATCTCACGCTGGGAGGAACTCATCCCGCTCATGGCGGAGCAGGCGCTGGCGTCGGGCTCCCCGTCGAACAATCCGGTGGTGCCGACGGCGGACGACATCGCCGAGCTGTACCGCAGCGCGTACTGAAGCCTGGACCTGAAAGAGGTTGGCGTCGAAGGAACCTCACGCACTGCCCCATGATGGAAGAACGCACACGCGTCGAGTGCTCGTGTTCGACGCCTACGCTGAGGGCGTGAGCCCTTCATCGGACGTTGTCACCATTGTCGGAGCCGGCATGGCAGGCGCTGCGTGTGCCGCAGTTCTTCGAGCCGCCGAGGTGCCGTTTCGTCTCGTCGAGCGCGGCCGCGCTGTCGGTGGACGAATGGCATCCCCGGTACTGCACGGCCGTCGGGTCGACGTCGGAGCCGGGTACTTCACGGTTCGTGACCCAGAGTTCGCCGACGTCGTGGATCGGTGGCACATTGCCGGTTCGGCCCGACCGTGGACCGACACGTTCGGGGTGCTCGTCCCCGGTGAAGACCCCGGCACCAGTTCCGGACCCACACGGTGGGCGACACCGGACGGCCTCAGGTCCCTGGTCCGTGCACTTCTCGACGGTATCGACGTGGAACACGAAGACATCACCGAACTCCCCGAGGGCGACGTCGTGCTCGCGATGCCCGATCCGCAGGCCGGACGGCTTACCCCTGTTCCCGACGCCATCGACTACGACCCAGTTATCGCGGTCGTCCTCGGTTTCGATTCGTTGACACTGCCTTTTCGAGACGCGGCGTTCGTCAACGAGCATCCTGCCATCCAATTCGTCGCCGATGACGGTGCTCGACGCGGCGACGGCGCACCGGTGCTCGTTGCCCACACGACGCCCGAGTGTGCGCGAGCGCATCTGCAGAACCCCGACAGTGCTGTCGAACCGGTAGTTAAGGCCCTACGGGAAGTGTTGGGCGCTGCTGCACCGATATGGACTCACGCACATCGGTGGTCCTTCGGCAAACCCGCCGACCACCATTCGAGCACCTTCTCCATCATCGAATCCGCTGGCCGCACAATCAGTTTCGCAGGCGATCAGTGGAGTCCAACCGGCCCGCCTCGCGTCGAGAGTGCGTGGAGGTCTGGAACCGATCTGGGTAGAGCACTGGCCGCGCTACGCACATGAAGCACGTCTGATCACTGCCAATTGGTTAGTGTACGAACTATTCGCGTACACTCGAACTCGTGCCCACCACCGAAGATGATCCCCTGGCGCTCAACCGCCAAGTGTGTTTCGCGTTGGCTGTGGCAAACCGCGCAGTACTTTCGGTCTATCGCCCACTTCTCGAACCGATGGGTCTCACCCATCCGCAGTACCTGGTCATGCTCGCCCTCTGGGGTGAGTCACCGATGTCCGTGAAATCGATCGGCGCCGCACTTTCGCTCGATTCACCCACACTCTCGCCACTGCTCAAAAGGCTCGAAGCGAACGGCCTCGTCTCCAGAACCCGCAGCAGCAGCGATGAGCGCCAACTCGAGATCCGCCTTACCGAATCCGGTCTTGCCCTGCGAGATGAAGCGGTCGCGATTCCACCCGCCGTAGTGGCGAAGCTGGGGGTCGACATCGCGGAACTGGAAGAACTTCACCGAGTGCTCGGACGAATCAACCGGGCTGCCATCACAGCAGGAGCATTGTCGTGACATCACCGGCTTTTCGAACCAACGAGAATCGGCCAGCCGCCACCAAGCCGAATTTCGTGCAGTGGCTCGGCTACGTCGCGGGCAAGCGTCTGCCTCTGTCGATGCAGGACTGGGTGAAGAACGACTTGGTCGGCAAAGGCGCTGTGTCGCGCCACCTCTTTCGTTCGATGATTCCGTTCCTGCCCATCTTCGTCGGATTCCTCGTGCTGTTTCCTGGCGCACTATGGCTCCGCGGGTCGACGGTGCTGCTGTCCGTTCTGCTCGCACTGTTCTACACAGTTGCGTTCATGGATCTCAACCGCGGCAGAAGACTTCAGGTACACGGTCTACCTGCGGATCTGCAGAGCGACCGCAAGCGGGCTGCCCTCGACGACGAGCGGGCGCGTTACGAGAAGTTGCATCTTCGAGATCGCTGAGGACAGATCGACCAAAGCCTCAGTCGGCGAACACGATCCGCTTCGAGACTGCAACCAGTGCACGCAGAAGACTCTTCGATGGATGCTTACTCAGCGGACCGCCGTCCATCCGCAATGTGTGGACCGTCATCAGCAATTCGATGAGTGATCTCGTCGACAACGAGTGCGATGCATGCTCGATCGCCGCAGCGCGTGTGGTGGCGGGTACCGGACTCGGCGACAGGTACTCGAAGGCCTGCTGAATCTGCTGGTCCTCGAACTCTCGACGCACGGTTGCCGCTCCCGACGTCGCGCCCGGCATTTGATAGTGCACCAACCGCGACTCGATCGGATGAGCCTCCACCCAATGCCACACTGCGACGATCACCGCTTCGAGTGACCCGTCCGAGTTGGAATTTTCCTCTGCACGAACACCTGCCACAACCTCGTTGACCATGTCCAGCACCCGGCGCATCGCCAGTTCGAACAATTCGTCCTTGCCCGCGAAGTGGTAGTACACGGCCGAGGGCACTACTTCCGCCTCATCGGCAACATCCTGAACACTGGCGTCAGAAAAACGCTTCGCAGCGAAGACTCGAATGGCAGCGTCGACGATGTCTTCTCTGCGAGATGGCCGGTGCGGTGACTTTTTCTCCATGTGTTGCTTCGCCCCCTGCTCGATCAACGCCCTCACCCCCGTAAGTCGAAGCACTAGTCTTGCATGACCCGAGTCCCAGGAGAGTGAATGTCAGCAACAGTGAGGCGTCCTGCGCATCGTCCTTCCCGTCGTGGAGTCATCGTCGAGGCGGCGTTCGAACTCTTCGCATCGGGTCCGGTCGACAATGTGACCGTTGTCGACATCGCGGCTGCCGCCGATATGACCTCGGCTGCGATCTACTACCACTACCCATCCCGCGAGGAGATCCTGCTCGAAGGGCTTCGCGAGTTCTCCACCGGCTACGTCGCCGAAATCGACCGTATCGCGACCACGGACGTCCTATCGGCAGCCAGCATGGGCGCCTTCGTCGAACCGTTCATGACGTGGCTGGATCAGAATCGAACGCGCGCTCTTGTCTACTTCGTACAATCCAGGGGCGCGAGCCAGCAGGTGGAAGCGATCCGACGCGACAACAGCGGCTCGCTGATTCCGATTTTTGCACGGGCGGCCAAAAAAACACGCGAGAAGCTTCCCTCAGCGGAAGCCAGCATCATTGCCCTTGCTCTGATCGCACAGATCGAAACATTCGCATCGGCATTCTTGTCCCGAGATGCTTCGTTCTCGACGCTCGGCCGTCGCGCATTCATTCGATCCGGGGCGGAACTGGCAGATCACATCGCAGGTACGACTGCGGTCGGATACTCGGGCCGGTTCGTCGCACCTGCCGGCAAGGACGTGGAGTGGGTGCGTGGCTCGGCACAAGCCGAGTAGGTGGTGGGCGCAGAGGGGTTCGAACCCCCGACCGCTGGTGTGTAAAACCAGAGCTCTACCGCTGAGCTATACGCCCGAGTCACCGTTGGGCCGAGGCCGTTGGTGACGCTTGGAGAAATTTATCGTGTCTGAGCGAATTCTCCAATTCCGCATGTCAACGCCCTGCTTGTGAGTGAAAATGCGTTCGGTGGGGCGCACTTCCACTCACAAGAGGCGCTGTTCGTCTACGTGTCCAGAACGGACAATGCTTCGCTCCACGCAGACTGATCACGAGCTTCACCGGGTTCATTCATCTCGGCAAACCGGACAGCGCCCGATTTGTTTACGACGAATGTTCCCCGGTTGGCGAAGCCAGCTTTCTCGTTGAAGACGCCGTACGCCTGCGCCACGGCACCATGTGGCCAGAAATCGGACAGAAGCGGGAAGGTGTAGCCCTGTTCTGCTGCCCAGATCTTGTGCGTCGGAGGCGGCCCCACCGAAATTGCAAGGATTGCTGAATCTTCGTTCTCGAACTTGGGCAGTTCGTCGCGCACCTTGCATAGCTCACCCTGGCAGGTGCCGGTGAAAGCTAGCGGATAGAAGACCAGAAGGACGTTCTTGACGCCGCGATACGACGACAAGCTCACTTCCTGATTGTTCTGGTCTTTGAGTGTGAAGTCCGGCGCCTGTGCGCCTACCTCGAGTGGCATCGAATCGGATTCCTGTTCTCGGGCACTACCGCTTGGTTGCCCGCGTCTTCGGCTGAACCAGTCGGCTACCGATCCAGTCTCCGAGATTGGCCGCCGAAGTCTGCGTCAACCCTGCGGTCGGTGCCGATTCGGCGATTTCACTCGGTTCGACATGTCCCGGGAGTCCGGTTTTAGGACTGAGTACCCAGACGAAACCATCGTCCGAGAGAGGTCCGATCGCGTCCATGAGGGCGTCGACAAGGTCACCGTCGCCGTCGCGCCACCACAGCAGCACTACGTCGATCACCTCGTCGGAGTCCTCGTCGAGGGTCTCACCACCAATGGTGTCCTCGACATCCGCACGCAGATCGTCGTATGTGTCCTCGTCCCAGCCCAGTTCCTGAACGACCAAGTCGCGAGTGATACCAAGTTTCTGAGCGTAGTTCTGAGCGTCCGCCGCGGCGACCACGGTGGTGACCTCCTTGCATAGTGGGTGAAGTAGTGCAAGCGAACAGGGTTTCGGCCGTATCCGCAAGCTGACCGCGCCGAAATTGCGTAGATAAATTTCTACTGGTGGGTATTGGGACTCTCCTTCACCTGCCGCGACGATGTGTAGGAGGATTGATGAGAATTACCGGAATGAGGAATGTCGATCGCCGTCACAGAAGGCGAAAGGCCTGGAACGGTTGCCGCACCGAGCGACCGCCACATTGAGGAGTACACACGTTGTCCGAGTTGAACCAGGACGACCGGCAGAACACACACGCTGCCGGCAAGACACCCGCGCCTACAGGCTCGGACGGTCGAGTACGCGTCATCCGCGAGGGTGTCGCGTCTTATCTACCCGACATCGACAGTGACGAGACCAACGAATGGATCGAATCCTTCGACGGTCTGCTGGAGCGGTCGGGCCCGTCCCGCGCCCGGTACCTGATGCTGCGTCTGCTGGAGCGGGCTGGTGAACGGCGGGTCGCGCTGCCGTCACTGACGTCGACGGACTATGTCAACACCATTCCTACCGAGAACGAGCCCTGGTTCCCCGGCGACGAAGAGGTCGAACGCCGCTACCGTGCCTGGATCCGCTGGAACGCCGCGATCATGGTGCACCGCGCGCAGCGCCCCGGCGTCGGCGTCGGCGGACACATCTCCACGTATGCATCCTCTGCAGCGCTGTACGAGGTCGGGTTCAACCACTTCTTCCGTGGCAAGGATCACCCGGGCGGTGGCGACCACATATTCATTCAGGGCCACGCCTCCCCCGGCATCTACGCCCGCGCATTCCTCGAAGGACGCATTCCTGCCGAGCGGATGGACGGCTTCCGGCAGGAGTACAGCCACAGCGATTCCGGTGGCGGTCTGCCGTCGTACCCGCATCCGCGGTTGATGCAGGACTTCTGGGAATTCCCGACGGTATCGATGGGCCTCGGGCCCATGAACGCCATCTACCAGGCACGCTTCAATCATTACTTGGATGATCGCAAGATCAAGGACACCTCCGACCAGCATGTGTGGGCATTCCTGGGCGACGGCGAGATGGACGAGCCCGAGTCCCGCGGTCTGGCGCACGTAGCCGCCACGGAGGGCCTCGACAATCTGACGTTCGTAGTGAACTGCAACCTGCAGCGTCTCGACGGGCCGGTCCGCGGAAACGGAAAGATCATCCAGGAACTGGAATCCTTCTTCCGCGGCGCGGGATGGAATGTCATCAAGGTCGTCTGGGGCCGTGAGTGGGATGCGTTGCTGCATGCAGATCGCGACGGCGCGTTGGTCAACCTGATGAACACCACGCCCGACGGCGATTTTCAGACGTACAAGGCCAACGACGGTGGCTATGTACGCGACCACTTCTTCGGGCGTGATCCCCGTACCAAGGAATTGGTCAAGGATCTGACCGACGCCGAGATCTGGAATCTCAAGCGCGGTGGCCACGACTACCGCAAGGTCCATGCGGCGTATGCCGCTGCGATGGCGCACAAGGGCCAGCCGACGGTCATCCTGGCGCACACGATCAAGGGCTACACGCTCGGCAAGCTCTTCGAGGGCCGCAACGCGACGCACCAGATGAAGAAGCTCACCCTCGACGATCTCAAGACTTTCCGCGACCTGCAACGTATCCCGATCTCCGACGAGGAGCTCGAAAAGGATCCGTACATGCCGCCGTACTACCACCCCGGAAAAGATTCTCCGGAGATCGCGTACATGCTCGATCGACGCAAGGCACTCGGCGGATTCGTTCCGGAGCGTCGGGTGAGTCCGGCTCCGCTGCCGCAGCCTGCGGACAAGACCTATGCAACGCTGCTCAAGGGCTCCGGTAAGCAAGAAATTGCTACCACCATGGCGCTCGTGCGAGTGATGAAGGAACTGCTTCGGGACAAGGATATCGGCCACCGAATCGTGCCGATCATCCCTGACGAGGCCCGCACGTTCGGTATGGATTCGTGGTTCCCATCGCTGAAGATCTACAACCGGAACGGTCAGCTGTACACGTCGGTGGACTCCGAACTCATGCTCGCCTACAAGGAGAGCTCGATCGGACAGATCCTGCACGAGGGCATCAACGAGGCAGGCTCGACGGCGTCGTTCACCGCCGTCGGAACGTCGTACGCGACGCACGGTGAGGTCATGATCCCGCTGTACATCTTCTACTCGATGTTCGGCTTCCAGCGCACCGGAGACGGCCTGTGGGCAGCAGCGGATCAGATGGCACGTGGATTCGTCCTGGGTGCCACCGCCGGCCGCACCACGCTGACGGGCGAGGGTCTCCAGCACGCCGACGGCCATTCGCTGTTGTTGGCGTCGACCAACCCGGCCGCGGTTGCCTACGATCCGGCGTTCGCCTACGAGATCGCGCACATCATCAAGGACGGCTTGCGTCGGATGTACGGCGGGACTGAAGGGGTAGAAGGCTTCGGCGGCGAGAACATCTTCTACTACATCACCCTGTACAACGAGCCGTACCAGCAGCCGGCGCAGCCCGAGGACCTCGATATCGACGGGCTACTCAAAGGTATCTACCTGTTCGAAAAGCCGCAGGAGGGTGACGGCCCGGAGGCGCAGATCCTCGCGTCGGGTGTCGGAATCGTCGCGGCCCGCAAGGCCCGCGAACTACTCGAATCCGAATGGCACGTCCGCTCGGGCGTCTGGTCGGTCACCTCGTGGGGTGAACTGCGCCGCGATGGCGTCGAGTCGGAAAAGGATGCGCTGCGCGATCCAGGGGCCGAGAAGCGGATTCCGTACATCACGCAGGCACTGTCGAGCGCTGCTGGTCCCGTTGTGGCCGCATCGGATTGGATGCGTGCGGTCCCGGATCAGATCCGTCAGTGGGTTCCGGGCGACTACGTCACGCTCGGAACCGATGGGTTCGGATTCTCCGATACCCGTCCCGCAGCAAGACGAGTGTTCAACGTCGACGCAGAGTCCATCGTCGTCGCAGTGTTGTCTGCGCTGGCGACGTCGGGCGAGATCGATCGGTCCAAGGCTGTCGAGGCGGCCGAGAGGTACCGCATCGACGATGTCCTCGCGGCTCCCACGTCGTACACCGACACCGGTTCCGCATAGCTCGTAGAGTCCGGTACGCCCGCCTGCTCGTGTCCATGTGCTCGGTCGCGAGCAGGCGGGCGGAGGTTTTGCCTATGGTCCAC
>JBBPZN010000044.1:0-21322 GCA_038198705.1 Mycobacteriales bacterium
TGGTCTTACCTTGCTGTCTGGATCATCGTCTGCCTGGATCACCGTATGTCTGGTCCACCGACTAGCGGGCGACCCGGCGGTGATTCCTTGATCGAAGCCGGATCCGCATTGGATCCGGCTTCTCTTGTCGGGGTGACAGGAATTGAACCTGCGACCCTCCGCTCCCAAAGCGGATGCGCTACCAAGCTGCGCCACACCCCGTCTACCAAACAAACCTACAGGCACCATCAAACAGCAAATGCATGGACCAGCAAATGCATGGACCTTGGAACAGCAGGTGCGGGATCCATTGAACAGTATGCACTATTCGAGGTCGTCAATGGGCCACCGTTACTGCGTCCACAGGTCGTGAATACAGCCAATTTGTAATCTCGAACCGAGGTTCGGTAGAGTCTCATAACGCAAGCGGCGCAGATGGCGATCCCATCGAGCCGCTCGCATGCCGATGTAGCTCAATGGTAGAGCCCCTGTCTTCCAAACAGGCTACGCGAGTTCGATTCTCGTCATCGGCTCCAGCAGAAAGCCCGGTCCTGTTCTTCATGGACCGGGCTTTTTTGTGTCTGCACCCTGCAAGATCCCCTTCAGATCCGTATTCCGTCGTAGAGCGCCTGCGCCACTGCACGATCGCCGACGATGTCGAGGCCGTCCAACGGTCGTCGACGCCAGAGAGTGAGCATCAGGTTCTGCGCAGAACCACGCAGCGCCACATCACCTTTCCGGTGTAGGCGAGATACTGCGACCTCGTCTCCGGTGAAATCGAGGAACAACTCGGCATCGGTCCCGTCATCGGTGTGCACATGGACTGTGCGTCCCGCCACGCCAGGAACCTTCTCGACGGGAAACCTCGTGACAAACTGCTCCGCCCACTCGACTATCGCGTCCGCAGCACCGCCCGGATCGGCCGATTCGGGTTCTGGGCCCCCGCGCTCGTGGACCGCATCCTGGGCATCGAATCTGTGCACGGTCACCTCGTGTAGCTGCCTCCTGATCCAATAGTCGGCCGAATCGATCCCGGCCCACGTGGCAACTTCCTGCGTTGGATCTACGGCTCGATACGCCGCGAGCATGCGGGCGGCGGACTCTCGATAGTCATCGAGAACTTGCGGTCCGCGCTCCGGCTTGGCAACGGCTCCAACGACTTTCGCCATTCCATCGGATGCAGGCGTTTCGAGTGCAGCAACCGCCATCCGGTGCACGAAGCTGATATGGCGGATCAGCTTTTCCACATTCCAACCGGGCATCGACAGAACCGGCAACGCGAGGTCGTCGGGGGTCAGTGACGCCATCCTCTCGCACTCACGGGTCAGAAGTTCGAACTGTGGGACTGAAGTCATAGCGGCGATTCTCCCTAGCACAGGACATCTTCGCGCGGATATCCGCCGCACCTCCTGGATGCGTCCGATTTGTCCGGACGACGGTGGAGATCGAGGTGGTTTCTAACTCGCCTGACAGACCGGGCACCAGAACAGGTTTCTTGCCTGCATCACCGAATGCAGGATCTCGGTCCCACACACACGGCACGGACGCCCCGCTTGGCGATAGACGTACGAGCGCGGCCGTTTCGCGTCGTATCCGACGTCGCCGTGGTCGTCTTCCGGCCGAATGGTGATGATCTTCCCGCGTCGAACACCGATGTTCATCAGGTCGACGAGGTCGAGCCACAGCGCGTCCCATTCGGAATGGTCGAGATCCTTGCCAGGACGCATCGGATTGATCTCGTGGCGAAAAAGAATCTCGGCACGATAGACATTGCCCACTCCCGCAAGGACCTTCTGATCCATCAGCAGAGTGCCGATAGGTGTGCGCGACTTCGTAATTCGTGCCCACGCACGTTCGGGGTCGGCGTCTTTTCGGATGGGGTCCGGTCCGAGCCGCGCCTTGAGTGCATCGACTTGCTGCTCGGTGTATATCTCGCATGCGGTCGGGCCCCGCAGGTCGGTCCCGTACTGCTCCCCCACCATGCGCAAGCGCACTGCCCCGACCGGATCGTCCAGCGGCACGGCCTGTTCGGTGAACTTCCCGTACAGGCCCAAATGAATGTGCACGATCAAGTCGGATTCGTATCGGTGAAGAAGGTGCTTGCCCCACGCCTCTGCCGCGAGTAGAACAAGGCCGTCGACCAGCGCGGCGCCCGAGGTGAACCGTCCCTGAGGACTGCTCACCTCGACCGGCGCCCCGCCGAATCGTCGTTGATGCAGCCGAGCCAGTCGGTGCAACGTGTGCCCTTCGGGCACAGTTACGCAGGCTTCACTTCGCCGCCGAGGGCTTCGCCCCCGGGTACTGCCGGAGCTACTCCACTGCGCTCGTACTCGGACAAGATGTCGATGCGACGCTGATGACGTTCTTCACCGGAGAACGGTGTCGACAGGAAAGCGTCGACGATAGCCAGGGCCTCGGGAAGTGTGTGCATGCGCCCACCGATACCGATGAGCTGCGCATCGTTGTGCTCGCGCGCCAGTTTCGCGGTCTCGACGCTCCACGCCAATGCGCATCGTGCGCCCGGCACTTTGTTGGCTGCGATCTGCTCGCCGTTACCCGAACCACCGAGGACGAGACCACGACTCCCCGGGTCGGCGACTACGCGGCGAGCGGCATCGATACAGAACGCCGGGTAGTCGTCCACGGCGTCGTATTCGAATGCGCCGCAATCGACGGGATCATGCCCACTCGCGGTGAGATGTTCGATGATCTGATTCTTGAATTCGAGACCGGCATGGTCTGCCCCCAGGTATACGCGCATGCCTAGAGTCTGACAGGTGGGAGTGCGCGCTGAAAATACGGTTGCCGGAGTCGACGGCGCAAAGGGCGAATGGGTTGTCGCGATTTTCGACGGCGCCGTCCTCGAGTGGAGTGTCGCGGCCAAAGTTCATGCTGTTCTCGAGACGACCGCGCGATGCTCGGTGGTCGCGGTGGACATGCCACTATCGATGCCGGAGGGGTCGTATCGGATCAGTGAGCTCGCGGCAAAGGCATTTCTGGGCTCGGCGCGATCGTCGATCTTCCATACGCCGGTGTCGGCGGTACTCGACGCCGAGGACTACAGCGATGCGTGCGAAATCTCGCGTCGGATCACGGGCAAGGCGATCAGTAAACAGACTTGGCACCTGTTGCCTTCGGTGCGGGCATGGCGGGCAGCAGAGTTCGACCCCGATCGCGTCGTCGAGGTTCATCCCGAATGTTCGTTCCGTGCCATGACGCCGACGACTACTTTCGCATCGAAGAAGACCGGGCGCGGTGCAGGGCAACGAATGGCGGCTCTGACGACGTGGATCGACCCACGCAACCTCGCCGAAGGATTGGCCGACCTACCGCCAGGCCCCGCGCTCGACGACGCGTTGGACGCGGCTGCAGCCGCGTGGTCGGGGTGGCGGTACAGCCAGGGAAGACACCGCACTTTCGGGTCGACGAACGGTCCGGATCGCATCGTTTACTGATCCGGACCACGCGCCGTAGGACTGGCCTCTAATCGAACTGCGGATCCTCGTTACGAGATCTCTTGAGCTCGAAGAAGTGCGGGTACGAGGCGAAGATCACCGAGGCGTCCCACAGCTTGCCTGCCTCCTCGCCGCGCGGAATTCGTGAGAGGACCGGGCCGAAGAATGCGACACCGTTGACGTGGATGGTGGGAGTGCCGACGTCGGGGCCAACCTTGTCCATTCCAGCGTGGTGGCTGGTGCGCAGGTCATCGTCGTAGTCGGTACTTTCGGCTGCTTGTGCCAACTCCGCGGGCAGTCCGAGCTCGGCGAGCGACTGCTTGATGACCTCGGTGAAGTCCTTGTTGCCTTCGTTGTGGATGCGAGTGCCCATCGCGGTGTAGAGCGGGAGCAGAATTTGATCTCCTTCGGCGCGGGCCGCAGCAATCGCAACGCGGACGGGTCCCCACGCAGACTTCATCATCTCGACGTATTCCTCGGACAGATCCTTGCCTTCGTTGAGGACTGCCAGGCTCATCACGTGGAAGTTGGCTTCGATGTCGCGCACCTGTTGGACCTCGAGGATCCATCGCGAGGTAATCCAGCACCACGGGCACAGTGGGTCGAACCAGAAATCCGCGGTGTCCTTTTGAGCACTATCGGTCACGTGAGGCTCCTTCGAAGTTTCGTTGACGAGTTGACGTGGGGTCAAACGACGGCAGCTTGCCACGAATTCCGCCGACGCCTGAACCAGCATGCCCGACCCTCGACGTGATGGGATGGTGGCACTACTCATTCCTACTCGAGAAGGTGCCAATTCTGTGGTTGCTCCCAATCTGACTCGCGACCAAGCTGCCGAACGCTCAACTGTGATCGGCACTTCGGCGTATTCGATAGTGCTGGATCTGACCGACGGGTCGGGCAATGCCAGCGAGAAGACATTTCTGTCGACCACCACGATCACCTTCACCGCCACCGAGGGTGCCTCGACCTTCGTAGACATCATTGCCGGCCGAATAAGGTCGGCCATGCTCAATGGATCCACTCTCGATGTCTCCGGCTACGACGAGGAGACCGGAATTGCCCTGACGGATCTCGCCGAGACCAATGTTGTGGTGGTCGAGGCCGACTGTGTCTATTCGCACACCGGTGAAGGATTGCACCGATTCGTCGACCCTTCCGACGGTTCGATCTACCTCTACTCGCAATTCGAGACAGCAGACGCCAAACGGATGTTCGCGTGCTTCGATCAGCCGGACTTGAAAGCCACCTTCGATCTCGAGGTCACTGCTCCCGAGAGTTGGAAGATCATCTCCAACGCGCCCCACTCATCGGAACCTACTGCGGGCAAGCACTCGTTCGAGACGACGCCTTTGTTGAGCACGTATCTCGTCGCCCTGATCGCCGGGCCGTACGCCGAGTGGACCGACACCTACAGCGATGAGCACGGCACCATTCCTTTGGGTCTCTACTGCCGCGCCTCGCTTGCGGAGCACTTGGACGTCGAGCGACTGTTCACCGAGACCAAGCAGGGTTTCGGTTTCTATCACGCGAACTTCGGCACTCCGTATGCGTTCGGCAAGTACGACCAGCTGTTCGTCCCCGAATTCAATGCCGGCGCGATGGAGAACGCAGGGGCCGTGACGTTCCTGGAGGACTACATCTTCCGTTCCAAAGTGACGCGCTACTCCTACGAGCGTCGCTCGGAGACGATCCTGCACGAGATGGCCCACATGTGGTTCGGGGACCTCGTGACCATGACGTGGTGGGATGACCTCTGGCTCAACGAATCCTTCGCGACCTTTGCATCGGTGCTGTGCCAGACCGAGGCGACCGAGTACACGAATGCGTGGACGACGTTCGCCACCGTCGAGAAGGCGTGGGCGTACCGCCAGGACCAGTTGCCGTCCACACATCCGATCGCGGCGGATATCCCCGACCTCGCTGCGGTCGAGGTCAATTTCGACGGCATCACCTACGCCAAGGGCGCAAGCGTTCTCAAGCAGCTGGTTGCCTACGTGGGCAAGGAGAAATTTCTCGCCGGTCTCCGTAGCTACTTCGTCGACCACGCATTCGCAAACGCCACCTTCGCCGACCTTCTGGCTGCGCTCGAGCACTCCTCGGGCCGCGACTTGTCGGACTGGGGCAACCAGTGGCTGCGTACCACCGGGCTGAACACGCTGAGCCCCGACTTCGACATCGATGCCGACGGCAAGTTCACTCGATTCGCAGTCGTGCAGAGCGGTGCTGCTCCCGGTGCCGGTGAGCGCCGAATCCACCGCATCGCGGTAGGGATCTACGACGACGTCGACGGGAAGCTGGTCCGAACCGACCGCGTCGAGCTCGATGTGGATGCGGTCGAACGCACCGATGTCCCGAGCCTGATCGGCGTGTCACGGGGCAAGATCGTTCTCGTCAACGACGACGACCTCACGTACTGCTCGGTGCGTCTCGACCCCAAGTCCTTGGCGACACTGATCGCACGCATCGGCGACATCTCCGATGCACTCCCCCGCACCTTGGCGTGGTCGGCGGCGTGGGAGATGACCCGCTCAGCCGAATTGAAGGCTCGCGACTTCTTTGCGCTCGTCCAGCGCGGCATTTCCGCCGAGACCGAGGTCGGCGTCGTGCAGCGGTTGTTGATGCAGGCTCAGACAGCGATCAACAGCTACGCGGATCCAGCGTGGGCGAAGGAACATGGTCAGCCAGAATTCGCCGACTTGGTGCTCGGGCTCGCCCGCGCCGCGGACGCCGGTTCCGATCACCAGTTGGCGTTCGTCAACTCACTGACGGGTTCGTCGCTGTTCGAGCGCCACGTCGTTCTCGTACAGGCACTTCTCGACGGAGATGTGAGCGGCCAAGGTCTCGACGGGCTGGACATCGATACCGACCTCCGCTGGCGCCTCATATCTGCGCTTGCCGGCGCTGGGGCTATCGACAACAGCGGTCTCGAATCACCGGTCATCGATGCCGAGGCTGCACGTGACAACACCGCAGCGGGAGCCCGTTCAGCCGCAGCAGCCCGCACGGTCAGGCCCAACAGTGCAGTCAAAGAACAGGCATGGGCGACGGTTGTCGACGACGACTCGGTCCCGAACATCACCGCGCGCTCGATCATCGGCGGTTTCGCCGGGCCCGATCAGTCGAAATTGCTAGCGCCGTACGTGGACCGCTACTTCGATGCGATCAGTGATGTGTGGGCACGGCGGTCGAGTGAGGTTGCCCAGACAGTGGTCATCGGGCTCTACCCATCTTGGTCGATCAGTGCTGAATCTGTCGCGGCAGCGGATCGATTCTTGGGCGGGGATCTACCACCAGCCCTCCGCCGTCTGGTGATCGAGGGACGCGCAGGAATCGTGCGTTCACTCGCCGCGCGGGAGTTCGACGCCCAGTAGCGAGGCTCTGACAACGAACACATGTGCCGTTCGCTCGAATGTTTCGATCGAACGGCCCATGTGCGTCGAGGCGGGCAGCCGGACTGGCCGGCTGACTGTTTACGGGCTGACGATGGCTGCACTCATGACTCGCACCGAGCTCACGAGTCCGTCGATGAGGTTGCCTTCACGGAAAGGGCCGATCGCTGCGGTGATCCCGAGCTGTGCAACTCGATCGGTGGCGCGATCCGATACGCGACGACCGGTACGGATCTCGATGGCCTTGCGGATGGGATCGACTGCGATAAGCAGTGACCGAACTGCATCGGGGGTGCTTGGGAACACTGCGTCCGCGCCCGCGGCCACATCCTCGCCCAAGTCTCCGACATAGATGTTGAAGCGGATCTGGGTTGCACGAGTGGCTTCGGCCAGCGCGTCGTCGATTGCGACGAGGTCCTGAGTTGCGAAGGGAAGATGGTCCGGGTCCGGGTCGCCGAACTGATGGACCGCAGAAATGCGGCCGCTGGACGTCCGAGCCGCACCGTAAGGCAGGTCGTCGACGATGCCATCCGTGACAGCGACATCCGTGCGAGTCAATTCACCACTTGCCACTTGCCGAACCTCCGATCGAATCAGCTGTAGCAGCGGCGTGCGAGCCGTGACCGCCGTGTGGCGTCACCTCGTCCGTTGCGCTCCACAGCACTGAGCCACTTACCCACGGGTCGGACAGGCGGTAGGGCGTGATGTCCAAACCGGGCTGCCTTTTCGCCAGGAAAGACAACGCGCCGACGATTCCGACAATCGCGATCGGAATCACCCCGAATATCAGCAGAGTCTCCAGAATGCTCACAGGACAAGACGGTAGTCGACTTTTCCCTGCAGGTCGACGCCGGGTTCCACCGGTGTCGCGAGTCAGGCCGCGCCCTCGCCCAAGTAAGCGAGCCACGCCGGGTCGAGTTCCTTGTTCCCGGCCAACAGTCGCCAGTGCGGCCCCTTGGGCGGAACCAGTTGCGCTCGGAGTGTCCACCCCAGCTCACTGAGCATTTTGTCTGCCTTGCGGTGGTTGCACGGCGCGCAGCACGCGACGCAATTCTCCCAGGAGTGTTCTCCCCCGCGGCTGCGCGGGATCACGTGGTCGACGGTTTCGGCCTTGGATCCGCAATACGCACATCGGAAACGATCTCGATGCATCAGCGCGGCCCGTGTCATCGGCACGCGCGCTCGATACGGCACTCGGACATAGGTCCGCAGACGAATGACGGAGGGCACCTGCACAGAAAAATCAGCGGATCTGATGAACGGCCCAGTTGGATCGTCATGAATGACGTCCGCCTTGTTGCAGACGAGAAGGACCACGGCCCGGCGCATCGGCAGGGCAGTGAGCGGCTCGAATGTGGCATTGAGAAGGAGCACTCGGCGCTTGACCCAGGCGGGAAGGCTGTCCTCGCCCACATCTCTATCTTCGGATGAAACCAACTGCAATTCAGGCGCCCCGGAAGCCCGTTCCCGCTGGTCTGCGGGATGGTGGACATCACTGGGCCGGAGTTGTCGGTGACGATGTTGCTTCTTCTTCATGTGTTCTCCAGGGAGAGTCAGCGCCCGCGCATGGCTTGCGCGGAACACGAGAGACAGTGGAACACGAATAGGAGGGCGTGCACACCCCTTTTCTCCACGAACAACGTGGCCGCGAGATGAATTTCGCGATACTCCTTGCCTGTTCGCTGGGCGGTGGCGAGATCTCACAACGTCCGTAGACTCTTCGAGTGTCTGTAATCAATTCTCTTCCACGCCCTGACATCGCAGCGTCCGCGATCGACTTGCGAGCATTCGAATTGACCGAGACAAGCCGCGATTGGCTGATGCACAGGCCTCTGCAGGTGCTCGGATATCTGGTGCTCGCCATCGTGCTTCGGTTCGTGCTTCACAAACTGATCGCCCGGTTCACTCAACGCACTGCCAGCGAATCGGACAGGGGCCCGTTATTGCTACGTCCGTTACGAGAGAGGGCCCCGGCCACGCTCAAGAGTTCGATTCTGGCCGAGCGCCGTAGACAACGAGCCAAGACGATCGGTTCGGTTCTCGAGTCCGGCGTGTCCGTCGTCATTCTGGCGTGGTTCGTCCTTTCGGTGCTCGACGTCATCGGCATCAACGTCACACCGTTCATCGCCTCGGCAGGCATCGTCGGGGTTGCTCTCGGCTTCGGTGCGCAAAACCTGGTCCGAGATTTCCTGTCGGGGATCTTCATGCTCCTCGAAGATCAGTACGGTGTCGGTGACATCGTCGATCTCGGTGAAGCGACCGGGACCGTCGAGAGCGTAGGACTGCGTGTGACCACCGTCCGCGATATCAACGGCACCGTCTGGTACTGCCGAAACGGCGAGGTTCTACGGGTGGGGAACATGAGTCAAGGTTTCGCGGTCGCCGTCCTCGACCTCCCGGTCGCGCACACTGCGAACCTGGATGAAGCGTGCGCAGTCGCCGAAAGGGCGACGCTGGCCGTCGTTGCATCCGGTGATTTCGAGGACGACTTGCTCGGCGCGCCCGAGATGCTCGGGGTGAACGCGGTGAGCGCG
Source organism: Mycobacteriales bacterium (assembly GCA_038198705.1). Classification (GTDB taxonomy): domain Bacteria; phylum Actinomycetota; class Actinomycetes; order Mycobacteriales; family Mycobacteriaceae; genus Rhodococcoides. The sequence continues at coordinate 9,361 of JBBPZN010000044.1, forward strand.
GACACGGTGACCATTCGAATCACTGTCAAAACCCGTCCCGGCCGTCAGTGGGCAGTTCAGCGGCGAGTGCATCGAGAAATCCTGCAGGCATTCGACGACGCGGGCGTGAAAGCCCCGTACCCGCAAGGGCGGCAGGGCGGCATGCAGTCCGATATGACCGTATAGAGATACTGATGATTCAGGCCCGCACACCGTATGAGTAGAGAAAGAGCAACCATGACCGAACCGCAGCAGACGTTCTACGACGCTGTCGGCGGCGCGGCGACGTTCGAAACACTCGTCGCCGTGTTCTATGACGAGGTGTCGCGCGACGAGATCGTCCGGCCGCTGTACCCGGAAGAGGATCTCGGGCCGGCGGAGCGCCGAATGCGGATGTTTCTCGAGCAGTACTGGGGTGGACCTCGCACCTATTCGGACGAGCGCGGACATCCGCGGCTACGCATGCGGCACGCGGGGTTCAAGATCGGCCCGATCGAACGCGACGCGTGGTTGCGTTGTATGCACATCGCCATCGCTTCGATCGACTCCAGCATTCTCGACGAAGCGCACCGCCTCCAGTTGGTGGACTACATGGAGATGGCGGCGAACTCCATGGTCAACTCGGCACTCTGAGCACGTCACAGGCCTCGTGGGATCGGAATGCTCTTTGCGCGTCCGAACCCCGAGGCCTTGTGCAGTGCCCCGCGCACGTTCCGTGCGAAGTCGAGAGCGCGCAGGACCGAAGCCGGCAGACTACTACGCAGAATCGCGTGCTTGCGGACGTAGTCCTGAACATGCCACTCCGACCACGTACCTGCGTGGAACAGTGCCGCGTCCCCGGCAACGAGCGTCCGTGGTGGAGAGCCTGCTGCAGAAACTGTGACCGAACCGTCCATGATGTGCACGATCTCATCGACGTGGAAATACCAATTGAATCGGCCGGCAGTGCAATCCCAGACATTGAAGGTGGTAGTCCCATCGAGTGTGCGGGTCCACTCCGCGGACCGCGCGACGGGATCGCCATCAAGGATCCAGTCCGGGTTGATCGGGCTGACGTTCAACTGAACTTCGTTCAAACGCACGGCCTCGATAGCCATTTCGGTCATTACTACAAGATCTCCTTCATTGCGGCTGGATGAAAAGATACCGCACATATCGGACAACCGGACTGTTTGCGCATGAAAACCGGGCTTCCGGTCTGTGAAATCGGGCCAATCACACTCCCTGCGTCGAGACGAATGGGTTTCGTTTGGCACACTTGCCACTTGTGAACGATCCGACGCTCCACGCGCCCGAAGAAACCTGGTGGAAGGACGCGATCTTCTACCAGATCTACCCGCGATCGTTCGCCGACTCGAATGGTGATGGAGTGGGCGATCTCGGGGGCATCAGGGAAAAACTCGGGTACCTCGAACTGCTGGGTGTCGATGCGTTGTGGCTCAGCCCGGTCATGCGTTCCCCGATGGCCGACCACGGTTACGACGTCTCCGATCCACGAGACATCGATCCCCTGTTCGGCGACTTGGCCGTCATGGACGCGCTCATCGAAGAAGCGCACGTTCGCGATATCAAGGTCACGATGGATGTGGTGCCGAATCACACCAGCGATCAGCATCCCTGGTTCATCGCAGCCCTCGAGTCCACGCCGGGAAGCCCTGAGCGTGCTCGCTACATCTTTCGCGACGGAAAAGGGGACGGCTCCGAGCCACCGAACAACTGGCCCAGCATCTTCGGCGGTTCGGCGTGGACTCGCATCACCGATTCGGATGGGCGGCCGGAGCAGTGGTACCTCCACATCTTCGCGCCGGAGCAACCGGACCTGGACTGGACAAATTCAGAGGTGGCCGAGGATCTGGCGACGACGCTGCGGTTCTGGCTCGACAGGGGTGTCGACGGTTTCCGCATCGATGTCGCGCACGGTATGGCCAAGCCTGCCGAATTGGACGACATGAACCTCGAGTTGAACACCCTGATGAAGAACGACGACGACGATCCTCGATTCAACAACGAGGGGGTCCACGAGATTCACCGCGGCATCCGCAAGGTGATGGACGAATACCCGAACAAGGTCACCATCGGAGAGATCTGGGTCCAGGACAACGAACGGTTCGGCGACTACCTCCGACCGGACGAACTGCATCTGGGGTTCAATTTCCGCTTGGCCGAGGCCGATTTCGATGCCGCCACAATCCGGGATGCCGTCGCCAACTCGCTCGCTGCGGTCGAGCGGGTCGACGGAACACCTACGTGGACGCTGTCCAATCACGACATCGAGCGCGAAGTGACCCGGTACGGCGGCGGAATCCGAGGAACGAGGCGGGCACGGGCGATGCTGCTCCTGGAGTTGGCGCTTCCCGGAACGGTGTTCGTCTACAACGGATCCGAACTCGGATTACCGAACGCCGTCCTGTCGGAAGACGTCCTTCAAGACCCGGTCTGGGAACGCTCCGGACATGCCGAACGAGGCCGCGACGGTTGCCGCGTGCCACTGCCCTGGGAGTCCACGGCGCCCCCGTTCGGCTTCAGCACCTCCCCGAACACATGGCTACCTATTCCACCCGAATGGGCGCCGTTGACCGTCGAGGAACAACTGGAAGACGTCCATTCGATGCTCAACTTCTATCGGGCAGCATTCGAGCTTCGTGAGCTGCGACCCGAATTCGCCGGAAGCGGAGTCGATTGGTATGGAAGCCCTCCCGGCTGCCTCGCGTTCCGTCGGCAAGGCGGACTCATCTGCGCCCTCAATGCCACCGATGCCGCCATTCCACTTCCACCCGGTGAGCTGCTGATGTCGAGCGCGCCGCTCGTCGACGGCCAGCTCCCCGCCGATGCCGCCGCATGGCTCGTCTGACGGAACATTCAGCGGGCTGATTCGGCAGAGGCTAACGTTCGACGCTGAGCGACAACGGATCCCCGCGTCTACAGAAGACCGATCCGTAGCGTGCATCGAGACGCAACCACACCTTGGTGGCCCGCACCCGCACCAGCTCGTCGGCGTCGATACTGGTGAGGTCGACGTCGGCGGTCAACGGGTCCACACCCGTATGGGGAACGAAACCCATTGCGGTAAGAGCGAACACCGTACGCATAGCGATCGACACATCACCGCCCGCGCCGTCGACGTGCAGAACCTCCTGGTCCAGGAGCGATACCGGTGGGCCGTGACTACTCCCGTGCTCCTTGGCCAGGGCTGCACCCCGTTGAGCAAGATCGATCAGGACGCGTGCCGGAACGTCGTCCACATGGTGAAAACCGCTGTCCGGGGGAAGCGCACCGCGCCAGGCCGAGTCCATCGAGAATCCCGGATCCACCACGCCGTCGGATGCCGATTGCAAGGCAGCCACCAGTTGATCGGCAGCGGCCGAGGTGTCGTCGGGCACGATCGCACCCGTGATGACCCGCACCGCGAGTGCATCGAAACCGGTTGCAGTCCATACCGACACGCGGCCGTCGGCACGTGTTCTCATACGAACGACAGCAGCCTCGTCGAGCCGAACTGCCTTCTCCAGGAAGGCCACGAGATTCTTGCGTTCGACGGGATCAGGGATGGTCAGGACACGCTCAAACACGTTGCCAGCTCTCCAGATACGTCCGCTCTTCGGCTGTGAATCTCCGCAGCCCCTGAGTATCCATGTCGAATGCCGCTATTTGCGTCGACGCAACGATCGCGGCAGGTGTGTCGAGAGACTTACCCTTCGCCCGAACCTCGTAACCTGCAACGAAATCCACCGCCCGGACCTTGTCCACCCACATGAACACGTCCAGCGGACCATCCTCGTGACGTAGTTGACCCCGGTATCGAACATGCAAGTCCGCAATGACGGCACCGTGACGCAGGTTCGCCGTAGGTTTACCGTCAACCAGCAGCCACGGAATGCGTGCCTCCTCGAGGAGCGTCACCATGCGGGCATGGTTGATGTGTTGGTAGGCATCCATATCCGACCATCGAACCTCGACGCTGGTGTGGAACCCGATTCGCTGCTTGGGTTCCAGCTCGTTCGACAGGTGATTCTTGGGCACAGTCAAGTCGGTTTCTCTCTTTTATCGGTGTCGTATTTCAGGGACGATCGGTAACGCTCAGGGAACCATGCTGCGAACCTGACGGGCTGCCACCGACAGTGAGGCAAGATCCAGCGTGCCCGAGTCCGCGATCTCGGCAAGCGCTTTTCGTGTCCGGGTCAGCCTGGATGAATTCATCGCTTCCCATTCTGCGATCTTCTCGGCAGCGCTCTCGTGCGGCTCTCCGCCCAGTACAACTTCTCTGGTAATGGCTCGGAGTGAGGAGTAGAAATCGTCGCGTAAAGCCAGCCGGGCCAACGAATGCCAACGATCGCCACGCGGCAGCCTCGACACCGCTGTCAGCAGCCAATCGATGCCGATGTGCGCATCCAACGCGTAGTACAACTCCGCGACGTCGGAAAGGTCGTGTTCGGTGATGTCGGCGACATCGATGATGTCGAGCAAACAGAACACGTCCAACAGTTGGTAGACCGAACTCGCCAATTCCTTCGGTGTGCCCCGCTCGACCGACGCCGCCACTCGATCGTTCAAATCTCGCACCTGGTGTCCGTCGATCCAACCAGCTACCCGGCTCCTCAGAGAACGGACCTTGGATGCATACCTGCTGATCTCGGCACCTACGGCGAGTGGCTGGGGCCGGTTGATGAGCAGCCACCTGGCGACGCGGTCCAGCACGCGTCTGGATTCGAGCAAGAGTTCATCGGACGACGCGGTCGATATGTCGGCCGATCGAATCTCCTGCCAGAGCTCCTCCAGATCGAAGATCTCGGTCGCAGCGGCGAATGCGCGCACTGCATCGGTACCGTTCGCCCCGGTGTCCTCGGCAAGTCGATAGACGAAACTGATTCCGCCCCGGTCGACGGTCTCGTTGGTCAACGTCGTCGCCACCAGTTGGCGCCGCAGCGGATGAGAGGTAATCGCGTTGGAGTACTTCTCACGTAGCGGCTCCGGAAAATACTTGGGCAGCCTCGGCGCGAACACATCGCTGTCCGGCACTTCACTGGCAAGCAGGTCGCTTTCGAGAACCAGCTTGACGTGGGCCATCAACGTTGCGAGCTCGGGCGAGGTCAGACCTTGCCCGTCCTGCGCACGCTTTCGGATGTCGATATCCGAGGGCAGTTTCTCGAGTTCGCGATCCAATCCGCTGCGCACCTCGAGGTCCTCGATGACACGTCGGTGCACCGTGAGCAGCGCAGGCGCGTCCGAGCGGGACGTTCCGAGGAGTTCGTTCTGCATGATGTTGTCCCACAACACCAGCCTGCTCACCTCCTCGGTCATGGACGCGAGCAGGTCATCGCGGTCGGCGGGGTCGAGGGTGCCGTCGGTGATGGCAGAATCGAGAAGGATCTTGATGTTGACCTCGTGATCGGAACAATCGACGCCTGCCGAGTTGTCCACCGCGTCGGTGTTGATCCGGCCCCCGGCGATGTCGTACTCGATACGTCCGAGCGAGGTGGCACCGAGATTGCCACCCTCACCGACGATGGTGGCCCTGATCTCGCTCCCGTCCACCCGGATTGCGTCATTGGACTTGTCACCGACATCGGAGTTCGACTCGGTGGATGCCTTGATGTAGGTGCCGATTCCGCCGTTCCAGAGCAGGTCGGCAGGTGTCTTCAGGATTGCGCGGATCAGGTCCGGTGGCGCCAGTTCGGTTGTCGACTCGTCGAGACCGAGAGCCACGCGGGCCGCAGGACTGATCGGTACCGACTTGACCGTCCGTTCCCACACGCCACCGCCGTCGCTGATCAGTGCCGAATCGTAATCGGCCCAGGACGATCGAGGAAGCTCGAACAGTCGGGCACGTTCGGCGAATGCCGCCGCGCGATCCGGGTTCGGGTCGAGAAAAATGTGTCGGTGATCGAATGCGGCGAGGAGGCCGATGTGTGTGCTGAGCAGCATGCCGTTTCCGAACACGTCACCGCTCATGTCTCCGATGCCGACGACCGTGAAATCCTCTGTCTGCGTATCGATACCAATTTCACGGAAATGACGTTTGACGCTTTCCCATGCGCCCCGTGCGGTGATGCCCATCACCTTGTGGTCGTAACCTGCCGACCCACCCGACGCGAACGCGTCCCCCAGCCAGAAGTGGTACTCACCGGCAACCGCATTCGCAAGATCGGAGAACGAGGCCGTCCCCTTGTCCGCTGCCACCACGAGGTACGTGTCGTCACCGTCGCGACGTACGACGCGGTCCGGTGGAAGAACTGCGCCCGTCGCACGATCGAGATTGTCGGTCACATCGAGTAGACCGGCGATGAACAGCCGGTAGCACGCCCGCCCCTCTTCGGTCGTCGCGGTCCGGTCCGTCGCTGTGTCTCCAGTCGGTGCCGGCGGGCGCTTGACGACGAATCCGCCTTTGGCGCCGACCGGAACGATGACGGCGTTCTTCACCATTTGAGCCTTGGCCAGCCCGAGCACTTCGGTGCGATAATCTTCACGCCGATCGGACCAACGAAGCCCCCCACGCGCCACCGCGCCGAATCGCAGATGTACACCCTCGACTCTCGGAGAATACACGAAGATTTCGAATCTCGGCTTCGGTTTCGGCAGCTCGGCAATGAACCGAGGATCGAACTTGAGGGACAGGAAATTGCGTGGTGTGCCTTCGGAATCGACTACGTAGAAGTTGGTTCGCACTGTCGCACGAATCAATTCGAAGATTGCTCGGAGGATCCGGTCGGCGTCGAGACTCACCACCTGATCGATGAGTACCCGCAATTCCTTGTCGAGTTCGGCCGACCGTTCCTCGGCAGCACTTTCGGGGTCGAATTGCGACTCGAACAAGGACACCAGCAATTCCGCGGTCCTCGGATGAGACAGTAGAACACCCTCGATATTGAACTGACTGTAAGGAAAGTTGGCCTGCCGCAGGTACTTCGCGTACGCACGCAGGATATGAGCCTGCCGCCAGTTCAAGCCGGCGCGCATGACGAGTTCGTTGAATCGGTCTGCCTCGGCCTGTCCGTTCCACACGGCAGTGAAGGCGTCGGTGAATCTCAGCTGCACGCGGCTTTCCTCATCGAGAGCTCCCGCGCTGGGAAGGTCGGAGTCCAGATCACTGTCGATCGCTGCGCGCAACATCTCTCGTGAGGCAGAGACTCCGAAATCGTATATCCAGCATTGCATTTCATCCGTTCGACCGATACGGTACGGACGCTCGTCGTCGACCTCGACGCCGAGACTCTGCAGGATCGGCAAGACCTGGCTCAGCGAGACACCACTCCCACCGATGTACAAACTGAACCGCCAGCTTCCGACGGCGGAATCGGAGTTGCGATAGAGCTGCATGTCGATCGTGCCGTCGGCGAGAGCTTCGAGCCGAGCGATATCGAACACCGCGCGTTCGGGCCCGAAATCCTGCTTGTAGGCCTCCGGGAACGAATCGGTGTACCGACTTGCCGAGATCGCGTCGACACTGGTGTCGTCCTTGATCGCCTGCGCAAGCCCGTCCTCCCACGTCTTGATCGTCTCGGTGAGAAGTGACTCGATACGAGCAACATTGTCTCGGGAGAGATCAGCGCCGACCTGGTTCCGATCGTCGCGCCGAATGGTGACATGCAACAAGGCCATGTCGGACTCGGTAACCCGCGCGGTGTAGTCGACGCCCGAGCCTAGGAGTTCACGCATCAAGCAATCTTGGACGGCGAGGCGCACTCTCGTCGTGTAGCGATCACGCGGAAGGTAAACCAACGCCGAAACGACGGCGCAGTTGGAGTCCTCACGTAGAAACACCTTGACCTTGCGGCGACGTCCGATAGCGAGCACCGCAGTTGCATTCTCGAACAGCGCTTCCGTGCCGGAGGCGAACAGCTCCGATCGCGGCATCGATTGCAACACTTCGAGCATCGCTTGGCCGGAGTACGAGTCGAGATCGTAACCGGCTCGGTCGATGATCGAACGCACGCGGCGCTCGATAACGGGAATGTCGAGCACGCTCTCGTGCAACGCCGTCACGGTGAAAACACCCATGAAGCGGTGCTCGCCGAGCTCAGGAGCCGCACGATCCATCACCGTCACGAAGTACGGGTACACCGCGCGATGCACAGTCGCCGGGCTCGAACCCTGTGTGAGAGTCAGAAGGTCGGTACGTTCACTGATATCGAGCGACTCCCGATCCAGCGCATGATCCTGGCGCAACACACCGAGTCCACTCCCCGAAACGGACCGGGTCAGCAGCGATCCGTCCTGTGCCGGTTGCACGTCGTAACGGCGATAGCCGAGCAGTGTGTAGTGACCTTCGGCCAACCAAGCGAGCAGGTTTGCCGCGTCTCGAAGCTCCGTTGCGCGTTCATTGTCACGTCCTACGGCCAAGTCCGCGAGAGTACGGGCCACCGAAGCTTGGAGCCCGCGCATCGCTTCGGTGTCGGCGATGACCACACGGACATCGTTGAGAACGACGGCGATCTCGTCTTCCAGCACGTCCAAAAGAGAACTGGGTGTCGAGTGATGCAGCGCGATGTGCATCCAGGACTCCCTCCGTGCCCCGCCGACACTGCCGCTGACTGGTCCCACGCGGATCAGATTTCCATCACTGTCTCGAACGACCCCCACTATGGGGTGGACCATATCGATGACGTCGACATCGAGCCGAGACAGTCGCGCCATAACGGATTCGACCAGCAAAGGCATGTCGTCGGTCACGATCTGCAACGAGGGCCCAAGAACTCTGCCCGTAGCATCCTCGCCGACGCGATGCAGGCGAATCTTGGCGTCCCCGGGCGTTCTGCACGCCGCCAACTGCAGGTGCATGCGGACGATCGCGTCCTCGACTTCGGCAGCAGCACCGGTGTGCTCACCGGTGCCGACGTGCGCGAAATAGACTGCCTGCACTTCGGGCAAGATAGTCACCAACTCTGCGGGCAGTCCGCTCGACCAGTCGATGTCCGTCGTTCCCGCCGCGTCAGGCATGTGTTGAACCACTCCCTTATGAGGATCGCCGGCGCGGCCGTGCAGCCGCCCCGCAACACGAGCCTATCGGGGAACAAGTCGAGGCGGTGCCCTTGTGGCCTAATCGGATTCGGAGTGGATTACTCGGATTCGGACCGATCTTCGGACGCGTCGAGGTAGTCGCTCAATACGGCCCTCTCCCGATCCGTTATCGGACGCGGAGCCTGTTCCGTCACGTCGAACATGACCATGACAGCTTCCGCATCAGCACACAGGGCGCCCTCGACATCACGAACGAGATGCCGAATAGCGAAAGAAGTTCGCCCGATACGAGAGATCGACACCTCGATCCGCAACGGCCCGGACGCGTCGAAGATCGGGCGCAGGAAGTCGACCGTAAGTTTCCCTACGACCGAGCCTCCCCGCGCCTCCCCTGCAACCTGCATGCACTCGGTGATGAAGTGCGCGCGGGCTTCTTGCAGATATTCGACGAATCGCGTGTTGTTGACGTGCCCGAGTCGATCCGAGTCACTCCAGCGAACCTGAAGGTTGTACTCGAAGGTTTTCCCGGACAAGCGTCAGTCCCTTGTCAGTTTGCGGTGCGTGACGCGGTGCGGACGCGCGGCGTCGGCGCCGAGTCGCTCGATCTTGTTGGCCTCGTATCCCTCGAAGTTGCCTTCGTACCAGTACCAAGCAGCCTCGTTGTCACCGAAGCCGCCTTCCCACGCCAGGATGTGCGTGCACGTCCGGTCCAGGAACCAGCGATCGTGCGAGATCACGACGGCGCAACCGGGGAATTCCTCGAGAGCGTTCTCCAGCGAACCGAGAGTCTCGACGTCGAGGTCGTTGGTCGGCTCATCGAGCAGGATCAGGTTGCCGCCCTGTTTGAGCGTCATTGCCAGGTTGAGCCGGTTGCGCTCACCACCGGAGAGAACGCCGGCCGCCTTCTGCTGATCGTGACCCTTGAATCCGAACGAGCTGATGTAGGCGCGCGAAGGGAATTCGGTCTGGCCGACGACGATGAAGTCGAGTCCGTCGGACACTGTCTCCCAGACCGTCTTCTTCGGGTCGATGCCGCTGCGGTTCTGGTCGACATAGCTCAGCTTGACCGTCTGACCGATCTTCACCTCGCCGCCGTCCGGCTCTTCGAGACCGACGATGGTCTTGAACAGCGTCGTCTTACCGACACCGTTGGGGCCGATGACGCCGACGATTCCGTTACGCGGAAGCGTGAACGAAAGGTCCTTGATCAGGACGCGGCCGTCGAAGCCCTTGTCGAGGTTCTTGACCTCGACGACGACGTCACCCAGACGTGGAGGAGCCGGAATCTGAATCTCGTCGAAGTCGAGCTTGCGGGTCTTCTCCGCCTCGATGGCCATCTCTTCGTAGCGATCCAGACGAGCCTTGCTCTTCGCCTGACGAGCCTTGGCGCCGGAGCGAACCCAGGCCAGTTCGTCCTTGAGTCGCTTCTGTAGCTTCTGGTCCTTCTTGCCGGACACCGCGAGGCGAGCGGCCTTCTGCTCCAGGTACGTGGAGTAGTTGCCCTCGTACGGGTAGAGGCGGCCGCGGTCGACCTCGCAGATCCACTGCGCCACATGATCGAGGAAGTAACGATCGTGAGTGACGGCGAGAATAGCGCCGGGATATGCAGCGAGATGCTGCTCCAACCACAGAACCGACTCGGCGTCGAGGTGGTTGGTCGGTTCGTCGAGGAGGAGCAGATCGGGCTTGCTGAGCAGTAGCTTGCACAGCGCAACGCGACGCTTCTCACCACCGGAAAGGTTGGTGACCGGCGACTCGGGCGGCGGGCAACGGAGAGCATCCATCGCCTGCTCGAGTTGAGAGTCGATTTCCCAGGCGTCGGCGTGGTCGAGCTTCTCCTGAAGCTCGCCCATCTCCTCCATGAGTTCGTCGGAGTAGTCGGTCGCCATGAGCTCGGCGATCTCGTTGTAGCGCTTGAGCTGCACCATCGTCTCGCCGAGACCGTCCTCGACGTTTTCACGGACAGTCTTGGTGTCGTCCAGAACCGGCTCCTGCATGAGGATGCCGACCGAAGCCCCGGGAGCTAGGAACGCCTCACCGTTGCCGGGCTGGTCGATCCCGGCCATGATCTTGAGAATGCTGGACTTGCCGGCACCGTTGGGGCCGACGACGCCGATCTTCGCTCCTGGGTAGAAGCTCATCGTTACGTCGTCGAGGATGACCTTGTCGCCGTGCGCCTTGCGCACCTTCTTCATGGTGTAAATGAATTCCGCCATGTGCGCAAGCCTATCGGTGCGAAGGGGTCGAGGCACCATCGCCCGATCCGACGGGAAGCTAGCCCGTTTGTACAGGGTCGAGCAGACGGTGCACGAAAGGCACGCACCTGTGCCCGGCCCGCATGCGGTAACGATAGCGATCGCCGACGAACTGTCGGGCCCGGACGAGTTTCGCACGGGCCCGACACGGGCGATGTCCGGCTACACCGCCGCGGCGTGTTCGATCGTCTCGGAAACCGAACCTTCGTCGACGTCTTCGTGTTCGTCGAAGGTGTCGACTCCTTCGTCGTGCGTCTCGTCCGGTTCCTCCTGCGGTACTGCCACGGGCCGTGCGCGCTCGACCTTGACGATGCAGCGGGCGAGGTCAGGCCCGACGGCACTGGCCGTCATCTCGAGATCGGACCGTTCGGCGCCGTCTCGGGTGGTGTATTCGTTCGTCCGGAGCTGTCCGTAGGCCACTACCGGGTCGCCCTTCATCAGCGATCCGCCGACGCCCTTGACGAGCCGTCGCCAGCAGGTGACACCGAGGTACAGCGTGCCGCCGTCGCTCCATTCACCGGTAGCTCGGTCCTGCCGTCGTACATTGCTGGCCATCCGGAAGTTCAGTACTTCGTCACCGGACGCGGTCTGTCTCTTGATCGGATTGGTGATGACTGTCCCTACAACCGCACATTGCGCCTCGTACATCGTCCGTCCCCTTGTCGCTCGGTCATCTATCTGCTCGGTGATCTGTCTGTTCGACGATCCGGTTCGGCGGCGCCGATCCGAGGACACCGACTTTGCCGTGGGCCGCGGGCGAAATGGGGCGGGAA
>JBBPZN010000045.1:0-11561 GCA_038198705.1 Mycobacteriales bacterium
ACCCCCCGCGGGCCGGGGGCGAAAAAGTCCCTCTCCCCCCTCAGGTGGCCGTGCTTTGCGCTCCTCACAGCCCGGCCTGGTTCGACGTGTCAACTGCTGCGGTGATCCGATCCGACTGCATCCGACAACGACGTGAATCCGTGCGCTCTCATTCGCAGGGCGATACCCTTGTTGATCCGTCGCATCCAGAACGGGCCCCCATAGATGAACCCGGTGTAACCCTGGATCAGCGACGCGCCTGCAGTGATGCGTTCCCACGCTTGATCCACCGACTCGATCCCACCGACCGAGATGATGGCAATACGTGTCCCCACCCGGGCGTACAGCCGTCGTAGAACTACGAGTGAGCGGTCGGCCACCGGTGGTCCCGACAATCCGCCTGCCCCGATGGACGCGACTTCCTCCGCCGAGGTGCGCAGGCCCGACCTGTCGATCGTCGTATTGGTCGCGACGATACCGTCGAGTCCCAACGCGACTGCAAGGTCGGCGACGGCGTCTATGTCCTCATCGGACAGATCGGGTGCGATCTTCACCAGGATGGGAACCGTGACGACACTTTGCACAGCCTCGAGGATTGGCCGTAGCGACGAGACAGCCTGAAGATCCCGCAAGCCCGGGGTGTTCGGCGAGCTGACATTCACCACCAAGAAGTCGGACAGTGGCCCGAGCAGCGTTGCGCTTGCGGTGTAGTCGGCAGCAGCGTCGGCGGGGAGCGTGAGCTTGGTCTTCCCGATGTTCGCGCCGATCGGTACACCGCCTCGGCGGTTCCTCAGCACGTTGGCGGCGTTCCCGGCGCCGTGATTGTTGAAGCCCATTCGATTGATCAGAGCACGGTCCGCAGGCAGCCGAAACAGCCTGGGAGTTGGATTACCGGACTGCGGTTGCGCGGTGACCGTGCCCACCTCGGCGAACCCGAAGCCCAGTGGCCCCCAGGCATCCACGCCGTCCGCGTTCTTGTCGAAGCCTGCAGCCAGACCGAGTGGCCTGGGAAAGTCCACGCCGAAAACTGTGCTTCGAAGTAGTGGATCGTCGACGACGAATATTCGCGAGAGAAGCTTTCTCGTCGGCGTAAAGGCCGTCAGCGCGCGCATGGTCGCGAACGCGAGATGGTGGATTCGTTCCGGCTGCAGCAAAAACATCAACCGAAGCAGTGCGCTGTACAAGGTCTGGCCCACGGTTCTTCTTTCCGTCTTCGTTCTTTGGCTCATATTCCAGGATCGGGTATGTGCTGGGCAGTTTTCTTTCGCTTGGGCAGCACCCGCCGACTTCCATCGGTGTACACGCGCATGCGCGAAAGTTCCCAACCGCCGAACTCGGCCTGGATGGCAATCCGCATCGAGGCCGCCACCCGTGTGACATCCGGTGGCAGGCGGAGTGGAACGTATTCCCACTCCTCGGACGTCAAGTCCCACTCTCGCGGGAAGCGTCCGCTCCCATGACGATTCTTCGACACCGTGGGTGGTCGCCTCGACTCTCTTTGCCTCTACCGGCCTTGGCCTGTCGGTATTCGCTGTAATCCCTCACCGGCGGCCGATCCCACGAGCAAGTCACCCGTCGCGGAGTCGATCGCGAGGGAGTCCGCCTGCCTTACGGTCGGGAACCTGGAAACCTCGACGGGAATTCCTGTTTCGAGCGTGTATCCGATAACTTCGTTGAGGGCGGGAACGCTGACCCATACGACGTCGGTCTCGTCGTCGTAGGTGACAGCCCATGGCTGCGCATCGACAGGAAAGCGCTGACGCAACAACAAATCGTCCGAGGAGAACACGAGAAGTTCTTCTCCGGTGGCATCCGTCACCAGGATTCGCCCGAACCGGTCGGTGTCCAGCTCGGCTGCACCCTCGCCGGCGCGGAGGGCAATGCCGAGGGAACCGTCGTCGACGTCGACAACGGTGACGGATGTCTGATCGCGATCCAGAGCAGTAAGTCCATACATGGTCGAGGCGAGGGCATCGACCGAGGTCAATCCGTCTATGGTCTGCGATTCGGTCCCGTCTTGCTCGAGAATGTGAACCGACCCACGATCATCTCCTACCGCTGTTCTGCCGTCCTCGAGAACAGCGGCACTGAGTAGATTGGCATCGACTTTCATCGACGTGACCTTCGAGTCGCCTATATCGACGCGTGCGAGACTTCCGTTCATCGGCAGTACGGCTGTGCCGTCGCCGGGGGCCACTATCGCTGCTGCCTCGCCCGGGAGCGGTATTGCACGCGGTTCGGCGTTGCCGTCGGATGCGTCGAACACCAGCAGGTTCGAAAAACTGTCGTCGAGCGCGAGAACGCTGCGCGTGGCAGTGTCGAAAGAGGTGAAGTGGATCCCGGAGGGAGACGCCGTGATGGTCCCTACTGGGGGAGTCGAAGTTTCAGGAGAGCTGACCCCGGCCAAGGGTTCGACACTTACCGGATCGGGCTCGTCGGCTCCGTCACCCGAACAACCGGCCGCCAACAAGATCGTCGAGCTGGCCGCGACCGCGGCGAGAGTTCGCCACCGCAAACGTCTGTCTCTCATGGAAATGCCTGCTCCTGGATGCTGTAATCGTGCGACTGAAGGCTGCCACGGTGTGGCGTAGCGGAACGACGTGTCGAGTCCACCCTGCCTGATGGATCAGAAGTCGACACTCTCGGACTACCTACGAGCTGAGACCGGGCTCGCCGGAGTTGTCGAGCGCTCGGTCGTTTCTGCATCGCGTCGGGTTGATCCTCGACCGGATTCGGACCCGAAAGAACGTGACGGCGTAGGCGTGCGGTCAGCTACTGACGTCGTCCAACGCCGAAGTGATAGCTGCAGGCAACTCGAGGTCTTCCGCTACGAGTACCCCGGTCAATTGCGCGAGGTCCCGGGCTCCGACTATCGCCGAGCTCACACCCGGGCGATCGCGCGCCCAGGCCAAGGCCACTGCCAGTGGTGAAGTTTGCAGGCCCCTTGCAGCCATGACGGCCGCGTCGACGACGTTGACGGCAGCGTCGGTGAGGTAGCAGGCAAGCGATCCTGCGTGTAGATCGTCGGCACCTCGTGAGTCCGCAGGCGTGCCGTTCCGGTATTTTCCGGTCAGTACTCCGCCTGCCAAAGGGACAGCAGCGAGGATGCCGACACCGTGATGACGCGCGGCCGGCAGCAATTCGTCCTCGATGCCGCGAGCAAGAAGCGAATACTCGGCCTGCGTCGCGACGATGCGACCTGCGCCCGCGGCTCCAGCCGCAGTCGCGAGTTGCCAGCCGAGATAGCCACGTGCGCCGACGTAGCGGACTTTTCCGCTCGATACAGCGTAGTCCAGAGTGGACGCGATCTCGTCCACGGGCGTGCTTGCATCCCATGCCGCCACTTGCCAAAGATCGAGGTAGTCGGTGCCCAAATCACGGAGCGTCGCATCGAGTTGACCCAGCAGCGCTCGCCGAGAGCAGTCGATGCGGTAGTGCCCGCTCACGGTTTCGATACCGGCTGCACTGCTCACGATGAGGTTCGAGCGCGGGACCACGTCGTCGAGGACCTCCGCGAGCACTCGTTGCGCTCGTCCATCCCCGTACACGGGTGAGGTGTCGACGAGTGTTCCCCCGGCGTCTGCGAAGGCAGCGATTTGGGCAGCAGCGTCGTCACCGTCGGTGCCGCTGCCCCATCCGAGCGTGCCGAGCCCGATCCTCGACACGCGCAGGCCACTGGAACCGACTGATCGCTGCTTCATAGTTTTTCAACATTCCTTGTCGATTGTGATGGTGTCGGTTTTCTGAGTCGATCACGAAAACGGCGCCAGGTGAGCAGAGTAGTGCGCCGGTGGCGGTGGTGTGAGTGTCGGTCGGTCCGGGCGAGCCGCGCCAGGTACCGTCGGGCCGTGAATTGTGCACGTTTCCTTGGCCGAACCCCTCTGCTCTCGTCGACCTTCGGGGAGGTTCGAGGATGATCGGTGAGTCCATGAGTTGGCTTCAGGCAATCATCCTCGGCGCAGTTCAGGGGTTGACCGAATTCTTACCGATATCGTCGTCAGGGCACCTACGAATCGTCTCGAGCGTCTTTTTCGGGTCCGATGCCGGAGCTTCGTTCACCGCTGTCACACAGCTCGGAACCGAAGCGGCAGTGCTCGTGTTCTTTTGGCGCGATATCGTGAGAATCGTCAAGGCCTGGTTCCGCGGCATGTTCGACAAGGCCGCGCGCGATCTCGACTATCGGCTCGGTTGGTACGTGATCATCGCCACCATCCCGATAGGGCTGTTGGGGATCCTGTTCAAAGACCAGATCCGAACCGGGGCCCGCAACTTGTGGCTCATCGCAACGATGCTCATCGTGTTCGCCATCGTCATCGCGGTCGCGGAGTACCTCGGTTCCAAGAAGCGACCACTCGACAAGATCACTACACGGGACGGGCTCGTGATGGGTGCCGCACAATGTCTGGCGTTGATTCCCGGTGTGTCGCGGTCGGGCGCCACCACAAGTGCAGGCCTGTTCATGGGCCTCGAACGCGAAGCAGCCGTGCGGTTCTCGTTCCTGCTCGCCATTCCGGCTGTGACTGCGTCCGGCCTGTTCTCGCTGCCCGATGCATTCGAGCCGGCCGGTGAAGGTCTCAACGCCTCCGGCCCACAGTTGCTTCTCGCGACCATCGTCGCGTTCGCACTCGGCTACGCCTCGATCGCATGGCTGCTGAAGTTCGTTGCGAATCACTCGCTGTACTGGTTCGTCGGCTATCGCATCGTGCTCGGCATCGGCGTGATGGCGCTGCTGTCTGCGGGCGTGGTGTCGGCCACCTGATTCGCCAGACGCCCTAGGCTGGGTTCCATGACGGTGATCTTGCTGCGACACGGCCGCTCGACGGCGAATACTGCGGGCGCTCTGGCAGGGCGGTCGGCCGGGGCCGCGCTCGACGACCGCGGACTGGAACAGGCCGCTCATGTTGCGGAGAGATTGGGCGGGCTTCCGGTCGAGGAGATCGTGCACTCACCGCTGCAGCGGTGTGAGCAAACGGTGGCACCTCTTGCCGCCCGGCGCGGTCTGACTCCGACGGTCGACGAACGGCTGATCGAGGTCGATTACGGGTCGTGGACAGGAAAATCGATCAAGGATCTGGTGAAGGAGCCGCTGTGGAAGGTAGTCCAGCAACACCCGTCCGCGGCGGTGTTCCCTGGTGGCGAAGGACTGGCTCAGGTGCAGTCGCGGGCTGTATTCGCAATCCGGGAACACGACGCGCGTCTCGCCGATGAGTACGGCCGCGACGTCCTCTGGGTGGCGTGCTCACACGGTGACGTCATCAAATCGATCCTCGCCGATGCATTGGGCTGCCACTTGGATTCGTTCCAACGTATCGTTGCCGATCCTGCCTCTGTCAGTGTCGTCCGGTACAGCTCGACCAGGCCGTTCGTGCTTCGGACGAACGACACCGGCCTCGACTTGACCGCGGTGGTGCCTGCGGTGCCGACGGCATCGAGCATGGACTCCGATGCGGTGCCCGGTGGCGGTTCCGGAACGTAACCCCGCCGATAGCGGATAATGAAGTTCGGGTCCGAGTCTTCGGATCCGAGAATGTAGCTCCAGGAGGTGCAATGCCACGCGCAATACATGTTTTCCGCACCCCTGATCGTTTTGTCGCGGGAACCGTGGGAGAGCCAGGCGATCGTTCGTTCTTTCTGCAGGCAGTCCACGACGCTCGCGTCGTCTCGGTCGCGCTCGAAAAGCAGCAAGTGCAGGTTCTCGCAGACCGGATAGGTTTGCTGCTGGACGAAGTTCAACGACGGTTCGGCGCGGAGTTCGCGCCCGAGGAAACCGAACTGGGCGACACGAGTCCGTTGATGACTCCGATCGATACCGAGTTTCGGGTCGGGACCATGGGGCTGGGCTGGGACGCGGATGCGAACGCGGTGGTGGTAGAACTGCTGGCTATCAGTGAGGTCGAGGTCGACGAGTCTGTCGTCCTCGATGACACCGACGAGGGTCCTGATGCAGTCCGCGTCTTCCTGACGCCGATCGCGGCACGGGAGTTCGCACTTCGGTCCGAGCGGGTGATTGCTGCCGGCCGTGCGCCGTGCCCCTTGTGTGGTGAGCCGCTGACCCAGGACGGACACACCTGTATTCGATCGAATGGATACAAGCGAGATGCCACCTTCGGTTCGGCCGGCGAGTTTGGCGAAGAGCTTTGATCGAAGACCGGCCGCCGTTCGCGGGCCGCAAGGTGATGGAAACCGGTGAGTTGACCATCATCGGTCGAGTGGTGTCGGCCAGCAACGCGACGTTGGTCTGCGAGGCAACGGGCACCGGGGACGACGGAGAGACGTCCACGGTTCGGTGCGTCTACAAGCCTGTTCGCGGAGAAGTGCCGCTCTGGGACTTTCCCGATGGGACCTTGGCCGGGCGAGAGATCGCGTCGTACGAGGTGTCGGACTCTCTGGGTTGGAATGTAATTCCGACCACGATTCTTCGGGACGGCCCGTTCGGACCGGGGATGGTGCAGCGGTGGATCGACACGCCGGACCGCGACGGGGAGCACGGCCGCACGCTCGACCTGGTCGATATCTGCAGGCCGGACCTCGTTCCGACCGGATGGATACCGGTCATGCAGGCTTATGACGGCGATGGCGAGGAAGTCTCGCTCATTCATGCCGATGATCCTCGGCTGCAGCGGATGGCTGTGCTGGATGTACTCATCAACAACGCCGACCGGAAGGGCGGCCACGCCCTCGAGGGCGTGGACGGTTATGTGTACGGCGTCGATCACGGCATTTGTCTGCACTCGCAGAACAAGCTTCGGACGGTGCTGTGGGGTTGGGCCGGCACCGCTGTCGACGACGCTGCAATGTCCGACGTCGTCGCGTTCGTCGAGTCGTTCGCCACTGTCGTCGAACCAAGAATTCGTGGTCACATCACCGACGAGGAGATCGAGGCACTGCTCGGCCGAGCCCGTGCGCTCGTGGCGCATCCGGTGATGCCGGAGCCGCGATCGAGCAGGCCGATACCGTGGCCTGCCTTCTGAAGCCTCTCCGTTAGGCTCGTCTTCATGCAGTCTTGGTCCGAACCAGCCGTTCCCTCGATCCCCGGCCAGGGGCCTACGCTCCGGCTCTACGACACGGCAGATCGGCAAGTGCGACCGGTCACACCCGGCAAAGTAGCGAAGATGTACGTGTGTGGAATCACCCCGTACGACGCGACGCATCTCGGTCATGCCGCGACATATCTGACTTTCGATCTGGTCAACCGGCTGTGGCGCGACGCGGGGCACGAGGTGCATTACGTGCAGAACGTCACCGATGTAGACGACCCTCTTTTCGAACGAGCCGACCGCGACGGCGAAAGCTGGATCGACCTCGGCAATCGTGAGATCGCCTTGTTCCGTGAGGACATGGAGGCGCTCCGAGTTCTGCCGCCGCGCGATTACATCGGTGCTGTCGAATCCATCGACGAGGTCATCGACATGGTCGAGAAGCTGGTCGCTTCGGGTGCGGCGTATGTCGTCGACGACGCCGAGTATCCCGATGTGTACTTCCGTGCGGACGCTACGCCCGAGTTCGGTTACGAGTCGGGTTACGACCGGGCGACGATGGACAAGTTTTTCGCCGAGCGTGGAGGCGACCCGGACCGAGTAGGAAAAAAGGACTCGATCGATGCTCTCCTGTGGCGCGCAGAGCGCAAGGGTGAGCCGTCGTGGCCGTCTCCGTTCGGTCCTGGCCGACCGGGCTGGCACATCGAGTGCTCGGCGATTGCGCTCAATCGCATCGGGACCGGTTTCGATGTGCAGGGTGGTGGCAGCGACCTCATCTTCCCGCACCACGAGTTCTCGGCCGCACACGCCGAAGCAGTATCCGGTGGCGGCCGATTCGCTCGGCATTATGTGCACACCGGAATGATCGGTCTCGACGGCGAGAAGATGTCGAAGAGTCGCGGCAACCTCGTGTTCGTCTCGAAGCTCCGCGCCGACAATGTCGATTCGGCTGCAGTTCGGTTGGGTCTGTTGTCCGGGCACTACCGTCAGGATCGTCCGTGGACGGACGAAGTTCTCGAACGTGCACATACCCGGTTGGCGTTGTGGCGCAAGGCAGCTGCATTGGAGTCGGCCGTCAGCGCCGACGACGCAGTAGTTCGCCTACGTCAGCACTTGGCCGACGATCTGGACACACCTAGGGCTCTCGATGCTCTTGATGCGTGGGCAAGTTTCGCCGTCGAGCGCGGGGGATCGGACACCACCGCTCCCAGTGCATTCGCCGACGCCGTCGACGCACTCCTCGGCGTGCCCTTGCGCTGATACATCTTTTGAACTGGCAGTGATCCCGGGGCGTTTCGACACCCGGGATCAACCGTCCACACAGGACTACGCCAGGTCGAGAAGAAGGTCGGGCACGAGACGCTCTTCCATTACCGCGCGGCCCGACTCGTGCATTGCCGCGGCAAGATCAGGATCCCACTCACTCGGCCCCGGATGGCCTTTCAGTGGTTCGGAATTTCGAGCGTCGAGCGCACGAACATACGACTGCGCATCCATCCGCCATGGGACGGCGTCGTAGCGCGAGCGGGCGCGGGCGGTCATCTGCAGGCCTGGCCAATCGAAGTCATTGCGCCAGAACAATTCCGTGCCTGCCCGCACGCCCGAAAGCAGTTTGTGCAACGCAGCCGACGGCTGGCCATCGGTGCAGACGAGAGTCGCGGAACGGTTTCCCAGCGATCGAGCGGCGGCCGCGACGACTGCTACGTTCTCGCACACGTAGATTCGATCTGCGACATTGGTGAGCGGGCCTCGCGAGGCCATGTCGAGCGTGAGTGGGAACGCAATCCCGGCGTCTGCAGCGTCGTTCAGCCACCGTCCGACGGTATGCGATTCGTCGACTCGGTACCCGAACACCAGAACCCTGCTCGACAGTGCGTCGACCGAGACTCCGGCGGTGTCCCACAGCAGCCGAATGCCGACGGGGTCGACTGGACGGGGTATTCCTTCGCGGAGCGAGAGTGCATCGAGAACGAGACGTGGGGCACCACCGGAGGACAGCGCCTTGGTGTCCCCGCACGCGTATTCGGCGAGTTCGGTCAACGACAAGCCGTCGACGGGAAGGATCGCCAACACCCGTGCAGCCACCCGTAGGGCGTCGACGGCCACGCGTCCTCCGAGTGTTCCATCCTGATTCAGCAACGAGGACAACCAATACTCGGCCCAGTCGTCGTCGGTTTTTTCGGCGAGTAGAGCCCGCGCGTCGGCGAGTGCAGTGGCCTTGACCTCAGCTTTGTCGGATGCGATCTGTTTTCTGTCTTGTAGCGGAGCGACGGCGTCGAGAGTTGCGATCAACCCGATCCCACCGTTTCGTGGGTGGGCGAGCCATTCGTCGAAACGGGCGAGATCGAGTTTCGTAGTCTGGGCGCGGCTGTGCAGGCCGGTACTGGATCGAGAGATTGCACTGCACAATCGCCACAGCTCTGCCGGCTCACCCAGGTGCACGGTGATGTTGCCACCGACCTTCAGGTAGTTCGACTCCAACTTCTTGCGCGCGGCGGCCAAGAGTGCGTCGAGTTCCGGCGTGTTTCGCCATCCGAGTTCTTCGTTACCGGACAAATTCGAGACCGCCTTCGGCGTGAGTGGGCACGCGTCGTGTCAACGGCGAACCCAGAGCGGCGGCTAGATCGGAACCATCGTGTTCGGCGAACAGTTCACCGTTCTCCCAGACGAGTAACGCTGCGCTGACAGTGTTTTCCGCTGTCGAGTGCGCGAGGTCGTAGTGCGCACACCCAGGGACATCGGAGTAGGTGATCCACAGATCGTAGCCCGTCATGAACAGATCCAGATCGAACTGCACGCTGAGCCCGAGCAGTTCACTACGACCGTTGTCATCGACGCCGGCGAAGGCTTCGTCGAGTGCCAGCAACCGGGGTGCGTGCGGATCGGCCGAGGACAGCATGACGTGCGCGGCCGCGAACAACGGTAGATGTAGAGATACCGATTGCTCACCGCCGGACAACGCGCTGTGTCGCGCGACCGTCAGGCGATCCTCGGTACCGTCGCCGCGAATGAGCGTGAACGAGAAGACTCGCCAACGGCGGTAGTCGAGCGTGGAGGCCAGAATCTCGGGGTAGGAACGCTCCGGGTGCGCCGCGCGCGCGATTCTGATCTCGGACGCGAAATGTGCTCGCATGGAGGCGAGGTCGTCCGAATTCAGTCCGGACGCGTCACGATCGAGTAGCTTCGAGATCGCTCGTGCTCCTTCGTCGAGATTGTCCGCGAGGACCCAATGCACACCGATCGTGTTGCCAGAGGACATCTTCCGTTGCTTCATCTCGGAAGACATCTGCGCGATGAGCTCGCGGGCATCGACGGTGCGTTCGTGGATCTGCTGCGCCAAGCCGGTCAACAGCGCATCTTCGAGAATCCGACGCTCGTGTTCGGTGAGCAACGTCTCCTGATTCGACCGCGCGTCACCGATGCGGTGTGCGAACTCGCCGACCGAGGTGAACCCTTGCTCGTCCTGCACACGAACGATGGTCAATCCGTCGGGTGCGTCCCACTGCAACCGGTAGTCCTGCCCGGACGACGCCAGCTGCGAGTCGAATTCCTGCAAAGCACCGGTCAACGCAGTCCGCGTGCTCTTGCGGTAGGAGTCGCCGGCTTTGACCGACGCGGTGGCCTCGTCGAGCGCCGAGTGGAGTTGGTGCACCACCGGTGGCAACACAACAATCTCTTCATCAGGTGATGAGGCATTCTGAATTCGGTAGAGGATTTGTTCGACGGTGAGCCAGGCGGAGTCGGATGAGGGCCAGGAATAGAGCTCGTGCACACCGAGGATGGCGAGTAGATCTTTGCGGGCATACGGAGCGAGACGCGCTGTGTCGTCGAGCGTTTCGGTGAGTGCGGCGCGCAGACCCTCCTGCGCTGTGTTGCATGCACCCTCGGCCTTACCGATCGCCTCTCCGGCTTCCTTGTCCGCTTTGCGTGCTGCGCGCTGCTCGACCTTGCATGCTTCGATCTTCTCGCGTGCCTTCTCCAGGTCCGCGTTGATCTCTTCGGCAGTGGAGCCGAGTTTTTCAGTGAGGATGTCCAACCGCTGAACCTGCTGGAAATGGTTTTCCTGGGCGATCGCGGACTCCTCGGCCAACTCTTCGGCAAGGCCTGTGGATTCTTCCAATCGGTTCTGTGATTCGCGTGCTCGCTCGGCTTCGCGAACGTGTTCGCCTCGGCGACTGAGGACGAGTCCGCCCTGATTCTCGAAGTGCCGGATCGCTGCAGCGAGTGAGTCGATATCCCGTGCGCTATGGGGAGTTCGGTGGGCGACCGCGGTACTCCGCAGGTGTCTCTCCTTCGCCGAGAGCTCCGCGATGGCTTGGTCGAGCTCGCTGTCCGCGGCCGTGGAACCTGCCTGTGAGGTACGAAGGGCGCCCGCCGACTCGGTGACAGTCTTCTGCGCCTTGACGATTCCGGAGACCTTCGGCAAGTTCTTCGCAGCAACCGCGAGGCCGCTCAGGAGTGCGGCCGCCGACTGCTCCTCTTCCCGGGCGGCCGCCAAGGACATGCTGGCCGTTTCGATCGAGGTGTCCAGTTCGGCGAGTCGCGTAGCCCGACGACGCGCACGGGCAGTGGCCCCGATGTATTCCGCATCCGGCTTGACATGAC
>JBBPZN010000046.1:0-19648 GCA_038198705.1 Mycobacteriales bacterium
GCCCAATGCACCCACACGCACCAACCCGTGGGCTGCGAGATCGACTGACATCAATCACACCGTGGCTCTAGAACACGGTGGTCCGACTATCGGGGACCTGCCAGTCCCACCGCCCGCCGAATTCGGATCGACCGTCATCTTCTGTCCTCCTTGACACAGCTCATCTCGCAGTTGATCACCACCGCAAACCTTAGCGGTGACGACGCCCGCACTAGGGTGTGTCTGGTGCAGGACAAACTTGTGTGGATCGATTGTGAAATGACCGGGCTGGACTTGTCGAAGGACAAGCTCATCGAGATTGCGGCGCTCGTCACCGACAGCGAGTTGAACGTATTGGGCGACGGTGTCGACATCGTCATTCATGCCGACGACGACGCGCTGGCCGGGATGCCGGACGTGGTGAAGAAGATGCATGCAAAATCCGGATTGACCGAAGAGGTGCGTGCATCAACGGTCACGCTGGAGGAGGCGCAGAGTCAGGTGCTCGCGTATATCCGCGAGCACGTACCCGTTGCCGGGACAGTTCCCTTGGCCGGAAATTCGATCGGCACCGATCGCGGCTTCATCGCGCGCGATATGGGTGACCTCGATACCTACCTCCACTACCGAATGATCGATGTCAGTTCCATCAAGGAACTCGCCCGTCGGTGGTACCCGCGCATCTATTTCGGTCAGCCGACGAAAGGTCTGGCCCACCGCGCGTTGGCAGACATCGAAGAGTCCATCAAGGAACTGAAGTACTACCGCCAGACAGTGTTCGTGACGCCTCCGGGGCCCTCTACCAGCGATATTGCTGCAGTTGTAGAGGGACTCGACACGCAGTCCTGATACCGATTGGCAACCAACGATTCGAACCGCTAGTATTGCCATCGCTGCTGAAACAGAACCCGCGAGGGTTCGCTCCGGTAGCTATGGTGGGTGTAGTTCAGCTGGTAGAGCACCAGGTTGTGATCCTGGGTGTCGCGGGTTCGAGTCCCGTCACTCACCCCATAGAAGCAAGAAAGTCGGTCTCCACATGGAGGCCGGCTTTTTTGTGCGTTCTGCACTCATGTTCTCGGCGTACGTCACGAAGTCGCGGCGGAAGTGCATCGATCGAGTTGCGAATTACGTTGTTGTAATTCAACTTTCGAGTGTTGCATGGGGTTCATGTGACGTACGGTTGCAAATGGCACTTTTGGGGAAGAAAAGTACCAACGTGAAAGCTGTGACTTGCACCGTTGATTCGACGCGCCCCCGAAACGCGCCACCCGTCGTTCGAAGCCCATCAGGGATATCAGTCGGGCAGAGACTAGGAGGCAGTTGCAGTGGGTCGAAAAGTTCACAGAGCGATCGCGGGTTCGGTGTTGTCGGCGGCGTTGTGCATCGGTTCCGCGGGTCTGATCGATCCGGCCGTAGCTACGGCGCAGCCGACCATCGACCTGCCCGTACTCCCTATCCCGCAACCCGACGCACAGCAGCGAGCAGCAATCCTCTCGGCCGTACTCGACGCCACCGGCGTACTGATCAACGAGGTCGCTGCGGTGATTCTCGATTCCGACTTCGGGCCGGCACCCGACACGAGCACGCCGTCCGCTCCCGACGTCGAGGTCGCTCCCCCCTCGGTCGGTTTGGGCGGAGCGATACTGCCCTTGCCCGCGCGCAGCTACGAACTCTCTTCGAACTACGGCAGCAGGAACAACCCGACCGGAAACGGCGGCCAATTCCACCAGGGTGTGGACTTCGCTGCCCCCTCGGGCACCCCGATCTACGCCGTGAACGGCGGAACCGTCGAACAAGCAGGTGACGCGGGAGACGGCTACGGCAATCTCGTACGTGTCAAGAGTGGAAATACGGTGACTTACTACGGACATCAGTCCGCAGTGAACGTCGCCGTCGGTGACACCGTAGCGCCCGGCGATCAGCTCGGTGAGGTCGGCAGCACCGGCAACTCGACTGGACCCCATCTTCATTACGAGGTCAGAAACGACGGCTCGAGCGTTGAACCAGTTGCCTACCTGAAGACGCTGGGAGTAGATCCAGCGAGGTACCAGAGCCTGGACGCACGCTGAGTCCATCGGGTGGGGTGACGCCCGGGTCCGGGCGCCCCTGACCCTCACATGAAGTTGGCGTTGCCGGCCTTCCAGTCGCCCCAGGGGATGTTCCAGTCGCCGAGTCCGTCGGTACCGGACAATGTGCCGCCGAGCGTGTTCTGAACGACGACGATATCTCCACGTTTGGTGTTGTCGTAGACCCACTTCGCGTTCGCCGGACTCAGGTTGAGACAACCGTGACTGGTGTTGGAGCTCCCCTGCTGACCCACTGACCAGGGCGCCGAATGGAAGAAGATACCGCTGTAGGACATACGAGTCGCCCAGTCGACGGGCGTGCGATAGCCGGAAGACGAATTCACCGGCACGCCGTAGGTCGATGAGTCCATGACCAGGTGATCGAATCGGTCGCCGATGATGTAGACGCCGTTGTCGGTGGGGGTACTGTCCTTCCCCATCGAGGTGGGCATCGTCATGACGTTCTGTCCGTTGACCGAGAAAGTGACCTGTTTGGTGTTGTCGTCGGCGGTCGCTACGACGGCGTCACCGATCGTGAACGACGTCGACGAGTTCTCCTGGCCGTAGATGCCGTCACCGAGATCACGGCCGTAGACGTTGACGGCGACATCGATGCGAGTGCCGGACGCCCAGTAGTTCTGCGGACGCCACCGAACCTCTTTGCTGTTGACCCAGTAGAACGCGCCCTCGACGGGAGGCGTCGTCGTGACCTGGATGGCGTTCTGCGCAGCGAGTTTGTCGGCAATCGGCTCGTCGAACTGCACCGCGACGGGCTGACCGATACCGACGACCGCACCCTCGTTCGGCACTACGTACGCCTTGGTGAAGTTGCCGGGCTGATTGGTCGTGAAGTTGTTGATCGTTCGGGTCGCCCCACCGATTCCGTATGCATCTGCTTGCACGCGATAACGGCTGCTGTACTCGAGCTGCTCGGTATTGGACCAGGTCAGGCCATCGGGAGCGAGGATGCCTTCGATCGGCACGCCATCCGAATCCATCACCGTGACGTCCGCGAGCTTGCCGTCGGCGACAGAGACGGTCACCGGATCTGCGGGAGAGAATCCGACTGCCCCATCGGCCACGCTCGAAGTCACCTTGGGCTTCATGAGTTCGGCAATCGGGTTGGAGTCGATCGGAGCGAGTGCGTCCGTCGAACCCGTGGTCGACGTCGTGCATCCCGACAGGACGATAGTTGCAGTCAACATCGCGACCGCGGCAGTCCCGATTCCGCGAGAGAATCTCATCAACGCTCCACTTCCACACACCGATTCGGGGCACGTACTCGGCCCGAAAGTCACGATTGAATGCTCCCAGGTCACAGCCTGGCTATCCACTCGAAATGCCGCACCTCGAGTAACGTTCGAATAACCAATCGCGTGGTGTCGGCTTCGTGTTACCTCACCGATCGCACCGGTGAGATCGGTGAGATCGGTGAGATCGGTGAGGAATCATCAGTCAGCGCATTCGCATGTTGTCGTCGACGAGTTTGCCGTAACGCAACGAGGGAAGGTCTCTGAAATAGTTCATCCGCAGGCGCCATGGTGCAACCGAACCTTGCTTGGGAAAGGTGTCGACCGAACGCAGAACGTAGCCGGCAGCGAAATCCAGAAACGGTTCCTCCCCGACGGTTGCGTCCCGCTCGAGGCGGACTTCCCGGTAGCCCTTGCTGTCCATGTGTGCGAGAAGCCGCACGATATAGTCGCACACCAGATCGGCTTTGAGCGTCCACGAGGCGTTGGTGTACCCGATGACGAATGCGAAATTGGGCACATCGGTGAGCATCATGCCCTTGTAGGCCATCGACTCGGTGATGTCGATCTTCTTGCCGTCGACCCGCAGGGCGACATTGCCGAGGGCGACGAGCTTGAGACCCGTCGCAGTGATGACGATGTCGGCGTCGAGATGCTCCCCGGACGTCAGCGCGATCCCTTTCTCGGTGAAGCGCTCGATGTGGTCGGTGACGACGTCTACCTTTCCCTCTCCGATGGCCGTGAACAGATCACTGTCGGGAACGAGACAGAGCCGCTGATCCCAAGGATCGTATTTCGGTGTGAAGTGGGTGTCGAGATCGTAGCCGTCGGGTAACCAGCCCTCCTGAAGTTTGCGAATCCGTCCCTTCATGAAGTTCGGGTAGCGCTGACACAGCACGTACATCCCGATCGAGGTGACGGCATTCTTCATTCGAGTGACCCCATAGGCCACCCGTGACGGCAAGTACCTGCGCAACGCCAGTGCAATCGGATCCTTGGACGGCAACGACATGATGTAGCTGGGTGAGCGCTGGAGCAGCGTCACGTGTTCGGCGTCACGGGCGAGGGTCGGCGCCAACGTGATCGCGGTGGCACCGCTGCCGATCACGACGATCTTCTTGCCGGCGTAGTCCAAATCCACTGGCCACAACTGCGGATGTACTACGGTTCCGCCGAAGTCGTCGAGGCCGTCGAACTCCGGCGTGAACCCCTGTGCATAGTCGTAGTAACCGCTGCAACACATCAAGAACGAGGCAGTGAACACTGCAACCTCGCCTGATTCACCCACCTTTGCCTCGACCGTCCATGTCGAGGTCGCAGTGGACCATTCGGCCGACACCACTGTGTGATGAAACCGAATATGTCGGTCGATCCCGGCTTCACGCGCAGTGTCCTCGATGTACTCGCGGATGGACGCGCCGTCGGCGATGGATTTGTCGCCCACCCAGGGGCGAAAATTGTAGCCAAGGGTGTACATGTCAGAGTCGGATCGAATACCCGGATACCTGAACAGATCCCACGTTCCGCCGATCGCGCCACGGCTCTCGAGGATGGCGTAGCTCTTTCGCGGCAGGGTGGACCGAAGATGATGCGCGGCACCGATTCCGGATAGGCCCGCCCCGATGATGAGGACGTCGACTGTCGTGGTCATCAGGAAATGTTCGCGAACATAGTCATGGCAAGAACTCCATCGTGTGGTCCGGGCTCCCCCAGATGCGGGAACTTCGACGTGTCGCTTTTCATTCTGTCAGCGTCGCGGCGATACCGGGGCCTGCCAGATGCCTACCGTCGCATCGATCAGATCGGTTCCGCAGTCGGCCCAGTTCGGTGGACGCTCGGGATGCTGTGCAAATTCGAGTTCTTTCTCGGCGCAGATATGCATCATCATATTTCGGGCCATGTCGCTGCGTGCTCGACGTACCTCTGCCGGTAGATCCGGTAGGCATCGATGGAGGCCGACGAGTGTCTTTCTCAACGAGGACGACACCCCTGCCTTTTCGTACATCATCGGCCGCAGCGTTGGATCGGTAATGATTTGGACTGCACATCGCGCATACCAACTGGGTTGTCCCAACGTCGCCAAGTGATCGGTGTACGGGGCGATGAGGCACGAGACCCAGTCTCGAAGCCGTTTCGAATCCCCGTTTCGAAGCACGAGCGTGGTCCGATTCTCCTCGATCACGACCGAATGACGTTCGACGATCGCGCGTACGAGGTCCGCCTTCGTACCGAAGTGGTACCCGACCGCCGCGTTGTTGCCTTGCCCTGCAGCCTCGCTCACCTGCCGGTTGGACACCGAATGAAGTCCATGCTCGGCATACAGTCGTTCCGCCATCAGCAAGATCGACTCGCGCGTCCCCGCGGTACGCGCTGAACGCACGCCGCTACTCGTCATCTCGGGGTCGCCCCTCCGCTACCTTCGCTTTTCGAACCGGACATACAGTCGAGTGAACTATCCCATCGCTCAATATTCAAGCACGTGCCTTAACCGGGGTAGGCCACTCGCGCGACTGTAGTCTCGATTGCTTGCGATCTCACGTTCGTCAGGGCGCCGCGAATCCAGCGTCCCCTAAAATCTTCTGCCCCTCGTCGCTCATGACCAGCGCTTCGAACGCCTTTGCCGTCGCGCTGTTCTGCGAATCCGACAGCACCGCAATCGGGTACGTATTGACTGCACCGGCTGACGCCTCGAAGGCGACCGAGGTGACCTTCTCGCCCGCGCCCGACGCGTCCGTCACGTAGACCAAACCTGCGTCGGCCTGACCGGAGGTGACCTTGCCGAGTACGTCGGTGACGGACGACTCTTCGCTCACCGGGGCGATGTCGACTCCAGTCGCGTTCTCCACCTTCGTAGTTGCGGCACCGCATGGCACCTGCGGTGCACAGACGACCACCTTGTTGTCCGTATCGGCGAGGTCGGCAAAGGAATCGATTCCCTTCGAATTCCCCGGCGGGGTGACGATGATCAGCGTGTTCGTAGCGAAGTTCTCGGGCTCACCGGAGATGAGGTTCGCATCGAGGGCCTTGGTCATGTTTGCGGTATCCGCGGAAGCGAAAACGTCTCCCGGTGCGCCCTGGGTCAACTGCGCGACCAGATCCGAAGAACCGGCAAAGTTGAACGCGACGTCGGTCCCGGGATGGGCTGCTTCGAACATGGTGCCGAGCTGAGTGAAGGTCGCCTTCAAAGACGCTGCTGCGAAGACGGTGATGTTCCCGCCGACCTCACCTGGAGCAGTGGAACCGGACTCCGGCGCCGCGGAATCACTTCCGCCCCCACCACTCGAACAGCCTGCAACCAGCAATGCAGACATGGCGAGGACTGCTGCGAGTCGCCCGTAGATGTTCTTCACTTTTGCTCCCTCGATAGCCCGATTCGGTTGCCCCTTGCATCCGTAGAAGCGGACCGAACCCAACCTTAGAGCAGCATCCGCGGATGGAAGATTGGGGTTGTTCCGCAGGCATAGATTCGCCACCCTTTACGTCGTAGATTTTTTCTTTACGAAGCAAGGTAGGCAGCAGCAGAAACCGATTCACCGCCGTTCATCACAAATTCCCGACCATCGATGCTGATCCGAATTGCCGGTGCACTGCATGGGCTCGTCGTTACCGTGGTCGCTGCATCGTCGCATCTGATGTGAACCCAATGATCGCGGTATCGGAGATCGAGCTCGAGCGATCGAAGCTCGGTCGGCAACTGCGGATGAAGTCTCAGGGTGTCGCCGCGCACTTCGATTCCGGTATAGCAGCGCTGCAGGATGTTCACGCTCCCCGCCATTGCGCCCAGATGGATTCCCTCCCGTGTCGTTCCCTGTTGGCTGTCGGCGAGGTCGGCCGTGCACGACTCCCGCAGCATGTCCCAGGAGTCTCGACGGTTACCTCTCGCGAGCACCCAGGAGTGCGCGACTTTGCTCAGAGTCGAGCCATGGGTCGTTCGAGCGAGGTAGTAGTCGACGGTTGCCGGAATTGTGCTCGGCTCGAAGTCGTACCCCATCGCCGCGAGCAGTTCGGTGAGTTCCTCCGCGGTGAACAGGTACAGCAGCATCAGAACATCGGCCTGTTTGGACACCTTGTAGTGTGCGCAGGAGTCATTCTCGGCTTCGAGGATCAGATCGAGCCGGCCGATGTTTCCGTACCTTTTTCGGTAGTCATCGAGGTCGAGTTCTCGGAGTTCCCCGTACCCATGAAATTGTGCGAGCAATCCGTTGTCGAGAAACTCCACGCGCAGCCTGCATGCCAGGTTGTGCCATGTGTGAAGTTCCGAAGAGCTGACATCGAGCAGAGCCCACAGGCCGACACCGTCCTCACGGCCGACGATTGCGTAAGCGTCCAGCGCGCGGCGGATGCTCCACGAGGCCATCACGTTCACGTAGGTCGAATTATCGATTCCCTCACCGGGATGGCCGGGGTATCCGTCGTGAAATTCGTCGGGTCCCATGACGCCCCGAATATCGAACCGATTGTCGGCGGCGTCCCACACCGCAAGGCTGGTCCAGAATCGTGCATTTTCGACCAACATCTCGGCTCCGTAGGAGGCCAGGAAGCCGAAATCCGCTGTCACTTCCCAGTAGTGCCACACGTTGTAGGCAACCGATAAGCCGACATGGAATTGCCGATTGGAGTGATCGGGCATCCATCGTCCTGATCGTGGATTGAACAGCACGTGCGGTGTCTCCTCGCGACCGTCGCTGCCGCTCTGCCACGGGAACAAGGCGCCGCTACAGCCGATTTCACGTGCCCGGCGCTTCGCCTCGGACAGTCGTCGATAGCGATAGAGCAACAGAGATCTCGACAACTCTGGAATGCGCAGATTCAGTAGCGGAAGCACAAACAACTCGTCCCAGAAAATGTGCCCGCGATAGGCCTCCCCATGAAGGCCACGCGCCGGAATCCCGACGTCGAGATCCACGGTGTGCGGAGACAGGCACTGGACGACATGAAAGAGCTGAAGTCGAATCGCTCGGACGGTCTCGTCGTCGGAGCATTCGACCTCGAGATCGTATCGATGCCACAACCGTTTCCATTGCCGTCGGTGGGCGTCGAGAAGCGTGGAGAATGATCCCGATTCGTCGAGGCACGACAGTGCAGCGCTGAGCGGATCGGCGATAGCCCGATCGCGAGAGCAATACAATGCGACGATCGTCGCTACTTGCACGCCGACGACCTGCGAGACGTCAGCCGAGGTTTCCTGGAAGATGCTCGTCGGGGTGCTGTTTGTGCCTAGGACGGGAGCAGCCGAATCCATTCGGGCCGCGAGCGTGAGTGCAATCCGCGATTGCCGAGTATGCGCCCGGAGCCATACCTGATTATTTGCCGCAGAACCTGTTTCACATTCGGTGAGATGAGAGTTGTTCAAAGCCCGAAACTCGGCGACGTTGCCATTGGTGACATCGCCGTCCAGGGTCCCGCGCACGGTGATCGTTCCGATGTAATTCTCAGGCTCGAGTCTGGTGTCGAGCGCCGCCAGGTGCGGCGATGCCATGGATACGAACCGAATCTGTCGAAGCCAGGTGCGCCGCCCCTGTGAATCTTCGAGAAGGCTTTCGCGTCGAAGAACACCCTCCCTCATATCCAGGACGATGTGATGGTGTCGCAAAAGGTGATTGTCGGTAGTAAGCCATTCACCGCCGTCGATATTGAATGTGGTGCCCAGCCAGTTCGGCCAGTTGGCGATGGATTCGTCCTCGTAATCGACGCCGCTGATCGTCGAGGTGAGCCTGTTGTAGCACCCGGCGAGATACGTACCCGGGTAGTGCACCCCGTCTGCGCTCGCCTCGGGTAGGGCACCACGGGTGGCGAAGTATCCATTTCCCAGGGTGCAGAGGCTCTCGCGGATTCCCTCATCCGAGGCTATCGCACCGCGGTATTGCAACACCCACGTCGATTCCGCGTCGGTGGAGCACAACTCGCAAGTCCCGCTGTATTCAGCGGGACTGTCCGAACCGATGTCGATATCTAGTTCGGTGAGATCGCCGACAACCACCTCCGCATCCAACTCGACCGCCGCAGATGCCTGTTGAAGCCCGATGACAAGTCCGAACTTTCCGGCTTGCGCGCCCTGAATACCGGCCACCGCATCCTCCACTACAGCAGAAAACTTGGGTGCAATTCCGAGCCTGCGGGCAGCTTCGAGAAACAGGTCCGGTGCGGGCTTACCGGCCAGGCCTCGACGCAGTGCATCGGTGCCGTCGACTCGCACATCGAACAGTCCCCCGACGCCGGCAAGGGCCATCACCTCCCCCGCGTTCCTGCTGGCCGACACCACTGCTGTCGGAATGCCTGCGAGCCGCAGTTGGCGAAGCACATCCAACGTTCCCGGAATCGTGCTGACACCTTCAGAGGTCAGCGTGCGAAGATAGTCCTCATTCTTGCGATCGGCCCATTGCCGCACGCTCCCCAATGCCGTGTCACCGTGCGAAGTCTCGGGAAGAGTCAGTCCACGTGCATGCGCGAATCCGCGCACCGCATCGAGTCGCTCCCGTCCATCGATGTAGACCCGGTAGTCCTCGTGCGTGAACGGCCGATCCCCTTGTCCGGCAGCTTCGAGTAACGCATCGAACGCGGTTTTCCAGGCCTGCTCGTGAATGACGGCCGTGTCGGTGACGACGCCGTCCAGATCGAACAGGACAGCTTCGATCCGGCGTCCCTGGATTCTCACGGCGACTCGATGCCCGAATCGACGACCGCCACGCGGAACCCTATGGGGTGCCTGCTCTTTCCGCGCAATGCACCGACGGAGATGCGCCACGAGTACTCACGAGCGCACGCGGCAGATCATGACCGGGCAGCGCGCGTGGTGTGTGAGATTGCTACTGGTAGATCCCAGTAGGGCGCTTCTCACCGGACCCCGTCCTCGGCTTCCCACCACGACGAGTTGGGCGTGTTCGGACAGGTCGACGAGAGTGTGCGCGGGGTTGCTCTGTCGGAGAACACGTTCGACCACTACGTCTGGGTACTTCTCGACCCACCCCGCCAGGCTTTCGGCGAGGAGGACCGACTCCTCCTTTTCGATGGCCGCCCAGTCGATGAGGAGCGGCAATGTGACGCCTCCCGCCTGCGATGCGGCACTCCACACATGCGCAGCAATGAGTGGTACCTCCAGCCGCGAGGCTATTTCGAAGGCCATCGCTATCGCAGCGGCGCTCGTGGCGCTGCCGTCGATTCCGACCACGATCGGGGAATTCGAGTCTCCAACGTTTTCGCGCCACACGACCACAGGGCACGCTGCGGTGTCTGCCACCACCTTGGCGGTGCTACCGAGCAAAGTCGACAGCACAAGACCCGTCCCGGAGCTACCGACCACCATCAACCGTGCCGAAACCGACAGATCGACCAGCATTTCAGCGGGCGGCACAGCGTCGACATGGGTGGCCACGCTGAGGTACGGATGCCGCTCGAGGATGGCTTTCGCTGCCTCGTCGACAATCCCCTCGGCGGTACGACGCTGCTGCTCCCACACTTCCTCGGGGATCACCATGACGGACTCGGCCATGTAGAACGTCGGTTCCTGAACCGCGCACGCGATGTGCAGCGGAGAATCCAGACGGTCCGCCATGGCTGCAGCCCATAAAGCCGCAGCCGTGCTGGTGGGTGAACCATCCACTCCGACAACGATTTCCTGATGATTCGCCAAGACCATGTCAGCCTCCCGACAGAGATAAGGGTGCGGCGACTCACCGCCGATGATCACCACGATTGCACGGCTGAGTTACGCACACGAGAGCACAAAGTCCTCTGATGTAGATGTCGGGCGCGCCAACGCGATTCATTGCGCTCTAGCCGAGCAGACCGTACCGACGCGCCTCGACCACGGCCTCCGCTCTGGTGGCTACATCCAACTTGCCCATCAGGTTTCGCATGTACGTTTTGACGGTATCGACGAGTTTCACGATTCCTCTCGAACACCGTCCAATACCCACTTTTGGGGGTAGCGGCGTTCTCCCTGCTGTCGATAGCGTCAACGGTAACGTGTAGTGCGCGTCACAAAGACTATCGCTTTTCGAAAGGTCTCACCCGATGCTCGATTCGACACTGTCGTCCGCCGGACTGTCGTCCGCCAACAACACGCCCTTGAGCCCGCTGCGTTTCTTGGCGCGTTCAGCGAGTGTGTTCCCGAATCGGGTGGCCGTGATCCACGGCGACTGCTGCTATACCTACAAGCAATTCGGTGACGAGGTTGACCGTCTCGCCCGCGTCCTGTCGAGCCGTATCGAGCCCGGCGACCGCATCGCATACCTCAGTCCCAACACCCCGGAAATGCTGTTTGCGCACTTCGCCGTTCCCCTGGCAGGGGGCGTCCTCGTCGCTCTCAACTCGCGCCTGACCGGCAGCGAACTCGACTACATCCTCGACCACTCCGGTACCAAGATCTTGTTCGTCGATTCGGAGCTCGTCGGATCCGCCTCCGGTGCCCGCTCGGCAGTGCCGTCGCTGCAGGAGATAATCGAGATCCCCGACTCCACGATCGCTCCCCCCACCGTTCCGGAAGGCGTTGTCACCGGACAGTATTCAGACCTTCTCGCCGAGGCCGGCGACCTCGTCGATGCACCTTCGTTGGTATGGGGCGTAGAGGACGAACAGCAGGTCATAGCAATCAATTACACCTCCGGAACCACCGGCAAGCCCAAGGGCGTGATGTACACCCATCGTGGCGCCTACCTCAATTCGCTCGGCGAGACGTTCCACAACGGTTTCACCGGCTCGACCAAGTATCTATGGACCCTCCCGATGTTTCATTGCAACGGCTGGTGCACACCCTGGGCCGTCACTCAGGCAGCCGCCACCCACGTCTGTCTGCGCGCGGTTCGCGCCGACGCAGTGTGGGATGCAATCGACAGTGTGGGCGTCACGCACCTGTGCGGCGCACCGGTTGTCTGTTCGACCATCGCCGAAGCACCCCAGGCGCATCACGTGGACGCCCTGCACATCACCACCGCCGGAGCGCCACCAGCACCGAGCATCATCGCCAAGCTCGAAGGACTCGGAATCACCGTCGTCCACGTGTACGGGCTGACCGAGGTATACGGGCCGTACACGATCTGCGAAGTTCAGGACGACTGGCACGACCTGAAATCCGACGAGCGCGCCGAGCTGATGTCCAGACAGGGCGTCGGGATGATTCAAGCCGAGGACGCACGCGTCGTCGACCCCGAAATGAACGACGTCGCAGCCGACGGACAAACGATGGGCGAAATCGTCCTTCGCGGCAACAACGTGATGCTCGGCTACTACCGGGATCCGAAAGCCACAGCGGAAGCGTTCGCCGGCGGCTGGTTCCACAGCGGCGACCTCGGGGTAATGCACCCGGACGGCTACATCCAGGTCAAAGATCGCGCCAAGGACATCGTCATTTCGGGCGGCGAGAACATTTCGACCGTGGAGATCGAGCAAGCACTCATGTCGCACCCAGCGGTTCTGGAAGCCGCCGTCATCGGCGTCCCGCACCCGAAGTGGGGAGAACGCCCCAAGGCATTCGTTATCAAGAAGAAGGACGCCGACGTCAGCGCCGAAGAATTGATCGAGTACACCCGCGGCCGTCTCGCGAAGTTCAAAGTCCCCGACGAGATCGTCTTTCCACTGGACCTCCCCCGCACGCCGACGGGCAAGATACTGAAATTCGAGCTGAGGAAGTCGACGGCCTGAGTGCCGGAAAGAACCGCGGGTTCGACGCGTCGATGCCGTGGGTAACTGTTCGACATGGGGACGAGAACGTTCCGTGACCGAGCCGACGCCGGGCAGGCGTTGTCGGCCCTCCTCGACCCCGGTACGTTCTCCGACGACGTGCTGGTGCTCGCCTTGCCGCGTGGTGGAGTGCCGGTCGCCGCCGCAGTCGCTACGGCATTGCACGCGCAGTTGGACGTTTTCGTCATCCGCAAACTCGGAGTCCCAGATGTCAGGCTTTCGCCACAAGAGGGGCAACCTCGGTGCCGAGCAACTCGATCCCGCGGAGTAGGTCACCGTGGGCGAGCCTCGGATTCGTCATCTGCAGCGACAACCGGTCGACGCCGCCCAACTGTTCCCCGACCCGCAGGATCTTCTCGGCCACCGTCTGCGGGTCTCCCATGAAGAAGGCACCGTCGGGCCCGGATGTGGAGTCGAACTGCTGGCGGGTCGGTCTGGAGAAACCGCGCTCCCGCGAGATTTTGGTGAACATTTCATTCCAGCCGGGGTAGATGGTGTCTGCTGCCACTTTCGTGGTCTCGGCGACGAAGCCGAATACGTGCAGCCCTACCTGCAGCTTCTCTGGGGCGTGACCGGCCTGGGCTCCTGCGCGCCGGTACAAGTCTACGAGCGGGGCGAACTGGCGCGGCTCACCACCGATGATCGCAATCATCAGTGGCAGCCCCAGCATGCCCGCGCGGGCGAAAGACTCCGGGGTTCCACCGACGCCGACCCAGATCGGCATAGGATCCTGCACCGGCCGCGGGTAGATGCTCTGCTGGACCAGTGGCGGGCGATGCCGACCGGACCAGGTGACCTCGACATTGTCGCGGATCTGCAGCAACAGTTCCAGCTTCTCGGTGAAGAGAGAGTCGTAGTCGGCGAAATCGAGCCCGAAGAGCGGAAAGGACTCGGTGAAGGACCCGCGTCCTATGACCAGGTCGATCCGGCCCTTCGAGATCAGATCCAGGGTGGCGAACTCTTGGAACACGCGCACCGGATCATCTGCGCTGAGCACCTTGACCGCACTGCCGAGGCGAATCCGTTCCGTTCGAGCGGCCGCGGCGGCCAGAATGATCGACGGTGCCGAGTCGTAGTATTCGCTGCGGTGATGCTCGCCGATCCCGAACGAGTACAGCCCTACCTGGTCAGCAAGGGCGATTTCCTCCAGCAGGTGCCCCATCCGCTCGGCCGGCCCGATCACCCGGCCGTCCGTCGGGTCTGTCACGGAGGAGACGAAGCTGTCTACGCCGACATGCATGATGCGACCTCTCGATTCAG
The DNA here is from genome assembly GCA_038198705.1 of Mycobacteriales bacterium. Taxonomy (GTDB): domain Bacteria; phylum Actinomycetota; class Actinomycetes; order Mycobacteriales; family Mycobacteriaceae; genus Rhodococcoides. The sequence goes on from JBBPZN010000046.1 coordinate 14,234, forward strand.
GGCGGACGGATCCACCCGTATTGGAGTCGATTCAACCACTCCGGATGAAAGGGTTCCGGGTCGCAGGCCAGATCGGTTGTCGCACGGTTCACCCCGATGACGGCGGAGTCTTCGGCTACTTCGCCTCGTAGCGCAGCAAGACCGCGCCGCCGGGGAAGGTGCGGTTCTCGACCAGTCGCAGCGAGATCCATGACGGCAAGTTCGGCAAGAACGGTATGCCGCCGCCGACTGCGATCGGCGAATCACGATCTGGTATTCGTCCACCAGTCCCGCCTGCACGATAGGTGCGGCCAAAGTCGCCCCGGCCACCGCCAACCTGCCGTCGGTTTCGGCTTTCAGCTTCCTCGCCACCTCGACCGGGTCGCCGCGTTCGAGGCGGGAGTTCCAGTCGACGGACTCCAGGGTGCGGGAGAACACGACCTTGGGCATGTTGCACCAGATGTGCGCGAAGTCGACGATCGTCGGGTTGGCGTCCGGGGGCTTGTCGGCGGTCGGCCAGAACGCGGACATCAGTTCGTAGAGCCGCCGCCCATAGAACGACAAGGCAGTCTCCCGCTCGAGATCGTTCCAGTACTGGTGCAGTTCTTCGCTCGGTTCGGACCAGTCGATGCTGCCTTGGGCGTCGGCGATGTACCCGTCCACCGATACGGTGAATCCATAGCTGAGTTTTCCCATGCATCTGAAGACTGCACCGGCGGGCGAAACTCATCGGGATCCGCACACCGCCAGTTCTCAACCGACTCTTCATCACAGCCTGAAAATCGTTTGCCCCTGTGCTCGGTAACGACCCGTGGAATAGTACGCAAATGACTCCGCCCTAGCCCGCTCATCTTGATGTCGGCGCAGTTCAATTTGCGCGTCCTACCGCCAATTACGAAGAGGTACTCATTTTCTACCGCGACATTGTCGGACTACCGGCGCTGGCGCAGTGGCGAAATTACAGCAGATACGACGGGGTCGTATTCGGTTTGCCGGGCGCCCCCGTTCACATGGAGTTACTGCAGTTCGGCGAATCGCCACGTATTCCTGAGCAGGACCCCGAGAATCAGCTGGTCCTCTACCTCGAAGGTCCGGAAGCCTTGGCGGCTACATGCTCCGGCCGGGCCACACGGCTTATACGGCGGCGGTGGACGGCATGCATGCATATTTCAATAGTGTTCTCTAACAGCCCGATTCGGAACACTTCACGGCCAGGCCAACTCGCCAGGTCAACCGATCTGCACGCTGTCGGAGGGCGATTCAAAGCCCGGGTCGCTCGGCCGAACCCTGCGAAGAAACCACGGCCCCGTTCTCTTTCACCCATGTCTGATCACCGCCGCCGAAATGTTCGACGAGGAGTTCGACTGGACGACGAAACCGGGTGTGAAGCGCCCTCCGAACTCATCGCCGCCGTTGATCGCATCAAGGCGTCCGCTCCACCAACGGGTCAATGCCCGCGCCCGGGTGATCCGGCTGTCGCCAAGCTAGAAACTGTCGGCCCACCGCAACGTCAGCGGGGTCGGCAAGGAAGGCCTCGGCGATGGTATCTCGGGTTCGGCGGCGAGATATCGGTTCGAACGAATGGATCGACGCCCGGGCCCAGTTCTGACCCCTGCAGTGAAACATGTCTTCTTGCAAGGTCAGTCGAAGGAATGCGGGTGTCGAACAATGAGAGAAGCTCAGTTTCCCGGTGGAGGCAGCATTCGAAATCCATCATCTCGAATCTGCCCCGATCCACGAAACCGCAGCTGCCGAACCCTTCCCTGCACCGGTTCGAGCAAAGAAGAGAAGTACCCGACCCAGCCCAGGTCATCGCCTCTGGTGTCTCAGAGAAGTGCGTTGTCCAACGGAAGCGAACCAGATCAGGCGAGGTTGTACCGCCTACGCACCCGATGCCCCAGCTCGGCAATATCGATCTCGCCGCGGACGTACGCATCCTGGTCCGCACGCGTGGCATCGGTACTGCGGCACCTTCGAGAGCACTATTGGTTCGAGCAGCGTCGATGGCCCGCACACGACTACCTGATGGTCGTCGTACCGACATTCGACGCCTCCTCAACGCCGCCCTATCGTAGGGCCCACCCGCTCGGGGAATCGTCTCGACAAGCGATGGCTCCGCACCGCATCACGGGGAGGCCCGGTGCCGTAGAAGGTTTCAGATCCCGACCCCAAGCCGAGTTGACATGATTGACTTGACCTGATTGACCCCGGTAGCGTGGCGGTATGAGCACCCCGCTGCAGGACCTCGTCGCCGCCGAACTCGCCGCCAGCGGACTTGGCCACACCGAGCTGAACCCCAGTGATGTCGCGTTCGTCGAGAACGGAATCCGCAACGTACTGTCCGGGCTGAAGGCGCGCCGCGCGTGGGAAAACCATATCGGCGCAATCCTCACCCACAAGCAGGTACTGGATGTGACCGGGTGGACGAAACAAGCACTGAGCCAAGCAGTCCGAGAATACCGAGTACTGCGACTGGTCGCCGCCGACGGCTCTGCGGGGTACTCCGTTACCGGGTTCGACCACGGCACACCAGCGCGGCCGATTCTCGGAATCAAGGACGTCCTACGGGCATGGGCCGGCGCCGACGCAGGTGGGTGGATGGCCGCGTCGTGGCTGATGACCGAACAACCCGAACTCGGCGGCCGAACAGCCCGACAGGCGTTGCTCGACGGAGACGGGCCATCGGTCGCCGATCTTGCTCGTGCGGCGACCGAGCAGCTCGCTGCGTGAGCGCACCGCGCACCGCACTGCACCTACTCGCTCCTCCCCCACCGGATCACCTCCGTGATCGATTTCCGGTGTTCCGCACCCCGGCCGGAGCGGAGGTGTTTCGCTGCCACAGCGCTACTCGCGGGCCGTTGTGGTTCGCGAACAGCGGACACGGACGTTTCGACCTCGCCAACATGCACGGCACCTGCTACACCGCCGAGTCTGAACAGATCACCTTGCTCGAAACCTGGGGCGGGATGCGGGTGGTCCCGAGCACCGAACTGAGCGCACGCGCTCTGACGCGTATGCGGATCACCGAACAGCGAGAGATTGCTGATCTGACATCCAACGCTGCTGCTCAATTCGGTGTCACCGCAGAAATATTCACCACCGGCAACTATCAGCTGACGCAGATGTGGGCGTCAGCGCTCCGTAGTGCAGGATTCACGGGGATCCGCTACTGGGCGCGGCACGATCTCGCGCACACTCATGCTTGCCTAGCCTTGTTCGACACCGCCGGCACCCATACGTCCGCGAACAAGGATCCGCACAGCTACGCGATATCTGCAACCGCCACATTGTCTGAACGACCGGGCCTGATCGACGCACTTCAACACGACACCGGCATCACCGTCCTACCCATACCTCAGTCGCTCTGACGCTTTCGGCCACAGCGCAGTGAGGTGCGGTCCGCTGTGAGCGTCGCGGGTCTGCGTGTGCACCTCGAGCATGTCGACCTCGAAGAGTTGCACCGGGTACGGATACTTCCGCCCGTCGAGGACGGCGTGCAACTCGCGCAGTGTGTCGGTATGGAGATCACCAGCGATCCACTGCGCGATCTCGCGCGTTGTCACCTCTTCGACGGGCCGCACCGGTTCGGGAAACCCACGGAACACGCCGTCTTCGTCGGCGCTGTCCGCGAAACTCTCGAAGTCCATGTTCGCGATCGACAGGTTGTTCTCCACACCCCACATTTCCGACGGGATGACGCGAAAAGTCCGACCGCGTGGGCGGTCCGATTCGTCAGGGCCGGTGTAGACGACGACGATGGGCATTTCGGGGTTCTGCATGGATTCGGCATCGACGAGAAACGCATAGTACGGGGGCTGGTCGCCGAGTGCATCGAGCAATCCCTCCACGGTCAGGCCGTCGTTCTCCCGGTTGTCGATGCAGGTGAGGTAGGCGGCGAATTCGGTGCCGTCACCTTGCTCGATCGGTGCCATCGCGGCGACGGCGACAGCACGCCAGGCGTCGTCGTCACTGAAATCGGTTCGGATGAGCAGCGACTCGTCCTTCAGGTGGCCGGCAAGGATTCTACCGGTGCCGAGGGTGGCGAGCACTTCCGCTTCACGACGGTCGTGCTCCTCTGCGGCGAGTTCGGAGGTAATCTCCGCTGCGTCGCGGTCGGGCGGGTCGACGGGGACGATCGACTCGACGATGCGTACGCACTCGCCCTCCTCGATGTCCTGATAACTACGTATCTCGTAGGTCCAATCGCCGATGGACTGCCGGTGGCGTTCGGGTGTCGTATCGTTCGGCCATTCGAGCTTCGGCTCGCCGATGGTTGTCACCCAGCGGCGCAGTTTGAATTGAGGTGCGTGCCCGCTGATCGACAAGCTGAGTTCACCGGTACGGGGATCGCCCGATTGAGACTGGACATGCGTGGTCAGCGGCAGCCACGTCGGTATCGCCTGAGGGATGTCGGCCAAGGCGCGCTGGCGTTCCTCATCCTCACGTTGGTGCTTCGCCATGTCGTCCTCGGCCGAACGCGAAGCACCCGACCATTCGAACAGGGCCGGATCGAACAGCTCGTCCAGAGTAGGACTTTCGAGTTCGATCCACGCCTCGCCCTGCTGCCAACGGACCGCCACACCGAGTTCCACGTCGAACACATACGTGACCGATTCGTTGGCGTGCTGATCGCGCGCGGTCACTTCCCACCCCGCGCGACCGCGAACCGAGATCTGCCGGGGCGCGCTGGGATCAACGAACCGCTGGTCGTTGAATCCGTGGCTCGCATTGGGCGGAAAGGTGTCATAGGCCCGCAGCAACAGGGACGGCGAGCCAATTCCCATGGTCAAGTACATGGTGTTGGGTGATTTGACGGCGTGGACCATCGTCCCCTCCGCGTCGAGTGACCATCTGTCGGTAGGGTTTTCGATGAATGTTGGCTCACCGGAGACGTTCTCGTACCGCCACGTCGCGTCCGGAACGTGCATCACCAGCTGCGACGAACCGTCGGGGCGATGGACGGCCCCCCCCTACGGAGCGTCCCATCGTGCCGTAGTTCGCGCCTCGAACTTGTTCCCACGTCGGAGCCATGATCAAGAAACTACCCGAGTGCAATGCCGGAAGCATGCACCTGTCGCCGGACTCCAACTGCTCGTGATCGAGGGAGAGCAAGGCCGGTTTACAGTCCGGACCGGCCAGGGCAACGACGTTGGCCACTCGGGTTTAAGCGCAATACCGTTCAGTTAGTGATCGTTGCGGTACCATGAGGCGTGCCTCGTAGTGGATGGGTGAAGCCTGCGTCGGATCGCCGGTTGTCGGATGTGGTGTCGGTGGGTTTACTGACCAGGGTGTTTACGCCGGATGTTGTTGATGCGGTGATCGCGGAGTGCGGTCGGACCGAGCAGCGGAGTAGGACGTTGACTGCCCGGGTGACCGCGTATTTCGCGATCGGAATGGCATTGAATGCCGACGGGTCGTACGAGGAGGTCTTCGAAC
>JBBPZN010000047.1:0-4094 GCA_038198705.1 Mycobacteriales bacterium
GGAGCCGCGCAAAATCCAAGACTCGATGGACCTGTATCCGCTCTCGCAGCACGGAGAAGAGCACACCTACCCACGCGGGAGTTACACGCCCGATCTCGACTATGTACCCGTCCAACATCTTCAGAAGATGGACGCAGGCGAGTACTTCGATCGCTTCAACAGGCTGGCAGCCGGCAACCCGGGTGCCCCAGAAGACCAGCCGGCCTTGGACCGATTCGCCGCGCTGGGCATTGGAGCCGGATTGACATTCGATCTAGCATCTCTTCCGGAATCCGTCCAAGAACGGGCCGGTCAGCTGCCTGGCTTCATGGGCGGTAGCAAGGTCAACGAGAGCCGCCGAGTCACCGCGATCGATGGTTGGATCTACCTGGACGAGTCCATCGGAAATTTTGGCACCAAATACCTGTACCGCGCCAGAATTGCGCACGGCGGATTCGCCAACCCCGTTGACGTCACGGCCTATCCGTCGACGCAGGTGGACTCGGGCGGAGAGCCGCTGACCGGGACAAATACCTACAATCTTCATTTCGAGCCCGGCCAGTTGCCGCCGTACGGTGACTGGGGCTGGTGGTCCCTCACCGCCTACTCCGCGTCCGGACAGTTGTTCGACAATGAACTCGATCGCTATGCAATCGATGACAGCCAGGACCTGACGCTCAACGACGATGGCTCGCTGGACCTTTGGATCAGTGCGACAAATCCGGGACACGGTCGTGAACGCAACTGGCTGCCCGTCCGCCCCGAGAATTTCGGAATCACCCTGCGTATCTACTTCCCACACGTCAGCGTCAACACTCATGACTGGATGCCGCCGAAGGTGGCGGTAGTTCCCAGCACCGAGCCGCAAGCGAAATAATAATGAACCGAATCATTCCGTGGCGCGGAGACAGGCTGCCACACTTGAATACTGGAGGACCGGTGACTGAACGCGCACTATCCTGTACGTCTCGACTGAGCGGTGCCATCGTGCTCGCGGCAGCGACCGCGCTTTTGTTGAGTTCATGTGCGTCGGGCGAAGAGTCAGCTACCGGCGAGGTGATGGCCGGGGTGAGCGGGCCGGTCGGAAGCTCGGCCGATGCCGGCGAACCCGTAAGCGGTGGCACCTTGTCGTTCGGCTCGCTGGCGCTGCCCGCAACCCTGGACCCCGCACGCACCATGGCGACCGGTTCGACAGGTGGCACCGAGATGGCAGCAATCTACGACGTGCTCGTACGCTTCGACGGTCAGGCCGGCGAGTTCGAGCCCCAACTCGCCGAGGATCTCACCGTCAGCGAGGACGGTAAGACGTGGACGTTGACCCTGCGGGACGGGGTGACCTTCAGCAACGGCGAAAGCCTCGACGCCGAAGCGGTTCGGTGGAGCATCGATCGGTACGTCGCCAATCGTGGTCCCGACTCGCAGCTGTGGAAGAACGCTGTCTCGTCGATATCGGCACCCGACGACTCGACTGTGATCTTCGAATTGTCTACTCCCTGGGCCACATTCCCGAATATGTTGGCCACGGGCCCGGGCATGATAGTGGCCGCGCAATCCGATCGAGCGGAGAACTTCACCCCGATCGGGGCCGGACCCTTCGTGCTGGAAGCGAACAAGCCGAGCGAGCAGATTCAGCTCGAACGGCGCGAGGGCTATTGGGGTGGCGACGCGAAACTCGACGGTGTACGTTTCCTCCCCTCGGCAGGCGGACAACAACAGTTGGACATGTTCAACACCGGACAGCTGGAGATGTTCTTCACGGTCGAGGCCGGCATCGTGGCCGACGTCGTCGAAGCTGGTAACCCCGGCTATCTGAATGTGATGAATGCCGGCAACGACGTGTTGATCAACAACGCTGAAGGTCGCCCTGGGTCGGACCTGAGGGTGCGGCAGGCACTGATCAAAGCCGTCGACCCGGTCGCATTCGACGAGCGGACTCAGGACGGGATCGGCCGTCCGAGCGTCGCGCTGTTCTCGGAGGCTTCTCGTTGGAGTACAGGCGCCCCGGCCTCGAAATACGACCCGGAGGGTGCTCGCTCACTCCTGGCAGAAGCCAAAGCAGACGGCTACGACGGCAAGATCACGTTCACAACGCGCCAAGCACCAGAGGCGCAGGCCCGGGCACTTGCGATCCAGGCGATGCTCAACTCCGTCGGGTTCGACGCAGAGGTCGAGTTCTTGAATTCCACCAGCGACATCATCCGAGTGATCAACGTCGAAAAGAATTACGACCTGGGCCAGTCCGCCCTCAGCATCCGCGATTCGGCCCCATTCCTCAAGCTCTACTCCGTCTTCCACAGCGACTCGACGGGGAATGCCTCCGGGTACTCGAATCCAGAAATGGACGAGTTGCTGGGCACACTGCAAAAGGCAGGTACACAGGAGGAAATCCAATCAGCCATCGATGATATCGAGTCGCTGGCCACCGAAACGGTACCTACTCTGCCGCTGGCAGCGCAGGACAATTTGGTGGTCTGGCAACCTGAAGTTCAGGGCGCATCCCACAGTTTCGCCGACATCATGCTTCTCGACGAGGCCTGGCTCTCCTGAGTATCAGCGACGGGGTGGGCACTCAGAGCTTTCCCGCGGCGATCAGTTCGACCGGATCGGAAAGATCGACCGTACCGAGGTAGCCGCCGCGCTGCGCGACCGCATCATGCACGCCGAATCCCAGAAGATTCTGCGCCTCGCGCGGCAAGGCGCGCACCTGCTCCATCGGTATCGACAGGACCTGGTTCTCCTCGGTTCGCAGCCACCCCACGCAGTAGCTGATGTGCAACCCGCGACGCCACTGATCGGCGGTGGTGTTCGCGCCGGCAGCGTGGAAGGTCGAACCAAGGTAGATGATCCCCGAGCCTGCCTTCATCACCGCTGGAATTGCCTCGGCGTCAGTCGGTTGGCGCTGCGGATCCCACAAGTGACTGCCCGGGATCACCCGGGTGGCACCGTTCTCCGCAGTGAAGTCCCGCAGCGCCACCACGGACGCCAACTGAAGGGTCGGCCGCGGCTTGGGTACATGGACCCAAACGGCTTCGTCGCGGTGGAGATATTGGGCAGTCCCCCCGGGGCCGCGATTGAGTACCTGGCCGAGATTGAGCTGATAGGCCGCGCAGCTCGGTAGCAACACCGCGTCGCACACTCCACGATAAATCGGGTGGGTGAGCACCTCGGTGGCAAAAACCGTGGACTTCGCTGCCAGCCCAGCCAGGTGCTCAGTGTGTTCGCCGAAAAAGTCCGCCACCACGGCATTGACGAACCCACGCTCCGCACCCTGCGCTCGCTCGCTCAGGTGAGAGTCGAGTTCGGCATTGAAACGGGTGAGGAGGTCCTGGTCCAGCAGGTCTTCGACAATCACGACGCCATGCTCTTGCAGAGCATCGGTGATTGACTGCATCGACGCCGAGGCGTGAAGGCGGGGTGGCTGCGGCATGATCGGCACTCCTTATATATACGAGACGTTCAAGTAGCGTGCCCCAGAATTGCAGGGCCGGTGCAGTAATCGGCTCAGGGATTTCCGGCAGTGGACCCGATTGGGCTCTGCTTCGGCATCAGTGCGTTCAGGTAGAACTCGACGCATTCGACCGAGAGGTCGGCCAGTGAGTACTCGGCGGTGGGGCGGAACCATCGCCCGGTAAGCCACAGGCCATCTTTGATCAATTCGTATGCAACGTTCGGGGCGATCGATCGCCGGTAGACGCCTTCACTGATTCCGCGTTCGAGCGAAGCGATCCATAGTTTGTGGTTGCTCACCGCGAGTGCGCGGATCTCGTCGTGACCGCCGAGTTGTCGTATGGTGCTTTCTTCGTTGCGGCAAATCTGCGGCGAGTGCGGATCCTCGTCGATCAGTGTCAGGGACCTACGAATCAGCTCACCGAGTTCGAGCTCCGGAGGCAGTGACCGGTCGACAACCCGATTAAATTCGTTATTCATCGCCCGTAAGTGGCCGATGACGATCTCCTCCAAGAGCGACTCCTTGGAGTGCACGTACTGGTAGAGGCTGCTCGGAAGGATGCCGATGCTGCTTGCGATCGTGCGCATCGACGTGCCTGCCAAGCCGTTCTCTGCGAACAGCTTCGTTGCTGTGTGCAGCACCTGCCGTTTCCGCTGCTCGGCGTTGA
>JBBPZN010000048.1:0-3476 GCA_038198705.1 Mycobacteriales bacterium
ATCTGCCGATTCGAAGCGTCGGTCGAGCACGCGGACCTGCCGCCACACATTACCGATCTCGACGCCCGCGCTCTTGTACAAGCCGGCCTCCATCGAGATCAGCATGTCGGCCATCAGCCAGTAGACCTCGGTCCACGCAGCCGCAACCTCTGGTGTGACAGCGCTTCCCAGTTCCGTGGCGATCGCGCCGAACAGGTACTCGTAGACAACCTGGTACTGCGCAGGTTCGATGCCCAGAGAGGCGTGCTTGTGGGCGATACGGGAAAGGATCATGTCCACCCGGTCCTGGTCCTCTTCCAGCTGCAGCGACGCGAAGGCGGCGATAGCACCGGCCAACGCTTTCTGCTGCTCGCCCTGCTTCTGGTTACCGCGGTTGAACAGATTTCGTTCCAAGTCGGGGTGATCGATGAACATGGTCCGGTAGAAAGTCGTCGTGATGTCACCGATGGCGGCACCGACGACTGGGAGCGTGGCCCGGATGACCTCTTTGGACTCTGTGGAAAGCATGTCTATTCCCCGATCATTGATTTTGCAGTTGCCGACCTGCTGGGCATAGCAGGAAGTGTGAGCAGGACCCCGCGCGTCGGTTGGCTGGTGACGTCATCGATGACTAGCTCGTCCAAAGAGGCGAAAAACGCCTCTCGTGCCCGCCGCAGTGCCGGCCGCAAAAGGCAGCCGGCTCGTAGCGGGCACGGGTTCGATCCATCACACTCGATGACCTCCGACTCGCCTTCCAAACGGCGTGCGAGCCAGCCGATCGACGCAGTTCTACCGAGCTCGGTGATAGCCAGACCACCACCGCGACCGCGGCGAGCATCGACAATTCCGAGCTCCGACAGACGAGCGATCACCTTGGCAGCATGGGTGTACGAGATTGCCAATTGCTCGGCAATGTCCTTGCTGCCAGGGCGATCTCCAGGCTGTACGACGGCCAGGCGCATGACGATTCTCAGACCGAGATCGGTGAACCGGGTCAACTGCATGACACCACGATATTTCAATATGCATTTGAGATACCAATTATGTGAGCCACGAGACATCAACCGCCCGTCGAGACGCTGGAAGGCAACCGGGCTCACCATGAGACAAGTTCGGTTGTTACCGTCATGTTCGTATTTCTCACCCAGGAGGCAAGTGCGTGTCCACGCGTGACCAGATCGAAACGATTTACGAGCAAGTCCTGAAGCGCAACGCCGGCGAGCCCGAGTTTCACCAGGCGGCCGCCGAGGTGTTCGACTCGCTCAAGGTCGTCATCGATCGCCGCCCGGAATACGCCGACGCCGGACTCATCGAGCGCTTGTGCGAGCCGGAACGGCAGATCATCTTCAGGGTTCCCTGGGTGGACGACTCCGGATCGGTACACGTCAACCGCGGATTCCGGGTGCAGTACAATAGCGCGCTCGGCCCCTACAAAGGCGGCTTGCGCTTCCACTCCACCGTCAACCTGGGAATCGTCAAGTTCCTGGGCTTCGAGCAGATCTTCAAGAACGCCCTCACCGGTCTTCCTATCGGTGGCGGCAAGGGCGGTTCGGACTTCGACCCCAAGGGCCGATCCGAAGCCGAGGTGATGCGGTTCTGTCAGTCGTTCATGACCGAGTTGCACCGCCACATCGGCGAGTACACCGATGTGCCCGCCGGAGATATCGGCGTCGGAGGCCGCGAGATCGGTTACCTGTTCGGCCAGTACAAGCGGCTGACCAACTCGTACGAATCAGCGGTGCTCACCGGCAAGGGAACCTCCTGGGGCGGTTCCCAGGTGCGGCGTGAAGCAACCGGGTACGGCGTCGCATACTTCGTCGCCGACATGCTCAAAGCGCTCGGGACTTCCCTCGACGGCAAGACTGCCGTCGTGTCCGGTTCCGGAAACGTTGCGGTCTATGCGATCGAGAAGGTTCACCAACTCGGCGGCAAAGTCGTCGCGTGTTCGGACTCCTCCGGCTACATCTTCGATCCCAACGGCATCGACCTCGAACTTCTGAAGGACATCAAAGAGGTACGACGCGAACGTATCGGCACCTACTGCGACACCGTCGCGGGAGCGACGTTCACCGAGGCAGGGTCGATCTGGGACGTGCCCTGCGACGTCGCCATGCCGTCGGCTACTCAGAACGAACTCGACGAGGACGCAGCGAATACCCTCGTCGCGAACGGTGTCAAGGTCGTGGCTGAAGGCGCCAATATGCCCACCACGCCTGCAGCAGCTCAGGTGTTCCGCGACGCATCCGTCGCCTTCGCACCGGGCAAGGCCGCCAATGCGGGGGGTGTCGCCACCTCCGCTCTCGAAATGCAGCAGAACGCATCCCGCGACTCCTGGAGCTTCGAGTACACCGACGAGCGGCTCGCGGCGATCATGCGCGGCATCCATCACCGGACGATCGCCACCGCGGAGGAGTACGGCAAGCCCGGCGACTACGTCCACGGTGCGAATATCGCAGGCTTCATCAAGGTCGCCGACGCGATGATCGCGCTCGGAATCGTCTGATCCGTTTCGAGGGTCGTAGAGCGATCTAGCCGTCGATGACGGAGGATCGCTCTACGACAGCTCTACGACGTCGAGTTTGCCGTCGGCGTGGGTGCTGCGCAGCCGCTTCTTGTCGTACTTCCCGACGCTCGTCTTGGGTACCTCCTCGATGAATGTCCATCGTTCCGGAAGCTGCCAGTGCGCGACCCGGCCGGCAAGGAACTCGCGTAGTTCCTCGGCGGTCACGTTTTCGCCGTCGCGGACGACGACGGCAACCAGCGGACGCTCGTCCCACTTCTGGTCGGGGACACCGATGACTGCTGCCTCGCGCACAGCGGGGTGTTCCATCACCTGGTTCTCCAGCTCGACCGAGGAGATCCATTCGCCACCGGACTTGATGATGTCCTTCGACCGGTCCGTCAGCCGCAGAAATCCACCCGAAGAGATGGTGCCGACGTCCCCGGTCCGCAGCCAACCGTCGTCGAACTTGTCGGCGGCATCGCCGCGGTAGTAGCTGGCGGTGATCCATGGACCGCGAACCTCGAGTTCGCCGACCTGCTTGCCGTCCCAGGGCAGTTCATTGCCGGCGTCGTCGACGAGTCGGGCGCGCACGGCGGCCACGAATCGACCTTGTGTGCAACGAAGATCGAACTCCTCTTCGGGGGAGAGTCCGGCGTCGGGCCGCCCAGAGGTGCCGAGCGGAGAGGTTTCGGTCATGCCCCAGGCCTGGGTGATGTGAACGCCGTACTCGTCGTGGAATGCACGCATCAGGCTCGGCGGGCATGCGCTCCCACCGACCACCACGTCGCGCAGGCTCGACAGATCGGTGGGGTGCTCGGTCAGGTAGGAGTGAAGTGCCTGCCAGATCGTGGGAACGGCGGCGGCGGCGGTGGGGCGCAGGGTGGAAATCATCTCGGCCAGAGGTGCGGGCTGTAGATACTTGTCCGGCATGATCAGCGACGCACCCACCATCAGTGCCGCGTAGGGGAGCCCCCAGGACATGGCGTGGAACATC
>JBBPZN010000049.1:0-64631 GCA_038198705.1 Mycobacteriales bacterium
CGAAGCGGTACTCGATGTCGACGGTGCGCTTGGAGTAGTGCGAGAGCTTCTCCTTGGCATGCTCGTACAGGCGCAGGTTCTCCGGATCGATACCGAGGTCGGTGTACCACTTCATGCGGTAGTCGATCCAGTACTCGTGCCACTCCTCGTCCTCGCCGGGCTTGACGAAGAATTCCATCTCCATCTGCTCGAACTCTCGAGTGCGGAAGATAAAGTTTCCGGGGGTGATTTCGTTGCGGAAGCTCTTGCCGATCTGGCCGATGCCGAACGGCGGCTTCTTGCGTGAGGTCGTCAGCACGTTGGCGAAGTTCACGAAGATGCCCTGAGCGGTCTCGGGCCGCAGGTAGTGCAGCCCTTCCTCGTTGTCGACCGGGCCGAGGAACGTCTTGAGCAGGCCCGAGAACGCGCGCGGTTCGGTCCATTGGCCCGGGTCGCCGGTCTCGGGATCGCGGATATCGGCCAGGCCGTTCTCCGGCGGATGCCCGTGCTTCTCCTCGTACGCTTCGAGAAGATGATCGGCGCGGTAACGCTTGTGGGTGATCAGCGATTCGACGAGCGGATCACTGAAGGTTTCGACGTGACCCGACGCTTCCCAGACCTGACGCGGCAGAATGACCGAAGAGTCGAGGCCGACGGTGTCCTCGCGGCTGGTGACCATGTTCCGCCACCACTGCTTCTTGATGTTCTCTTTGAGCTCGACGCCCAGCGGGCCGTAGTCCCAGGCAGACTTGGTACCGCCGTAGATCTCGCCGCAGGGGTATACGAGACCTCGACGCTTGGCGAGGTTGGCGACGGTGTCGACTTTGGACTTGGGTGCCACTGGCGGAGGTCTCCATCTTCGGTGTTCGAGGGGGTCGTTGCAGGCGCTTGGCCTCGCGCCAGCCTATCGGTCGGGCGGCGTATCTCCGAACAGTCCCCATTTGGTTTGACATGCATACTCCTGCATATCAAAATGGAAGTGATGTGCATTAACAACAAGTGCGTAGGCCTGACACCGACGAAGGACGTTAGAAACGTAGGGAGATCCTCTTGGCAACGATAGAGACGAACCCCTCCCACCGGAGTGGAAGTGCTGCCGACGACTCCCCAGCTCAGGCTCTCGACGACCATGCTCACGAACCATGCGCATCTGCTCCCCCGGCCCCGATTCCGCCGAAGGAAACACTCGCGGCAGCCGGCGACATTCTGCGCGCTCTCGCTGCACCGGTACGCATCGCGATCGTGCTTCAACTACGCGAATCGGAGCGTTGCGTACACGAGCTGGTCGGCGCCCTCGGCGTAACACAACCGTTGATCAGCCAACACCTGCGGGTTCTCAAGGCAGCCGGGGTCGTCCGCGGTGAGCGCAACGGCCGCGAAGTTCTTTACCGTCTCGTCGACGACCATCTGTCTCACATCGTCGTCGACGCCGTCGCACATGCCGAGGAAGGCTGAAAATACCCATGACCGACAGTTCGTCGACCGATACTGCCCGTCCCCGAAAACCCGTCGTAGCCGGGGTGCGGGCCACCAAACAACGAAGTGCGATCTCCGACCTCCTGGACAGCATCGAGGAGTTCCGATCCGCGCAGGATCTGCACGACGAACTCCGCAAGCGCGGAGAAGGCATCGGCCTCACCACCGTGTACCGCACGTTGCAGACCCTCGCCGACGCAGGCACCGTGGACGTTCTTCGTATCGACACCGGCGAATCGGTGTATCGGCGATGCTCGTCCGGACATCACCACCATCTGGTGTGCCGACTCTGTGGCTACACCGTGGAGGTCGAGGGCGTAGACGTGGAGAAATGGTCGCAGGATGTCGCCGAGGACAACGGGTTCAGCGACGTCAGCCACACGGTCGAAATTTTCGGCACCTGCAGCGAATGCCGAGCCAACTCCTAGCTCGGCCCTCCGCGAGCAAGCGTCAGGGCAAGAGTCCTACGCGTGCCTTCTCGACGCCTGCGAGCACGAGAACCAGCATCGTCATCAGCGGTTCGTCGTCGAGGCCACTGGCCGGGAACGTGTAACGCAGCAGTACGTCGGCCATTTTTCCATTGACGTTGACCGAGATCGACCCGAACTGCGACTCGGCGTTTCGGTCTGCGACCTTCTTGTGCAGCGAGGCCTTCACCGGGCGATCCCACGCCAGAACCGCCGTCAGAGAAAGCACTTCGAGACCCGGCGACAGCACGAGCGAACGCAACGAGCACAAGGCCCCCGCATAATCGAACCCCAGCGACCCCTCCTCCGCCACTGTGACGGTAGCGAACTGGGTCAGCGCAATCTGGGCGCGGGATTGCAGGGACAACTGTTCACTCATACTTGACTCCACCAAATCTGCGGTCTCTGGAAGCGAATTCGACACATGCCGCCCACAGATCCCGGCGGTCGAAGTCCGGGAACAGCTTCTTTTGAAATACGAACTCAGCGTAGGCCGATTGCCACAGCAAGAAGTTGGAGGTGCGCTGCTCACCGGACGGACGCAGAAACAGGTCGACGTCGGGCATGTCGGGCTCGTCGAGATACTTCGCGACGGTCGCTTCGGTGATCTTCTCCGGATCGAGTTTTCCCTGTGCGACCAGCCGCGCTATTTCCTTTGTCGCGTCGGCAATTTCGGCCCGTCCGCCATAGTTGACACACATCGTCAGCGTCATGACGGTGTTGTGCTTCGTCAACTCCTCGGCGACCTCGAGCTCCTTGATCACACTGCGCCACAGGCGAGGTCGACGGCCGGCCCACCGAACGCGAACACCCATCTCGTTCATTTCGTCGCGCCGACGCCGAATGACGTCGCGGTTGAATCCCATCAGGAATTTCACTTCGTCGGGACTACGCTTCCAGTTCTCCGTCGAGAACGCATACGCCGAGAGCCATTTCACGCCGATGTCGATGCAGCCACTGACCGTATCCATGAGTACGGCCTCACCGCGCTCGTGGCCCGCGGTACGCGGCAGGCCTCGGTCCTGCGCCCACCGCCCGTTGCCGTCCATGACCAACGCGACATGCCGCGGAATCAGCTCGGGTTGGAGGATCGGCGGCCGGGCACCCGACGGATGCGGGTCCGGTGGGCGTACAGCGATCTCCTCGTCAGGCCGGGTACGCGGTTCGCGTCGTCGAATCACGGTCTTCATCCTGCCCGACGGTGGATATTCGGACCGACTCAGCCTCGACCTGATGCGGCTTCGATCGCTCGATCAGGGGCAACGTCCGCAACTGACGCTCTAGATGCCATTGTAGATGCGCGGCAACAAGGCCACTCGCCTGACTACGCACCGCAGTCGACGTCGTTTCGGTGTAAACCCACTCACCACGCTCGAGGGCAACCATCAGGTCGAGTACACCGGCCATCGGGGTCGCCGCCCCGGGCGGCCTGCAGTGAACGCAGACGGAGCCACCGGCCGCGACATGGAACGCCCGATGTGGGCCGGGAGCGGCGCACCGGGCGCACTCGGTCAACGACGGCGCCCACCCGGCGTACCCCATTGCGCGCAGCAGGAAGGCGTCGAGGACCAACTCTGGTGGACGAGCGCGGTCGCCCAGTGCACGCAGGGCTCCGACCGTCAGTTGATGCAGACGCCTCGCTGGCGCGTGCTCCTCGCCTGCGAGACGCTCGGCGGTCTCCAACACCGCGCACGCGGTGGTGTAGCAACCGTAGTCCGAGACGATGTCGCCACCGAAGGCATTGACCGTGTGGACCTGGGTGATGATGTCGAGGTTACGACCGGGATGAAGTTGCACGTCGATGTGTGCAAACGGTTCCAGGCGAGCACCGAACTTCGATGTGGTGCGCCGCACGCCTTTCGCCACCGCACGGACGATTCCGTTGTCTCGGGTCAGGAGCGTGACAATCCGATCGGCCTCGCCCAGCTTGTGCTGGCGCAGCACGACTGCGTTGTCCCGATAGAGCCTCACGTCCTCCATACTCCCACGCTGGTCCGGCGGTTCCCATCTCCCTCGCGCAGGTTCGATACTGTGCACGCGTGGACTTTTCTCGCGCGACCCTCGTCGAACAGGCCGCGGCACTCGCAGCGGGCCGCATCACCTCGGTTCAAGCCGTCACCGAGTCGCTGGACCGGATCGAGAAGAGTCAGCCAACTCTGAATGCGTTCCGCATCGTGCGAGGTGACGCCGCACTGCGGGAGGCCTGGGAAGCCGATCGACTACGTGCAACGGGGCACGCTGCTCCCCTGTTGGGCGTCCCGATCGCGGTCAAGGACGACGTCGATGTCACCGGTGAACCGACCGCCTTCGGATGTGCCGGGGAGTTCCCCCGGGCAGCCGCCGACTCGGAGGTGGTGCGCAGACTTCGCGACACCGGTGCCGTCATCGTCGGTAAAACGAACAGTCCAGAACTCGGACAGTGGCCGCTCACCGGTGGCAGCGCGTTCGGCCACACTCGAAATCCCTGGAGTCGTACGCACACGCCCGGCGGCTCATCCGGCGGGAGTTCAGCGGCAGTTGCCGCCGAACTAGTCTCGGCTGCACTGGGTTCCGACGGTGCGGGCTCGGTGCGCATTCCGGCGTCGTGGACCAATCTCGTCGGAATCAAACCGCAGCGCGGACGCATCTCGACGTGGCCCCAGCCCGAGGCCTTCAATGGCATCACCGTCATCGGCCCGCTGGCGCGGACCGTCGCTGATGCGGCACTTCTGCTCGATATCGTCTCGGGCAGTCACGACGGCGATCTGCACAAGCCCGCTCCGTTGCAGGTCTCGGACTCGGTCGGTCGCAATCCAGGCCCGCTCAGGATCGCGCTGAGCCTGCGCAAGCCGTTCATTCCGACACCCTCGAAACTGGACCCCGAGATCTCGGCGGCGGCCCACGAGATGGCTGCGGTGCTGCGGTCACTGGGCCATCACGTGGTCGTAGACGATCCGAAATACGGAATTACGTTGGGGCTCAATTTCCTTCCCCGTTCACTGGCCGGTGTGGCAGCCTGGCTCGATCAGCTCCCGGATGCATCCCTGGCCGATCCGAGGACCCGTGCCAACGCAAAACACGGGCGTGCCCTTTCCGGTGCCCCGCTTCGCGCAGCCCGCGCCGCGGAACCGCGGATCCGGCGTCGTATCGGCCGAATATTCGACGAATATGACATCGTGCTAGCTCCCACGACGGCTACTCCACCGCCGCTGATCGAAGCAATCGACGACAAAACCAACACCGAGACCGACCGCATCATCACCGAACACTGTCCCTACACCTGGCCGTGGAACGTTCTCGGATGGCCGAGTGTGAACATCCCGGCCGGCTTCACCACGAACGGCCTGCCGATCGGTCTGCAATTGATGGGCCACGAATCCTCGGAACCGCTGCTGGTCTCCGTTGCCGCACAGCTGGAGAACGTGCTGCAATGGCACCTCGAGCGACCCGATCAGTGGTGGTGAGCGGCACCATCGACACGGGTCGAACCGCGATCAAAACCCGAGCTTGCCCATCTGCTTGGGATCGGTCTGCCAGTCCTTGGCGATCTTGACGTGCAGGTCGAGGTAGATGCGGGTACCGAGTAGCTTCTCGATCTGCAAGCGCGAGTTGGTACCGACCTCTTTCAACCGGGCACCACCCTTGCCGATGATGATCGCCTTCTGGCTCGAGCGTTCGATGTAGAGGATGGCGTGGACATCGAGCATGTTGTCGTGGCCCTCGCGGGGAGTGATCTCATCGATGACGACCGCTAGCGAGTGGGGAAGCTCGTCGCGAATACCTTCGAGCGCGGCCTCTCTGATCAACTCCGCCATCAGGATTTCTTCGGGCTCGTCCGTCAGTTCCCCGTCTGGGTAGAAGGCGGGGCCGGGTGGCAATTCAGAGGCGAGCAGGGCAACCAGCTTCTCCACCTGCTCACCCGATTCGGCGGACACCGGAATCACGTGGCTGCTTTCCCCCAGCAACTTCGACAGAGCCATGAGCTGCTGTACGACGCGTTCTTTCTTGACCTTGTCGATCTTGGTCACGATGCCGATCAGCGTCGTCTTCGGCGAAATGTGGCGAACCTGCTCGAGAATCCAACGATCACCCGGCCCGATCTTTTCGTCCGCGGGGATGCACAATCCGATGACGTCGACCTCGGAATACGTATCCTGCACCAAATCGTTGAGTCGCTGCCCGAGAAGCGTTCTCGGACGGTGCAATCCAGGGGTATCGACGAGAATCAACTGCGCATTTTCGCGGTGAACGATGCCACGAATGGTGTGGCGTGTGGTCTGCGGACGCGATGAGGTGATGGCGATCTTGGAACCGACGAGCGCGTTGGTCAGCGTCGACTTTCCGGTGTTCGGCCGACCGACGAAACAAATGAATCCGGACCGAAAATCTTCTTTGCTCGAATCAGACATCGAGCACCTCCCAGCTCTTCCCGCCGCGTGACGCGGCCGGGATGGTTGTATTCGTTCTGCCGCACAGCTCAGGCATCGGACGCTTCTGTCGACGATTCCTCATCGTGATCGTTCTCGAACCTCTCCACCAGAACGGTCGTGACTCGCACACGACCCTTCTGATCGGCGCCGCCTTCACCGGTAAATGCCAAGCCGTGCGACTGCACACGCGAGCCTGGAAGCGGCACTCGTCCGAGCTCGTAGCCCAGGAGACCACCCACGGTGTCGACATCCTCGGATTCGATCTCGATGTCGAACAACTCGCCAACGTCCTCGAGTGGCACACGCGCAGATACCCGATAGCGTCCGTCACCCAAGTCTTCGATGGGGGCAACTTCACCGGCGTCGTACTCGTCGGCGATCTCTCCGACGATTTCCTCCAACACATCCTCGATGGTGACCAACCCTGCAGTTCCGCCGTATTCGTCGATGAGCACGGCCATGTGCTTACGGTCACGCTGCATTTCGGCGAGCAAACTATCCAACGGCTTGGAGTCCGGTACGAATACTGCCGGCCGCATCACGTCGGTCACCTTCACACCGCGTCCGCCATCGGTGGAGTAGTACGTCTGCTGCACAAGATCTTTCAGGTACACGACGCCGATGATGTCGTCGACGTTCTCACCGATCACCGGAATCCGGGAATGCCCACTGCGCACGGCGAGCGAAGTCGCCTGTCCCGCTGACTTGTCGGACTCGATCCAGACCATTTCCGGCCGCGGGACCATCACCTCGCGAGCCGAGGTATCACCGAGTTCGAAGACGGACTGGATCATTCGGCGCTCGTCGTCTGCAACCACGCCGCGTTCACGTGCCATGTCGACCAGTTCACGCAGTTCGATCTCGGATGCGAACGGGCCGTTGTGGAATCCTCGCCCCGGCGTGATCGCGTTGCCGATCACGATCAGCAGGCGGCTCACCGGACCGAGAATCCAGCCGAGGCCTCTCAGCGGAAGTGCCGCGAACAGTGCGATCGAGTACGCGTGTTGGCGTCCGAGCGTTCTGGGACCGACACCGATGGCAATGTAACTGACCAACACCATCACGACCGCAGTCACGAGAAGCGCGATCGTTTCGTCGAGAACACCTATCAGCCCACCCGCGAGTAGAACTGTGGCAACGATTTCGCACAGGATGCGAAGAAGGACCGTCAGATTCACGTATCGAGGGCGGTCCGCGACGATGGTGAGAAGACCGATAGCGCCCGGGCGACCATCTTTGACCATGTCCTCGACGCGGGCCCGCGAGACGGTGTTCAATGCCGAATCCACGGCTGCGAACAAACCTGCGATCGGTAGGAGGACGACTGCTGCCACTATCAGCGCAGGCGCATCGCTCACAGGTTGTCGCCGCCGACGAAGCCGGTTTTACCGAGCAGTCGACTGTCCCTTGCCGCCTGCACTTCGGCTTCTTCTGCGCGACGGAGATCCTCGTACCACTCCGCCAGAATGCGATTCTGAAGAGCGAACATTTCCTTTTCTTCATCCGGTTCGGCGTGGTCGTAGCCGAGTAGATGCAGGACACCGTGGACAGTCAGCAGTGCCAACTCGTGTTCGAGAGGATGGCCGGCGGCCGCTGCCTGATCTGCGGCGAAGGACGGGCACAGGACGATATCGCCGAGCATCGACGGTCCCGGCTCGGGAGAATCCGGACGACCGCCGGGCTCGAGTTCGTCCATCGGGAACGACATCACATCCGTCGGGCCCGGTAAGTTCATCCAGCGCATGTGCAAATCCGCCATGGTGGACGAATCGACGAGAACCATCGACAACTCGGCCGCCGAATGCACGTCCATACTGGCGATAGCGAACCGGGCCACACTTACGAGATCCGTTTCGGAGACTTCCATCCCCGATTCGTTGGACACCTCGATACTCATTGCTGCTCACTCTTTCGACAAGGGACTTTCGAGCAGATTCTATCGGCGAGCAGAGCGCGGCCCTCCAGAGCGTCGCTGTGCGCGATTGCTCAGCGAGAGATCTTGGTTGTTCGTGGACTCGAACCGCTCGTAAGCGTCGACGATCTCCGACACCAGGCGATGTCGAACCACGTCGCTACTGGTCAACTGTGCAAAGTGAATGTCATCGACGTCGTTGAGTATCTCCGACGCGGCCCGTAGCCCCGAACGTGCGCCACCGGGGAGGTCGACCTGAGTGATGTCGCCGGTCACGACGATCTTCGAGCCGAATCCCAGCCTGGTGAGGAACATCTTCATCTGCTCGGCGGTGGTGTTCTGCGCCTCGTCGAGAACGATGAATGCGTCGTTGAGGGTCCGACCGCGCATGTACGCCAGCGGAGCGACCTCGATTACACCTGCCTGCATGAGCTTCGGAATTGCCTCGACATCCATCATGTCGTGCAGTGCATCGTGCAGCGGACGCAGGTACGGATCGATCTTGTCGTGCAACGTGCCGGGCAGAAAGCCGAGACGCTCGCCGGCTTCCACCGCGGGCCGCGTCAGGATGATCCGGCTGACCTGCTTGGCCTGCAGTGACTGGACCGCCTTGGCCATCGCCAAGTAGGTCTTGCCGGTACCAGCGGGGCCGACACCGAAAACGATCGTGTTGGTGTCGATCGCATCGACGTAGCGCTTCTGATTGAGCGTCTTCGGCCGGATGGTCTTGCCTCGACGAGAAAGAATGTCCAGGCTCAGCACCTCGGCAGGTGACTCGGCGACACCTTCGGTCAGCATGCCGACTGTCCTGCGTACCGCATCGACGGTCAGCGGCTGCGCACGCTTGGCGACGGCGGCCAACTCGGAGATGACCCGCTCGGCGAGCGCCACGTCGGCCACCTTGCCACTCAAAGTGACGACGTTTCCACGGACATGGATATCGGCACTCAGAAGCTGCTCGAGGGTCCTCAGGTTCTCGTCGGCGGGTCCGAGTAGCGGGAGAACGGCCTCAGGCGCAAGCTCCATGCTGGACCGAACCATGCGTTCGGTGGGAAGTTCGCTGTGTTCACTCACGTGGTGGCTATGGCCTGCTTTCCGATGTCGACGAGCACGGGCGGGGAGGTGTCTGATTCGAGTTTAACGCGCGTGCGAATGACCGCATTCCCATTTACCCGCCGGCACCGGCGAGCACAGCCGACACCGAGTGCTGCCAGCACCGCGACCCGGTCTCGAGAAACGCGACGTGGTCCTCACCTGGAACGATCGTCAGTTCGGCGTGATCACCGCCGGCGCGGGCCGCTGCTACGTAGAGTTCGCTCTGCGACACCGGCACCAGGGTGTCGAGCGATCCATGAATACAGTGCATCGGAACCTCGGTGGGAATGCGGTGCAATGGCGACGCCGATCGATACAGCTCGGGCGCGTCCTCGTAATCGGCGTCGAGCAATGCGCGGACGGCAGGATTGACGATTCCCGACGCCGGTCCAGTCACCAAGTCCAGAACACCTGCCTGCGTCACGATCAGCGACGGCGTCAGCGCGCCGCCGCGTCGACCTGCCAGCCACGCGGCCAGGTGTCCCCCGGACGAGTGACCGAGTACTCGGACGTCCGCCAGATCGAGTGAGATCGAATCGAGTTCGGCAGCTATGCCGACAAGTGCGTCGAACGCCGCGCCGACATCGTTGCTCGCTTCGGGCCACAGACCGCCTGCGCCGACCCGGCGATACTCGATGTTCCAGGCCGCGAAACCTGCTCGCGCAAACTCGACGGCGTACCGGGTGCCCAGGCTAGAGCTGTACTGGCCACTCCAGGATCCGCCGTGCACGATCATGACGACAGGTACGGGAGTGCCGGTTTCAGCGGCGGAGCGCTCCGGAAGATAGAGGTGGCCGTACTGCTCCTCGTGCTCGCCGTAACCGATTTTGACTCGCTCCACTAAGGCTCACGAAAGTCGAGAGGCTGCTGCGCCCAGCGGTCCGTCGAGACACCGATCGCGCCCAGTGCAACGGCCGCAGCGGTCGAGGTCCGCAGAACCGTCGGACCCAACACGACGGTTCGGGCTCCGGCTGCAGTCAATCTGCCTACTTCACTGTCGTCCAAGCCACCTTCAGGACCTACCACCAACAGCACTTCGTTCACCGAACGCAGCGGCAACTCCGAGAACCTGTCGGTTGCCGATTCATGAAGCACTGCAACGATTCCCCCGCGGGCGACGACCCCACGGACGAGTTCGAGTACCGCCGCCGTGTCATGGAGCTCGGAGACGTCCGGAACGAACGGCCGTCGGGACTGCTTGGCCGCGGCGGCAACCGTACTGCGCCACCGAGCAACGCCCTTGGCTGTTTTCGCACCTTCCCATCGCGCGACGCATCGGGAGGATTGCCACGGCACGATGGAGTCGACGCCTGCTTCGGTCGCAAGTTCTACGGCCAACTCCGAACGGTCTGCTTTGGGCAGCGCTTGCACGAGCCCCACCGATGGTGTCGGCTGCGGAATGTCGAATCGAGCATCGACGGTCATTTCGAGGCGATCACGCTCGGCGTAGATCACGACGGTGTCGGCGACCCCGCCGTGCCCGTCGGACAGCAAGATTCGTTGTCCCACTCGAATCCGCCGCACCGTAGCGGCGTGGTGGCCTTCTTTCCCGTCCAGGACGGCGGTACCACCGACCTGGGGCAAGGGATCGAGGTAGAAAACGGTGGCCGTCATCGTCAGCGACCGCTGAACGCTTCCCGGAGCCTCGAGAACAGCCCACCGCTGTGCTGGGAACCGATGGTGACGACCTCGGCTGCATCGCGGTCTCGCAGGGTCTTCAGGTCCGCGAGGAGCTGAGTCTGCTTGTGGTCCAGGCGTGACGGCACCACGACCTCGAGGTGCGCGTGTAGGTCACCTCGAATTCCGGACCGGAGCTTCGGCATACCGTGACCACGCAGTACCGCGACAGATCCGGGCTGAGTGCCTTGATCGACGACGATGTCCGTCGGTCCGTCGATGATCGCGTCGACCGACACCGAGGTGCCGAGCGCTGCGTCGACCATCGGGACACGAATCGTGCAATGCAGATCTTCGCCGTCGCGGACGAACACGTCGTGCTGCTGCTCGACGATTTCCACGTAGAGGTCACCTGCGGGTCCGCCGCCGGGGCCGACTTCACCCTGCGAAGCCAGTCGAATCCTCATGCCGTTACTGACACCGACCGGGACCTTGACCGAAATGTCTCGTCGCGATCGAACGCGACCGTCGCCACCACATTTGCGGCACGGGTCGGGGATGGTCTCCCCGGCTCCGCGGCAGGTCGGGCACGGCCGTGAGGTCATGACCTGACCGAGGAAGGAACGCTGAATGGACTGCACTTCGCCTGCGCCACCGCAGGTTTCGCAGGTCACAGGCTTGGAGTCACCGTTGGTGCCCGCACCGGTGCACAGGTCGCACAGGATCGCCGTGTCGACGGTGATGTGCTTGGTGACACCGGTCGCGCACTCGTCGAGCGTGAGTTTCGTTCGCAGCAGCGAGTCGGCACCCGGCTGGACGCGACCACGAGGTCCGCGGCCACTGCCGCCTCCCTGTCCGCCGAAGAAGGCCTCGAAGACATCTCCGAGTCCGCCACCGAAACCGCCGCCGCCGGCTCCGCCGCCGCCACCTTGCTGAAGCGGATCTCCACCGAGGTCGACGACGCGTCGCTTCTCTGGATCGGAGAGGACCTCGTAGGCAGTCGAGATGTCCTTGAATCGGGCTTGCGCGCTCTCGTCCGGATTCACGTCGGGGTGGAGTTCACGCGCAAGTTTGCGGTAGGCGCGCTTGATCTCTTGGTCCGATGCCTTCTGGCTCACACCGAGCGTCCCGTAATAGTCCCGTGCCACGTAAGTCTCTTTCGTTTTTGTCGATCCGGTCTGCGCTTACCTCCGCCTTCGCGGTGCGGCAAGCAATGTCTGTTGTCCGGTGATCAGCGCTCGGCGAGAACCTCGCCGATATACCTCGCAACGGCGGCGACCGATGCAATTGTTCCCGGATAGTCCATGCGTGTGGGGCCCAGCACTCCCATACCTCCCAGAACCATGCCAGCCGAACCGTACCCAGTGGAAATCACCGAGGTTCCGCGCATCTCCTCGACCTGCGTCTCTTCACCGATTCGCACCGTCACAGTTCGCGTGTCCTGTGTCACAGCGAGCAGCTTGAGCACGATGACCTGCTCTTCCAACGCTTCGAGAACAGCACGCAACGAACCGGGGAATCCAGCGTCACCTGCAAAATCGGCGGCATTTCGTGTCAGGTTGGCGGTACCGCCGAGCACCAAACGTTCCTCCGAGTGCTCTACCAGGGACTCGACCAACACGGTGGCAGATCTGATCATCGCGTCGCGCAGGGGTTCGGGGGCATTCTCGGCGAGTTCGGCCACGGCCGCCGACGCGGCGGCGAGCCGCTTTCCTTCGAGCGCTCCACCGAGCAGTCTGCGCAGTTTCGCCAAGTTCTCGTCGTCGATGACATCGCCCAGTTCGACGATGCGCTGATCGACGCGTCCGGAGTCCGTGATGAGCACCAGGAGCAGGCGGGCTGGTGTGAGCGCAACTACTTCGAGGTGGCGAACCGACGACACCGACAACGTCGGATATTGAACGACGGCCACCTGGCGGGTGAGCTGTGCAAGCAGTCGAACCCCGCGGCGAAGAACATCGTCGAGGTCTACGCCGTTTTCGAGGAACTCGAGAATGGCACGCCGCTCGGCAGATGAGAGTGGTTTGACGTCGGCGATGCGGTCGACGAACTGACGGTAACCTTTGTCGGTCGGTACCCGGCCTGAGCTGGTGTGAGGCTGTGCAATGTAGCCCTCGGCCTCCAGCGCAGCCATATCGTTGCGCACTGTCGCGCTGGACACCCCGAGGTTGTGACGTTCGACCAATGCGCGTGACCCGACAGGCTCCTGGGTGGAGACGTAATCAGCAACTATGGCCCGAAGAATTTCGAACCGACGATCATCAGTGCCCGACATCGGTATCCACCTCCACATCTGCTCTGTTCATGACATACATCGGGTCGGGGCGCGAACAGCCGGTTGACCGCACTCCCCCGTCCGACCCGTCTGTCGAGTCTAGTGGCCATGGAGCAGTACCCACCGCTAGGCCTTAATGTGGACAAGTGGGTTACTCGATTGCGACAACGAACATAGCTGTGACGAACTACACCGAATCGAGGGTCACACCGTGATCTTCAAAGGTGTTCGCGACGGGAAGCCGTACCCCGAGCATGGCCTGTCACTGCGGGACTGGTCCAGAATTCCACCCCGCCAACTCCGCCTCGACGACATAGTCACCACCACGAAGGTTCTCGAACTCGACCGCCTTCTGTCCGAGGACTCGACCTTCTACGGCGATCTGTTTCCGCACGCGGTCCACTATCGCGGGGTCGTCTACCTCGAAGACGGCCTACACAGAGCTGTGCGCGCGGCCCTGCGAAATAGAACGGTCCTACATGCCCGCGTGTTCGACTACGACGCACTGAGTGCGTGAGGTTGCAGCGCTCATCTCGACGGCGAACGAACGCCCGATCACGCAGCGATAGCGCGGACGACCGCGTCGGCCAGCAGACGCCCGCGATCGGTGAGAACGTAGCGATCGATTTCGACCACCATCAGACCGTTGACCACCAACTGGTCAGCTGCCGCGCGCTCGGAATTCGCAAGCACATCGGCCGGCAGTCCTGTTCGTAAACGGATCTTCAACATCAGCTCTTCCAGGTGCACGTCCGCACTCGTGAGCAGTTCACTGCCTGCGACGGGGAACTCACCTGCTGCCAACCGGTCGGCGTATCGAGCGGGGTGCTTGATGTTCCAGAACCTGGTTCCACCGATGTGACTGTGCGCGCCAGGACCGGCTCCCCACCAATCTCCGCCATCCCAGTAGCCGACATTGTGTTTGCATTCGGCAGCGTCATCGGTGGCCCAGTTGGACACTTCGTACCAGTGCAGTCCGGCACCGGACAACACCGCGTCGATCCGCTCGTACCGGCTGGCCAGCACGTCATCGTCGGGAGCCGGTAGCTCGCCGCGTCGAACCTTGCGCGCCATGGCCGTGCCGTCCTCGACGATCAAAGCGTAGGCCGACACGTGATCGACGCCAGCCTCGAGAACTGCAGCAAGGGAGGCGTCGAGATCCTCCGCGCGTTCACCGGGGGTTCCGTAGATGAGGTCGAGGTTGACATGGTCGAAGCCCGCTGCCCGGGCCTCTTTAGCCGCCGCAACAGCACGTCCGGGTGTATGCGTCCGATCGAGCACCGCGAGAACGTGCGGGGCAGCCGACTGCATGCCGAGCGAAATCCGGGTGTAACCCGCTGCGCGCAGTTTTTCGAAAAATGTCGGCGACGTCGATTCCGGATTCGACTCCGTCGTCACCTCGACGCCCGTCGTCAGCCCGAAGCTGCCACGAACTGCGTTCAGCACATCGGTGAGGCCGTCCCCACCCAGCAACGAGGGCGTACCCCCGCCGACGAAGACTGTGTCGGCAGTTGGCACCGATCCTGCGCGATCGTTCATGAGAGAGGCGGCGGCATCGAGTTCACGACGCAATCCGGTCATCCACGACTCCGGCGACGCGGATGTTCCGAGCTCCCCGGCGGTGTAGGTGTTGAAATCGCAGTAGCCACATCGTGTCGCACAGAAGGGCACGTGCACGTAAATCCCGAAAGGCCGCGAACCGACACCGTCGAATGCCGTATCTGGCAGTTCGAGTGAGACGGCGGGCGAGGCGGGAAGGTTCACGCTCTCCAGTGTCCCAGAACCTGAACAGTCGACTCACCACACGGACAGCCTTCCGAAATGCAGGCGCTCAGCCAGCCCATTTACCCCGAAATTGAGGTAAATAGGTCGCCGCGGTCGGCACTTGCCATATGACATGGCACAATGGGCTCCGTGAACGACTCTGGGATCCGATTGGTGGCGCGACGCCACGTCGATCTCAAGCGTGTCTGCAGTTCTTCGTGTCGATGCCGTAAGAGTGTGTAGCTGAGCCATGCGTCTCGTTCGATGCGCATGCTCATCTCCGCTCGGAATTCGAACTGAGCACGTTTCTTCTCACAAGCCCCGATCCAACCGAACGCGTGTGCAAGCGGTGAGCTTCAGCCCCCACCCTTTCACCGTCCGGCAGAGAAAAGATGCAGGAGCCTTCGATGTCGTCGACAACCGACGCGACTACCGATACAGCAGGCGCGAAGTCGCCTGTTGTCGCACCCAGAGCACGCACCACGACGCCCGTAAAGCGCCGCGCAGAGGGCCAGTGGGCGCTCGGATACCGCGAGCCGCTCAATGCCAACGAGCAGGCGAAGAAAGACGACAACCCACTCAATGTTCGCGCCCGTATCGAGAACATCTACTCGAAGCAGGGATTCGACAGCATCGATGTAGGCGACCTCCGAGGCCGTTTCCGATGGATGGGTTTGTACACGCAGCGCGCGCAGGGGTATGACGCCACGTGGACCGGCGACGACAACGCCGACGTCCTCGAGGCCCCGTACTTCATGATGCGCATCCGTACCGATGGCGGTGAACTGAATACCGAACAGGTACGCACGATCGCCGGTATCTCGAAGGAGTTTGCACGCGATACTGCAGACATCTCGGATCGCCAGAACATCCAACTGCACTGGGTCGAGATCGAGAGTGTTCCGGAAATTTGGCGGCGGCTCGAAGCCGTAGGACTGGAAACTACTGAAGCGTGCGGCGACTGCCCCCGTGGCATGCTCGGCTCTCCCCTGGCCGGACTGTCCAAAGTCGAGGTCATCAACGCCGCACCCGCCCTTGCCGAGATCAAACGCCGCTACATTGGCAATCCCGAGTACTCCAACCTTCCACGCAAATTCAAGACGGCAGTCTCGGGCCTGCAGGACGTGGTTCACGAGATCAACGACGTCTCCTTCGTGGGCGTCGAGCACCCCGAACACGGACCGGGGTTCGATTTGTGGGTGGGCGGTGGGCTCTCCACCAATCCGATGCTCGCACAACGCACCGGCGCCTGGATCCCGTTGGACGAGGTCCCCGATGTCTGGGAAGGCGTCGTCGCGATCTTCCGTGACTACGGATATCGCCGCCTCCGATCCAAAGCACGCCTGAAGTTTCTGATCAAGGACTGGGGAATCGAGAAGTTCCGCGAAGTCCTCGAATCCGAATACCTCCATCGCCAGCTGATCGACGGCCCCGCTCCCGTTCCGCCGGTCCATCCGATCGACCACGTCGGCCTCACGAAACTCAAGAACGGTCTCAACGCCATCGGCTTCTCCGCAGTGTCGGGACGCGTATCCGGCACAATTCTCGACATCTTGGCCGATGCGATGGTCAAAGCCGGTAGTGACTCGGTGCGCCTGACGCCGTACCAGAAGCTCGTGGTCGTCAACGTCGCGGAAGACAAGATCTCCGGTCTCGACACCGATCTGGAAGCAGTGGGCCTCACTTCACGCCCCTCCCGTTGGCGTCGCAACTTGATTGCCTGCACCGGGCTCGAGTACTGCAAGCTGTCCTTCACCGAGACGCGGAGCCGCTCGCAAGCTCTGGTCCCTGAACTCGAAATTCGGCTGGAAGAACTCAACTCGCAGTTGGACGTGCCGATCACGATCAATATCAACGGGTGCCCGAACTCGTGCGCCCGCACACAGATTGCCGACATCGGATTCAAAGGAATGCTCGTCGACGAGGGCGACGGAAACCTTGTCGAAGGCTTCCAGGTTCATCTCGGTGGAAGTCTCGGATTCGACACCGCGTTCGGGCGTAAACTTCGCCAGCACAAGGTCCTCGGGAGCGAAGTCACCGACTACGTGGAACGGTTGGTCCGCAACTTCATCAAGCACAAGAACGAGGGCGAGAGATTCGCTCAGTGGACCGTACGAGCAGACGAGGCGGATCTGCGATGACTACACGAATGAATCTTTCGGTCGACGAATTGAAGGCGATCGCCGAGCGCGGTGCTCGCGAACTCGACGGAGCCGACGCCGCCGAATTGCTGGCATGGACCGAACGCGAATTCGGGAACGACTACATCGTGGCGTCGAACATGCAGGACGCAGTCCTGGTACACCTTGCAGCCCAGGTACACCCGGGCATCGACGTCCTGTTCCTCGAAACCGGCTATCACTTCGCGGAAACCATCGGCACTCGCGATGCGGTAGAAGCCGTCTACGGCGTCAAGATCGTCAATGCTCGCGCCGAACTGACTGTGCCGCAACAAGATGCGCTGGAGGGCAAAGATCTGTTCGCTCGCGAGCCGAATCGATGCTGCGCCATGCGCAAGGTCGCTCCGCTGAAGAAGGAGCTTGCCAACTACAGCGCCTGGGTTACCGGCATCCGTCGAGTCGAATCGCCCACCCGCGCGAATGCGCCACTCATCTCCTTCGACGACGGTTTCGGCCTGGTCAAGATCAATCCGATCGCAGCCTGGTCGGACGAGGACATGCAGAACTACATCGACGAGCACTCCATACTCGTCAATCCGCTTGTCGACGAAGGCTATCCATCGATCGGGTGCGCACCGTGCACCGTCAAGCCCGCCCCCGGCACCGATCCGCGTAGCGGGCGGTGGGCCGGTAAGGCCAAAACCGAATGTGGGTTGCACGCATCATGACACTGGACACGACAGCTGTAGAAGCTCAGCGCACACTGCTCGACAGCGATCGATTCGACACACTCGACGCGCTCGAGTCCGAGGCGATCCACATTTTCCGTGAGGTAGCAGGCGAGTTCGAGCGCCCGGTCATTCTCTTCTCCGGCGGCAAGGACTCCACCGTTCTGCTGCACTTGGCGATCAAGGCCTTCTGGCCAGCGCCACTTCCGTTCTCGCTGCTGCACGTCGACACCGGCCACAACCTGCAGGAAGTGCTGGACTTTCGCGACTACATAGTCGCGAAATACAACCTACGCCTGCACATCGCCAGCGTCGAGGACTACATCGCCGACGGTCGGCTCACCGAGCGTCCCGACGGCATCCGCAACCCACTGCAGACCGTTCCATTGCTGGATTCGATCGCGGAGAATCGGTTCGACGCCATCTTCGGTGGTGCACGCCGCGACGAGGAGCGCGCTCGCGCAAAAGAGCGCATCTTCTCCCTTCGCAACGCATTCGGCCAGTGGGATCCGAAGAAACAGCGTCCGGAACTGTGGAACCTCTACAACGGTAAGCATTCGCCGGGTGAACAAGTTCGAGTGTTCCCGCTCAGCAACTTCACCGAACTCGACATCTGGCGTTACATTGCCCGCGAAGACGTCGAATTGGCGTCCATCTACTACGCCCACCAGCGCCCGGTGTACCAGCGCGACGGAATGTGGATGACTCCCGGCGTGTGGGGCGGCCCGAGCGAATCCGAAGAGCTGCAGACTCTATCGGTTCGGTACCGGACCGTGGGCGATGGATCCACCACCGGCGCAGTTCTCTCCGATGCCGCAGACAACGACGCGATTCTCGACGAGGTCGCGGCATCTCGGCTCACCGAACGTGGCGCCACCCGCGGAGACGATCGCGTTTCCGAGGCCGCCATGGAAGACCGCAAGCGCGAAGGATACTTCTGATGAGCAACCTCTCTTCCGGTCATTCCGCAACTTCCACTCCCGTTGCGCAACTCCTTCGGCTGGCCACAGCAGGCAGCGTCGACGACGGTAAGTCCACCCTGGTCGGGCGCCTGCTCTACGACACGAAATCTGTTCTCGCCGACCAGATCGATGCCGTCACCAGGGCATCGGTCGACCGTGGACTGAGCACGCCGGACCTATCACTGCTGGTCGACGGCCTGCGTGCCGAGCGCGAACAGGGCATCACCATCGACGTTGCCTACCGGTACTTCGCAACCCCCGCGCGTTCGTTCGTTCTCGCCGATACACCCGGGCACGTTCAGTACACCCGTAACACCGTCTCCGGTGCGTCCACGGCTCAGCTCGTCATACTTCTCGTCGATGCACGCAAGGGCGTCATCACGCAAACACGCAGGCATGCAGCGGTTCTCGCACTACTCGGGGTACCCAAGCTGGTATTGGCAGTCAACAAGATCGACCTCGTGGAGAATCCGGAGCAGGTATTCGCGGACATCTCGGAAGAATTCAACTCTCTGACGAGTTCGCTCGGCTGGGCTACCGAGGATGTCACCGAGATTCCGGTGTCCGCCCTTCATGGTGACAATGTGGCGGTGCGCTCGACCAAGACCCCGTACTACGACGGCCCGACGCTGATCGAGCATCTCGAGTCGGTACCGGTGGACGCGGAACCTCATCGAGTCGGACTGAGGTTCCCCGTGCAGTACGTAATCCGTCCGCGCACAGCCGAATTCCCGGACTACCGCGGCTACGCCGGCCAAGTTGCAGCGGGAACAGTGTCCCCCGGCGACGAAGTCGTCGTGTTACCCTCGGGGGTACGCACGACCGTCGAGCGTATCGATACGGCCGATGGCGAACTCGGATCGGCCCATGCCGGCCGTAGCGTCACGTTGATTCTCGCCGACGACGTCGATGTGTCTCGCGGTGACACCATCGCGTCCCCGCAGGATGCGCCGGAGGCCCTCGGCGACTTCGACGCCACTGTGTGCTGGCTCGCTGAGAAGCCTCTACGGCCCGGTGCACGCCTGCTGCTCAAGCATGGAACGCGTACCACGCAAGCCATCGTCGGCTCGCTGGTGGAGCGGTTCGACGAACAGAAATTGATATCCGAGCCGTCACCGGAATCGCTGGAGCTCAACGACATCGGTCGAATCTCGGTTCGTGTTGCCGAGCCGATTGTGGCGGATGACTACCGGGTCAACCGGCACACCGGAAGCTTTCTGCTGATCGATCCGAACGGTGGAAATACCCTCGCTGCCGGTCTGGTCGGCGACGCGTTGTCCGCCGTCGAGCTCGGGACGCCGACACCGGTGTGAGCGTGCTGATTGCCACCGCTCACGGCAGCCGCGATCCGCGCTCGGCTCGTACGGTGCATGCGGTTGTCGATCGAATCCGGCGTCGGCGCCCGGACGTGGATGTGCGAGTGGCGTTTCTGGATCTCACGGAGCCACACGTCGATCGAGTGATCGACGATGTCGCGCTTGCGGGCGCCGACTCGGCAGTCGTCGTTCCGCTGCTGCTCGGGAGCGCGTTTCATGCGAGAGTGGATTTGCCGGCGATGCTCGATGCGGCACGGCAGCGGAACCCCGGATTGTCGCTGGTGCAGTCCGACGTACTGGGCGAGGACCAGCGGTTGGTCGATGCCGTTCGCTCACG
Organism: Mycobacteriales bacterium; assembly: GCA_038198705.1. Classification (GTDB taxonomy): domain Bacteria; phylum Actinomycetota; class Actinomycetes; order Mycobacteriales; family Mycobacteriaceae; genus Rhodococcoides. The sequence goes on from JBBPZN010000049.1 coordinate 20,458, forward strand.
CATATTCGATGCAGGCGTCGACGTCGACGACCCCGATGTCGGGGTCCTTCTCGCGGCTGTCGGATCCTCGGATGGTGCCGCCAACGAACGCACTCGTGCCATTGCTCGACACGTTCTCGCGGGAACTCGTTGGCGCGAGGCCGTGACATGTTTTGCGACCGTGTCGAATTCGGGCCCCGCCGAGGCTCTTCAGCTCCTGCACAGCGCCGGTGCGAGAAAGATGGTGCTCGCGCCTTGGTTTCTCGCACCGGGGTTGCTGACCGACCGGGTATCCGCAGTTGTGGACGCATCAGGTTTCGAGGTCGTCCGAGCGGATGTCATCGGTGCGCATTCGTCGGTGGCCGAGGTGGTGTCCCATCGTTACGATTGCGCTTTGACGCAGATCGTCACTGCAGACAACGATCACCTCAATAGGTAGATCTAGCGGCCGGCTCGATCGTGCCCTTGGAATTGAGGATCTTCGGGATCCGTGTGGCGCGTACGTACACCGTCTCCCCGGCGTTGAGTTGGAGCGCTTCACTGTCGCCGCGAGTGATCTGCGCTGTGAAGGGTTCTCCGGTTGCAGCATTCTTCAGTTCGACCTTCACCTCGAATCCGAGCCGTACGACGCGTTCGACGATGGCGCGTGTCACGCCCGCGGATTCGGCTGTGCCATTTTCCTGCGCCAGCGACATGCTCGGATCCCGACCGACGCGAATGTCGTGCGGTCGGACCAGTAGTCCGTTGAGCTTTGCGACCTGCCCGAGGAAGGACATCACGAAGTCGTTCTCGGGACGATCGTAGAGGTCCTCGGGCGTACCAACCTGCTCGATCCGCCCCTTGTTGAGCACCGCGATCCGGTCGGCGACGTCGAGTGCCTCTTCTTGATCGTGTGTCACCAATACCGTCGTAACATGCACCTCGTCGTGCAATCGACGCAGCCAGGTCCGAAGATCCTCACGGACCTTCGCATCGAGGGCGCCGAACGGCTCGTCGAGCAGCAGCACTTGCGGGTCGACCGCGAGCGCGCGTGCCAGTGCCATGCGCTGCCGTTGGCCGCCCGAAAGCTGCGCCGGAAATCTGCTTTGGAATCCAGCGAGGCCGACGATCTCGAGGAGTTCGTCCACCTTCCGCTTGATCTCGGGTTTCGGTCGCTTCCTGATCGTCAGGCCGAAGGCAACGTTGTCGCGAACGCTGAGGTGCTTGAAGGCTGCATAGTGTTGGAAGACGAATCCGATTTCACGACGCTGTGGGCTCACCCACGTCACATCCTGGCCGGCCAGGACCACCTGACCGGAGTCGAGTTGCTCGAGGCCTGCAATCGACCTCAGCAAGGTCGACTTACCGGAGCCGCTGGGCCCGAGCAACGCTGTCAGCGAGCCCTTGGGAATGTCGATGCTGACGTTGTCGAGTGCGGCGAAGTCGCCGTATTTCTTGTTGGCGCCGACAACGGAGATCTCGATCTCGTTGTTCTTCGATCCGGTCATTACTTCGTCCTCTTTTTGTCGAGGGCAGTCATCAGCAGCAATACGATGACGGCAATTGCCATGAGCAAGGTGGATGCGGCGTATGCACCCGCTTGGTTGAAGTCCTCGTACCGTGAATTCACCAACAGCGTCAGTGTCTGCGAGACGCCTGGCAAGTTGGTCGACACCATGATCACGGCGCCGAACTCGCCGAGCGAACGCGCAACGGTCAGGACGATTCCGTACGTGAGACCCCAGCGAATGGCTGGAAGTGTGATCCTCCAGAAGGTCTGCATCGAAGAAGCCCCCAACGTCGATGCAGCTTCTTCCTGCTCTTCTCCGATTTCGTAGAGCACCGGCTCCACTTCGCGCACCACGAAGGGCAGTGTCACGAAGATCGTCGCTATCACCATTCCTGGCAGAGCGAAGATGATCTTGAAGCCGAGACTCTCGATGCCACCGAACCAACCGTTGGCGCCCCACAGCAGGATGAGCGCGACGCCGGTGACGATGGGCGACACCGCAAATGGAAGGTCCACGATGGCCTCGAGGACGCCCCTTCCGCGAAATCGTCCACGCACGAGTGCGAGAGCAGTGATGACTCCGAATACGACGTTGATCGGTACGACGATCGCGACGATCAGCAGCGACAGTTGCAGCGCCGACTGGGCTGCCGGCGTTGTTATCAGTCCCCAGAACTCGGCGATCCCATTTTCGAACGTCCGATAGAGGATGGCCCCGAGCGGAAACAACACCAGTGCAGCGAGATAGAACAGTGCGACGACCCGCAGAGAGAGCTTGACCGGGAACCCCAGCTTCATCGGATCTGTTCCTCTCTTCGAGCGAGTCGACTTCCCACGATGCGAAGAACGAACAGCACGACGAACGCCAACGCAAGCAAGACGACCGAGATCGCGGCTGCGTCGACCTGATGGTCGTACTCGATCAGTTCACGGATGTACTGGGATGCAATCTGCGTTTGCCCTGGGATGTTGCCGCCGATGAGTACAACCGATCCGAATTCGCCGATGGCCCTGGCGAATGCTAATCCGGCACCACTCAGAACTGCGGGCATCAGCACCGGAAGCACGATGCGCCGGAAGATGGTCCAGTTCCCTGCCCCCAGCGATGCCGCGGCTTCTTCCACCTCTTTGTCGATCTCGATGAGTACGGGTTGTACCGCTCTCACCACGAACGGCAAGGTTACGAACAGCAACGCGACGACGACAGCGGGCCTCGTGGCATTGAAGACCAGGCCGATGGGACTGGTCGGGCCGTAGAGCGAGAGCAGCACCAGGCTCGCCACGATCGTCGGCAGTGCGAACGGCAGGTCGATCACCGCATTGACGAATCGTTTGCCCGGGAACTCGTCTCGAACGAGCACCCACGCGATCAGTGTGCCGAGGAAGAGGTTGATGATCGCGGTGGCCACCGACACTTCCAGCGTCACCTTGAATGTCGCAATCGCACGCGGCTGAGTTACCGCATCCCAAAAGCCGGCCAGCCCGTTGTCGAACGATTTGACCAACAACGCTGCAAGCGGCAGCAATACGATGATGCTCAACCACAGCACTGCCACTCCGAGGCCGAGTGGGCCGACGGAGCCGGGACCGCGGAACTTGCGCCCCTTACGCGAAGTTGCGCGCCATGACCGTGACTCGGCCTCGATAGTGGTCGACATGATTGCTACTTGGTGTTTTCGCTGTAGATGGTCGTGATCGCACCGCTGTCACCGAACAGATCGGCGTCGACCTGACTCCAACCACCGAGATCGCCGATAGTCCGCAGCTTCTCCGGAGTGAAGAACTTGTCGGAGTACTCGGCTGCAACGTCCGGGTTGGCAGGGCGGAATCCGGCCTCCGCCCAGATCTTCTGTCCCTCGTCGGCATAGATGTAGTCGTTGAGCGCATTGGCCAATTCGAGCTGGCCGCTCGTGTTCACCACAGCTACAGGATTGTCGATTCGGAAGGTATCGGCCACATCGATGTGCTCGACCTTCTCGCCCTGCTCTTCGATGAGGAGTGCCTCGTTCTCGTAGCTGATCAGCACGTCGCCCTGCCCCTGCAGGAACGCCTCGGTCGCCGCGCGGCCCGATTCCGGTTGTACCGGAAAGTGTCCCGAGACGAGCTTGCGAACGTAGTCGAGACCCGCCTGCCGATCCTGACCGCCGTTGCTCTTTGCCGCATACGGCGCCAGCAGATTCCACTTGGCCGAACCGGAACTGAGCGGGCTCGGGCTGATGACCTGGACATCAGGGGCGAGCAGGTCGTCCCACGTTCGAATATTCTTCGGGTTCCCCTCGCGGACGACCAAGGTGACGACCGAACCGAAAGGCACACCGCCGTAGGCGTTCTGGTTCCAATCCTCGTCGACCTTGCCCACCTTGACCAACCGTGTCACATCCGGTTCGACGGAGAAATTCACGATGTCTGCCGGGGCACCGTCGACCACTTTGCGTGATTGGTTGCCCGAGGCACCGTAGTCGGCGTTGATCGAACTGTCCTCGCCCGCTTCGCTTCCCGCGAATGCAAGCCCAATCGCATCCCAACCGTTCTTCGGCACTGCGTAACCGACGAGGGTCAGTGCGGTGCCGCCCGAGGATCCGCCCGGGTCACCGACGACATCGCTGGAACCACCTCCGCAGGCGGAAAGAACGAATGTTCCCACCGCAGCGAAGGTGGTGAGCAGGTAGCGAGAGCTGTGTCTCATCGAAAAGGAGCCTTTCATCTGATCAGTCCGTTCGAGGCCGATTCGCAGCTGTACGAGAGGACGGTGTGCGGGCACGCATGCGCGGAACGAGAGGACCAGCGCAGCGAAAGTAGAGAGGCGGCCGGTCGCATCGATCGATGTCCGGCATCCACATAGAACAAGCGGTGCAGCCAACGACAGAACGTAGCGAGCAAGCAGGCTACGACGCCTGACCGCCACGGGGCCGCAGCGCCAGGAGGTCTATGGACAACAGTCGATATCGGCAACTGCGAGCATGCCGACCGCAATCAACGCCAATTCATGGCGGACTCGATACTCGGCAGCGGCAGACACGGACAGAAATCTAGCAGAGGATCCTGGTGGACTCTAAATCCTCGATCAGTCCCCGCGTATCTACGTCGACTACCTGGTCAGAAACCAGGCGATCACGACGAGAACGAGCAGAGCAAACAGTGCTAGCGAGACCCTCGACCGTGGCATCAGTGGCCTTCCGTTTTCGACGTTTCTCGAGATGGGGCTTCCATCTCGGACTGGGAGTGAGCATCTCGACCCAGCACTCGCAGCAGAGCTGCAAGAACTCGGTCGAACAGGACCGCGAGCCCGAATGCAACGGGTACGACCACCAGCATCACCACAAGCGACTGGGGAATGAACGGGAGAGCGATGATCCACAGTTCGATCCCGTCCCACCAGGTCGCGATTGCATCCACGCTCTTCACTCTATCGGTCCGCCACGCCGAAAAAACCCGCCGGTGGACGACGGGCACCCAGACGGATGATGATTGGATCATGACGGCATTCGAGAACGAGTCGACAGTGGTTCCCGTAACCGACGATACTGTCTTGGCGGCGGCGGTACCCGTCGCCGACGAGCATCACTCACAAGGTGCTCTGTCCAGCACCGAGGCCCCAGTTTCCAGCCTCACCTCGTATCGAAGCGCCTTCCCTCCGATCGACGATTATGCGTTTCTCTCCGATTGCGAGACGACCTGTCTCATGGCCAGGAACGGTTCCGTGGAGTGGATGTGTATTCCACGCCCCGACTCCCCGAGCGTGTTCGGTGCGGTACTGGACCGCAGCGCCGGCCATTTTCGGGTCGGGCCGTACGGCCAGTCCGTCCCAGCTGCGCGGCGCTATCTGCCCGGCGGCTTGATCGTCGAGACGACGTGGCAGACCGAAACGGGTTGGCTCGTCGTACGCGATGCATTGGTGATGGGTCCGTGGCACAACACCGATCAGCGTTCCAGGTCACACAAACGGGCGCCGTCCGATTGGGATGCCGAGCACATTCTTCTCCGCACGGTCAAATGTGTCAGTGGCACCGTCGAATTGGAGATGAGCTGCGAGCCGGCGTTCGACTACCACCGCGCTGCTGCGCAGTGGGAGTACACCGGCAAGGTCTACGAGCAGGCAACAGCAACCTGCGAGGCCAGTACTGACGGAGACCATCCGACGCTGACTCTGACGACCAATCTTCGTATCGGCATCGAGGGCCGAGAAGCTCGTGCTAGTACCCGTATGGCCGAGGGTGACAACATATTCGTGGCGCTCTCGTGGTCCCATCTGGCCGCCCCCACGACATTCGACGAGGCAGCGGAGAAGATGTGGCGAACCGCCGAGTGTTGGCGTCAGTGGATCACCATCGGACGATTCCCCGACCATCCGTGGCGCGGTTACCTGCAGCGCAGTGCGCTCACCCTCAAAGGTCTCACCTACGCACCCACCGGCGCCCTGTTGGCAGCGTCGACTACGTCGCTGCCGGAAACGCCTGGTGGAGAGCGCAATTGGGATTATCGATACACCTGGGTACGCGACTCGACCTTCGCTCTGTGGGGCCTCTACACACTCGGTCTCGACCGCGAAGCCAACGATTTCTTCTCGTTCATGGCCGATGTGTCCAGGGCCGAGAACGGCGATGCCAACCCGCTCCAGGTGATGTACGGCGTCGGCGGTGAGAAGGTTCTCCAAGAGAGCGAGCTGACCCACCTGTCCGGTTACGACGGCGCCCGACCCGTCCGCGTCGGAAACGGCGCGTACAACCAGGAGCAGCACGATATCTGGGGAACGATGCTCGACTCGGTGTACCTGCACGTGAAGTCACGCGAACATGTGCCGGAGTTCTTGTGGCCGCTGCTCAAGCGACAGGTCGAGGAAGCGATCGCGAACTGGCGCAAACCCGACCGCGGAATCTGGGAGGTGCGCGGCGAACCGCAGCATTTCACCTCGTCCAAAATGATGTGCTGGGTAGCGCTCGACCGCGGTTCGAAGCTTGCCGAAATCCACGGCGAGAGCGGCTATGCCGCGCAATGGAACGATATCGCCGACGAGATCAAAGCCGATATCCTCGAGCACGGCGTCGACTCACGTGGGGTACTGACTCAGCGATACGGACACCCTTCTCTGGACGCGTCACTGCTGCTGGCGCCGTTGCTCAGATTTCTCCCACCCGACGACGAACGTATCAAGGCGACAGTGCTGGCCATTGCCGACGAGCTCACCGAGGACGGGTTGGTGCTTCGGTACCGCGTCGACACGACCGACGACGGTCTGGCGGGCGAGGAAGGCACCTTCACCATTTGTTCTTTCTGGCTGGTGTCGGCGCTCGTGGAGATCGGCCATCTACAACGTGCCAAGCATCTGTGTCAGCGTCTGCTGGGATACGCGAGTCCATTGAAGCTTTACGCCGAAGAACTCGATGCGAAGACCGGCCGACACCTCGGCAACTTCCCGCAAGCATTCACTCACCTCGCCCTCATCAATGCCGTTGTCCACGTCATTCGAGCGGAGGAAGCTCAGGCCGCCGGACATTTCAAGCCTGCGCACTCCCACTGAGTTCCCTCGACGCAGTTTTCTTCAACGCAGGTCTCTCAGCGCCGTAGCTGCTGCGCCCATTCGGCCAGCAGCTCGGCTGCAGGGACCGCCCTGACTCTCAGGTGACCCGTGCCTGCCCACATCGACAGCCCCGACGGGTCCCCCGCAGTGGCAGCCGTGGCCCGCATAGGGCCTGTGAGGTAGTGCACGTCCGGGTAGGCCAGCGGTGCCACGTCGGAGTTCTCCGAGATGAACTCGTTGACGAGCCCACGTGCTGGACGGCCGGAAAACGCGCGGGTCACCGCGGTGCCGGGCGCCTTCCTCAGCTGCTCGCGATGGACCGCCCTGGTACCGGCCTCCGGTGTATCGAGAAAAGCCGTGCCCAATTGCGCGGCGTGCGCCAATCCTGACGACAGCAGCGGTGCGATGTCGTGTCCGTCCATCAAACCGCCCGCTGCGATACGTGGAAGGCTCGACGCCGTGCGGACGGCCTCGAGTACACCCGTCAACGGAACTACTGGGGCCGAACCATCGAAACTTCCTCGATGGCCGCCACTTTCGGGGCCTTGCACCACGAGTGCGTCCACCCCGTTGGCTTGCGCCTCGTGTGCTTCCGACTCGCTCGTCACGGTGCACCAGACCTCGGAGCCGACTTCGTGCAGTGCCGCGACCTCTGCAGCACTGAACGTGCCGAACGTACTGCTTACGACGGGAACGGGGTGCTCGACGAGCCAGCTGAATTTGTCGGCATAGTAGTCGTCGCGCCGCGGCAACTGCCCTGGTTCGACGTCGTACCGCGCGAACCATGGCTCGAGATGCCGCGCATACGCAGCGACATCGGCGCCTGTCGGGTCGTCCGGAATGAACAAGTTGACGCCGAAGTCGATGCCTCGCATCGAGTCCACCTGCGCGGCAAGCTTATCGACGTCGAGCAGGGCACCCCCCAGCATTCCCAGTCCGCCCGCGTTCGACACCGCTGACGCGAGTTCCACGGTCGAGGGCCCACCGGCCATCGGCGCACTGATCACCGGGACGCGAAGCCCGTCGAGGATGACCGTGGAGCGAATCACTTCTTCGGCTTGTCCGTCGACGACTCCGAAGACAATGCGGCGACGAAGGCTTCTTGCGGAACCTCGACCCGACCGATGGTTTTCATCCGCTTCTTGCCCTCTTTCTGCTTCTCGAGGAGTTTGCGCTTACGGCTGATGTCACCGCCGTAGCATTTGGCGAGCACGTCCTTGCGGATCGCGCGGATGTTCTCGCGAGCGATGATCCGGGACCCGATAGCAGCCTGAATGGGCACCTCGAACTGCTGGCGCGGAATCAACTCTTTGAGCTTGGTGGTCATCTTGTTTCCGTACGCGGCCGCGGCATCCTTGTGCACGATCGCGGAGAAGGCGTCGACTGCCTCACCCTGAAGGAGGATGTCCACCTTGACCAAAGCTGCGCTCTGCTCGCCGATCTCCTCGTAGTCGAGGCTCGCGTAGCCACGGGTGCGCGACTTCAAGATGTCGAAGAAGTCGAAGATGATCTCGGCCATAGGAATCGTGTAGCGCAGTTCGACACGCGTCTCCGACAGATAGTCCAGTCCGCCCAGCTCGCCGCGCCTGCCCTGGCAGAGCTCCATGATCGAACCGATGAACTCGCTCGGGGTGATGATGGTGCACTTCACCATCGGCTCGAAGACGTCGCGCACCTTGCCCTCGGGCCAGTACGACGGATTGACCACCACATGTTCGGCGTTGTCTTCCATCTCGACGCGATACACCACGTTCGGGGAGGTGGAAATCAGTTCGAGGTTGAATTCCCGTTCGAGGCGCTCACGGGTAATTTCCATGTGCAGCAACCCGAGGAAACCGCAGCGGAAACCGAATCCGAGCGCGACCGAGGTCTCGGGCTCGTAGGTGAGTGCAGCGTCGTTGAGTTGCAACTTTTCGAGTGCGTCGCGCAGGTCCGGGTAGTCGGAACCATCGAGTGGGTACAGGCCGGAGTACACCATCGGGCGGGGTTCGCGATAGCCGGTGAGGGGTTCCGTCGCGCCCTTGCGTGCCGTGGTCACGGTATCGCCGACCTTCGACTGTCGAACGTCTTTGACGCCGGTGATCAGGTATCCGACCTCGCCGACGCCGAGACCCTTGGTCGCTTTCGGGTCGGGTGAAACGATCCCGACTTCGAGTAGTTCGTGAGTCGAGCCGGTCGACATCATCGTGACCTTCTCGCGGGGATTGAGAGCCCCGTCGACCACTCGAACATAAGTGACGACGCCGCGGTAGGTGTCGTACACGGAGTCGAAAATCATTGCCCGCGCGGGCCCGTCCGGATTTCCGACTGGCGCGGGAACAAGCTTGACGACCTCGTTGAGCAATTCCTCGACGCCGACACCCGTCTTGCCCGACACACGAAGTACGTCGTCCGCTTCGCAACCGATGATGTGCGCGATCTCGGCGGCATAGCGGTCGGGGTCCGCTGCGGGGAGATCGATCTTGTTCAGGACCGGAATGATCGTCAGCTCTTTTTCGAGCGCGAGGTACAGGTTCGCGAGCGTCTGAGCTTCGATCCCCTGCGCGGCGTCGACCAGCAACACTGCGCCCTCACAGGCCTCGAGCGCACGAGAGACCTCGTAGGTGAAGTCGACGTGGCCGGGTGTGTCGATGAGGTGGAGTACGAATTCCTCGCCGTCGATCACCCACGGAAGGCGAACGTTCTGAGCCTTGATCGTGATGCCGCGTTCACGCTCGATGTCCATACGATCGAGGTATTGAGCCCGCATCGACCGGTCATCGACGACGCCCGTGAGCTGCAACATCCGATCTGCCAGCGTCGACTTGCCATGGTCGATGTGGGCGATGATGCAGAAGTTCCTGATCCTGGACGGATCGGTGAACGTCGTGTCGGCGAAGCTGGGCACTTACGATCCTTTGGCCGGGGAGAAGAGCGAACGGACAGAGTCCATCTTCCCATGTCTCGCGCCCGAAGACTTCCCCGGCTGGCGGTTGGCGCGGAATGACTAGACTGTCGTCGCATGGCTGGGAACTGGAGCAAGTTCGGTAAGGAATTGAGCAGGATCGCGCGGCGCGAGGGCCCGAGACTGTTCCGTCAACTTCAGAGTTCGGGCGCGCTCCAGAAGGGCATCGATGCCCTGTCGAGTAAAACCTCCTCCGGCCCGACCGTCGATCCGGGGCGTCCGGTTGCTTCACACACAGTCCCGACCGCACATCGCGCACGACGGGTCGAGTACTCCCCCGATCTCGATGGGAAAGCCGATCCCGGTGAAATCGTGTGGACCTGGGTCACCTACGAAGAAGATGTGAATCAGGGCAAGGACAGGCCTGTCCTCGTGGTCGGACGCGATGGCGACGTCCTGCTCGGTTTGATGCTGTCGAGTCAGAGCAAGCGCGATGGTGAACGGGACTGGGTCGCCATCGGTTCGGGCTCCTGGGACAGCGAGGGACGGCCTAGTTGGATTCGACTCGATCGGGTCCTCGACGTTCCCGAATCAGGGATTCGACGCGAAGGTGCGGTACTGAACAAGTCGAAGTTCGACATCGTGGCGTCACGTTTGCGCACAGACTTCAGCTGGACCTGACTCAGGAATCGAGACGGTTGTACCGGCCGAACACGCCGCGATAGATGAGGGCACCCAACGCGCCGCCTAGCAGCGGAAACACAAGAAAGAGCCAGACCTGAGAAAGCGCACCGGGTTGCTACACCCCGACGGCGAGGCTCCGAGCAGGATTCATCGACGTGTTGTCGATGGGGATGGCAACCAGGTGGATGACGGTGAGTGTGAATCCGATCGATACCCCCGCCAGTGGCACGTCGGAGATCTGATCGGTCGACGCCAACACCACGAAAACGAGCAGCGCGGTCAACAACACCTCGATGACGATCGCGGCGCCGATGCCGTAACCGTTCTCCAGCACACCCCCGAGCGGGCCCTTGATGGCAGAGGGGCTGTGCGCGCCCCAACCGTTTGCGCCGAGTCCGTCCACTTTTCGGTCGTAGGACGGGAGACTGTTCGCGACCGCGAACAGAGTCGCGCCTGCGATGAGTCCACCTATTACTTGAGAGATAACGTAGAGCCCCGCTTTGGCGATCGACAACCGCCCCAGTAACAACTGCCCCATGGTGACAGCGGGATTGACGCGGCAACCGGAGATCGGGCCGATCGCATAGACGAGAAACAGCAGTGTCAGACCGAAAGCGAGTGCAACGCCGAGGTTTCCGACCTTGTCCCCCGCGAACACTGCCGTACCGACGGCGGTGAACACGAGCACGAAGGTGCCGATCCCCTCCGCGACATATTTTTTCGTGTCGGAGATTACTTCCGGCTCTGCATACTCCTGGGCTGTCGACATGTCCCCACCTTGCTGAGAAGGTATTCCCGGCCCCGTTCTGTCGAGCAGTAGGATACGCCACTGATGTGATCTCCACCACAGCTTTGGGCAGTGGGCCCGCCGGCAGCGACTTCCGATTAACACTCCATAGGGAGAGATTCCCGACCTCCACCCTCGGCATCCATGCCGCGAGCGTTACCGATTTCGGTTATGACTGCCGGTGCTGGTATTCTCGATCTTCGGCGCTGGGCTTCACAGCTCGGCAGCATACTTCGGGCATTTCAGCATGGATCGCCCTGACCGGAATACCGACGAAGACAGAAGGATTTACGCGTGGCAAACATCAAGTCCCAGAAGAAGCGGATTCTCACCAACGAGCGCCAGCGACTGCGCAACCAGTCGGTGAAGTCTTCACTGCGGACGGTCATCCGTTCCTTCCGTGATGCCACTTCGACCGGCGACAAGGACAAGGCCTCGGCATTGCTCCTGACGGCAGCTCGCCAACTCGACAAGGCAGCAAGCAAGGGCGTCATCCACAAGAACCAGGCAGCCAACAAGAAGTCGGCACTGGCTCTCGCGGTCAACAAGCTCTGATTTTCACGTATCGAAAGAACCCGCTCGGATAGCCGAGCGGGTTCTTTTGCGTGACCTACCGGCTACTCAATTCAGCAACCACTGACACTGCACGCTCGACGGCGTAGTCGAAGTCGGCAGCTTGCCCCTTCACATCTGCATTCAATTGCGCCACGATCTGCAATGCTTCTGCGATCGATCGACCGTTCCACGTGCGGGCCTGCCCCTGTGCCTTCTTGATCTTCCAGGGCGGCATGCCCAGCTCTCCCGCCATCCGGAACGGATCTCCGCGTCCTGCCGACCCCACCAGAGCAATGGTGCGAACTGCATCTGCCAAAGCATCGGCGAGAAGCACGTGCGGCACCCCCCGGTGTTGGGCCCATCGCAAGGCCTCCAACGCGCCGGGCCGGTCCCCCGCTACTGCCTTGTCCGCGACGTCGAAGCCGGACACTTCTGCCTTGCCTGAGTAATACCGACGTACAGCGGCGACATCGACCTTGCCACCTGTGTCGGCAATCAACTGCGAGCATGCAGCGGCTAGTTCGCGGAGCTCGGAACCGACCGACTCGACGATCGCATCGACTACGTCACCACTGACCCGGACCTGTGCGGCGGTGAACTCGCGTTTGACGAAGTCCACTCGCTCGGATGCCTTGGTCAGCTTCACGCACTCGTGGATCACGGCGCCACTCTTCTGCAGCGATCCGACCAGAGCCTTTGCGCGGCCACCGCCGGAGTGCATGACGATCAGCACTGCGCCGGCCGGTGGATCTGCCGCCGCATCGAGCACTATGGCCATTGCGTCTTTACCTGCTTCGGCGGCGGCCTCGAGCACTACTACCCGATCCTCGGCGAAGAGTGAGGGGCTCAGCAGTTCGGCCAATTCCGGGGCGCTGGCGTCACCGGCGCGAAGCTTCGTCACGGGAAGATCTTCACCGGGTTGTTGAGTCGATCTGATCTGTCCGACGATCGACGCCACTGCGCGGTCCATCAGCAACTCCTCGTCGCCGAGGACGAGATGGAGGGCTGCAGGTGGGGTATTCGCATTCACACGTGCGATCGTGCCATGCCGGTCCGACCTTTTCCGAACTCCATGCAGCTCTCACGCCCGAAGTCCCGTGAGCCAGAACAACACGAGGACTACGCAGAGACCGCCGAGGATCCAGCGGGCGAGCTGAAAGCGCAGCGCGAGTATCAGGACGGCGAGGGCACCGACCACCGCTGCGGCGCCGGGAACGCCACTGGTGATCTCGAACCCGGCCCCGGGTACCGATGCGGCCCACTGTGCGACGGAGATCAACCACCACAGTGGGGCGGATGCCACCAGCACGATCAGCGATGCGGCACCGGTGGCGAAGGTCGCTACGACGGCTACGATCGCACCGATCACCGTGATGGGCGCCACAAGTGGAGCCACGGCTACGTTCGCCACCACACCGACCGCAGAGAAGGTGCCCGACATCCCTGCCACCACTGGCGCCGTCACCGCGTGGGCGGCGGCGGCCACTGCCACGATCTCGGCGCTCGCCCTCCCCCATCCATGTCTGCGCAGCCAGTCCACCCACACCGGTGCCAAGACGACCAAACCTGCCGTCGCCGATACCGACAGCGCGAATCCGAAGTCCACGGCAAGTTCCGGCCACCAGGCGATCAGTCCGAGTACCGCGGTACAGAGCGCTGGAACCGCTTGGCGCCTGCGTCCGGTGACGAGCGCAAGAAGTCCGATGCTTCCCATCACTGCCGCGCGCAGCACACTCGGAGACGGGCGCGCGATCACCACGAAGATCAGCAGAACGAGAGCACAGACCAATGCCGTTGTGCGCGGACCGGTTCCGATCCCTCGGGCGAGCAGAAGGACGGCACCGAGCAGGATCGAGAAGTTCGCGCCGGAAACGGCCGTCAGATGCGTCAGACCCGCAGCCCGGAAATTGTTCGCTACCTCTTCCGGCAACGCGGACACATCGCCGACCACCAGTCCCGGCAAGAGACCGCCCCGGTCGGGCGGCAACGACGTCGAAGCGACGAGGGCGAGATTCGATCGGACATGCCTAGCGGCCGCCGCGAGGAATCCGGGTTCGGAGACCGAGGTCGGCGGACCGTCGACTCGCACGACGGCCACGGTGAGGTCCGCACGGTCCGGTACGGACAGCTGCCCGCGGAGCGTCACCTCTTGGCCGGGCACCACGTCGTCCCAACCGTCGGCAGGTGCGATAACCAGTACACGTCCACCGACGCGGTGTGGTGCGCCGGCGATATCCATCTGCGTCAGCTCGGCTCGGACCGTCACGGTTTCGGGCCCAGCGGACCGCGACGACCGCGGATCTTCACGCACGGTCACGGCCGCGCTGACCCAGGCCTGCCGTTCTGCGGCTCTACCGACCGGGCTTGTCTCGAATACTCCGACGTGTATCGCGGCAGCTGCGGCGAAGCACGCTCCCAGAACGAGCATCGCCACTATGCCTGGCACGACGCGCCGAATCGAGCCGGACCGTTCCGAGACCCGTGCAGTGTTGGCCACACCGAGCACGACGGCGGCTACACCGAGCGCAGCGGCGAGAATTGTCACCGCTGCGGCGCCGGCCAACACGCCGAACACCATCGCGGCCCAACACAGCAGAGTCGACGGGACCAGCCGAAAATCGTAAGGACGGATCTCCGGTTCGGTCACAAAAACACCTGGCTGCGGAGCTTCTCGAGACGAACGGGGCCGATACCGTCGACCTCACCGAGTTGAGCGACATCGGTGAACGGCCCGTTCACCTCGCGCCACAAGACGATGTTCGCAGCGGTCACCGGGCCTACCCCCGAGAGGGAATCCAGTTCGCCGGCCGTTGCGGTGTTCAGATTCACCGTGCCGGCGTTGGAGCCGTCGGCAACCGGTGTTCCGGTCGACCCGGACTTCTCCGTCGTACTCGAACTTGTTTGGGCGCCCGAGGTTCCCGAAGCCGCCGACACCGTTCCGCTCACCAGAGGCCGCGGATCGGGCGGGATGACCCCCACTACGATTTGATCGCCGTCGGTAACCTTCGCTGCCAGGTTCAGTGCCAAGACGTCCGCTCCGTCGAGCGGACCTCCCGCCGCAGCCAACGCGTCTGCCACCCGTGAGCCGGGCGGCAGATGGATCAGGCCCGAAGACGACACAAGGCCGACGACACTGACCACCAGGTCTGCGGCAGAAGTCGGCTCCGATCCTTCGGCGGGGGGACCGGACTTCGGCGGTATCGCAGCAGACACCGACTCGGGTGTCACCACCGACTCGGGTGTCACCACCGGAAGCGGTGGTACCGGAGCGACTTCCGGAGAGTCGCGAAGAAATCCGTAACCGGCCACGAGGACGACGAGAAGCCCGACGACAAACAAGGCGAACATGCCTTTTCGTCCCGGATCGAGTCGGGCACCTCGCCAACGCTCCGGAAGATACGGCGAGAATACCGTCGTGCGGCCTTCTTCTACATCGAGCCAATTATTCTGTGCCGAAGCATCATCGACACTTTCACCAGAATCGGGATCGCTACCCGAACCGGTCAGAGATCGCAATCGGTCTTCGGGTCTCGCCATGTCACGGACACTAACGACAGCGACATCACTTCGGCGCAGAAGTGCGTGGTCACCGATTGCCCTGTGGAACAAGGCCTCGCCTGTGGACAACACCCTTCGCACAACCGAAAACTCTCGTGCGACAGGAAGGTGGTCACACCTGCGGGCACACTGCGACACCCACTGCGCCTGGACCCACATGAGCCCCGACAACAGCACCGAACGGCAGCGTTTCGAGCGTGACGATCTGCGGGATGCGGTCGGCGAGCATCGAAGCAACAGTCGCCGCGCGGGCTTCGCACTGCATATGGTGGACGGTGAGCGCAACCCCCGATTCACCCGATACCGCGGCAACCGCCTCGACGAGTTTGCCGAGTGCCTTCGTCGAGGTGCGAGTCTTCTCTTTCAACACGAGCTTCCCGTCCTCCAGGTGGAGCACCGGCTTCATGGCGAGCGCCGTCCCCAACAACGCTGCCGCCGCACCGATCCGCCCGCCGCGGCGTAGATGATCGAGCCGATCTACCACGATGAAGCATCGAGTCCTGGCCGCCACCGCCACGGCTTCGGTATAAACCGAATCGAGACTGCCGCCGCCGGCAGCAACACGCGCCGCCGACAGTGCGGCGTAGCCGACTCCCATAGCCGCAGCAGCCGAATCCACGACGCGAATGCGATCGCCCAGTTGAGCGGCGGCTTGCCGTGCCCCATCCCAGGTGCTCGACAGTCCACGCGAGATATGGACGGCCACCACTCCTGCACCGTCACTTCGCTCGAGTGCCGCGCCGTAGAGATCGACCAGCTCACCCGGCGAGCTGCCCGCCGTGGTCACCGGTCCGTCGGCGGCAAAGTCCTCGGGGATGTCGTCGATACCCTCGCGGAGATCGACACCGCCGACGAAGACGTGCAGTGGTGCGATCGTGATACCGGCACGGCGCGCGACACCAGGTTCGAGGCACGCCGAAGAATCGGTCACTACCGCGATGGTCATGGCGCGGTTCCGTGTGTCTTGCGAAGTTCGACCAGCATCGCTTCGGCGACGGCGACGTGTGCGTCCCAGCCCCAGTGGATCCCGTCCGGGTTGGCGTTGTCGGAGTAGATGTTCTCGCGGACTGCTTCTGCAAGGTCGACCAAGGGGACGCCCGTGCTTTCGCTCCAGGTGCGTAGTGCGCGCTCGGCGGCTGGTCGACCGGCATGGACCTTGCCGTATGCGTCACTGCGATGCACTGAGGGCAGTGTGCCGATGACGGGGAGCTCCGGCCGAACGTATGCCAACGCAGCGCGCGCCTGCTCGAGATAATCGACACTCAGCTTCGGTGGCAGCGCTACCGGCCAACGCAGATGCGCGAATCTCGGTTGTACCCACTGATATCCCGCTCGAACGACTCTCCGCAGCGCAGGCGGGCGGACGTAACGAATCTGCTCACGTAGAGCCGTCGGTAACGGTGACGGCAAAGAGTCCATTCCGCCGACACCGAAAACGACTGCACCCGCTTTCGGGATAGCAGCCCAGACCCGCGGATCCTGTGTCAGAGCCCACCAGACGTCACGACTCGTCCAGCCGATTCGGGCAACCAACTCGACCCGCCATCCGAGCTCGGCCGCGACGAGGTTCGGCCAAATTCTCGGATCGTCAACCGGCAGACCACCTTTGGGTCCGTAGTAGCTGAGGGAATCGGCGAGCACCAGCAGTACCGGCGGAGCATTCTTTTCGGCCACAGGCGGGGCGTAGTCGTCAGAGGATGTCATTGGCCACTCGCGCCGACGCATTCCAGACATCCAAGCGCCAATCGAGGGCTTCGCCCTCCCCGTGACTGCTCAGCTGTACCCAACTCGTGTTGGAGAGACCACCGAGAACCGGCCAGCGATCGACCGGAAGGTCGAGTAGCGACGCGGTGAGAGCGGCGATCAATCCGCCGTGCGCGACGAGCACGACCGGTCGATCGGAGGCATCGGCCCCCCACTCGGGTAGCTGATCCAGCAGTTCTTCGACGACGGGCACGCTGCGACGGGCCACGTCGAGACGGCTTTCACCCCCGGGTGGTTTGATCGAAGCGTCGGCGCGCCACTTCAGACGCGCTCCCGGTGCTTGCACATCGACATCGAGGTGCGTAAGCCCCTGCCACTGACCCAGGTGCGTCTCACGCAACCGCGCGTCGGTCGAGACCGGCAGTCCCGATGCGTCCCCGAGCGCGACGGCGGTGTCGAACGCGCGAGCAAGGTCCGAGGACACCACGCTCAGCGGCGAACGCTGTGTCAGTTCCGCTGCCGCAGTTTTGGCCTGTGTGCGCCCCAGCTCCGACAGATCGGTATCGAGCTGACCCTGCATCCGGCTCGTCGCGTTGTATTCGGTCTGACCGTGGCGCAGCAGGATCAAATGCCGCTTGACGGCAGCGCTCACTGCTCCGTTTCCGGTTCCGCGCGCTCGCCGAGCCCCGGAACCTCCACGGTCGGGCAGTCCTTCCACAAACGCTCGAGGGCGTAGAAGTTGCGCTCGTCCTCGTGCTGGACATGGACGACGACGTCCACGTAGTCGAGCAGCGCCCATCGACCCTCGCGGGTACCTTCCTTGCGCACCGGTTTGAAGCCGGATTCACGCAGGGTGTCTTCGATACCCTCCACGATCGCGTTGACCTGTCGCTCGTTCGATGCCGAGGCGATCACGAAGCAATCGGTGATGAACAATTGATCCGATACGTCCAACACAACCACGTTCGTTGCGAGCTTGTCGTCGGCTGCGAGCGCCGCAATTCGCGCCATTGCGACGGCCTCGTTTGTTGCAGTCACTTGACTTCTCTCCCACTGTTCAGGCTCGAATCCTCGGTCACTGCGCTGGTGACGGACTCGGCCGGTTGCTGTTTTTGTGGCGCAGGCTCCGACATGGTGACGGAGCCATCGAGACGCTGTGCGCCTCTGGGTCGGTATAGATTTCTCTTCGAGATGTACTGCACCACGCCGTCGGGTACGAGGTACCAGACCGGGCGATTCTCGCTGGCTCGGAGCCTGCATTCGGTAGAGGAGATGGCCAGTGCAGGGATCTCGATGAGCGTAAGCGCGTCCGGTGACAAGTCTTGCAGGTGATCCGCCAGGTGCTCGACACCCAATTCGAACCCCGGTCGCGATACGCCGACGAATTTCGCCAGTTCGAAGAGTTCCTCCCAGTTCTGCCAGGTGAGGATACTCTCCAACGCGTCGGCTCCGGTGATGAAGTACAGCTCCGCGGTGGGGTGCTGCGCGCGAAGGTCACGCAGTGTGTCGACGGTGTAGGTGAGCTTCTCGCGATCGACGTCGACTCGGCTGACCGAAAACCGCGGGTTGGAGGCGGTCGCGATCACCGTCATCAGGTACCGGTCCTCGGCCGGGCTGACAGTCTTGCCTTCCTTCTGCCACGGCACACCGGTCGGAACGAAGATGACCTCGTCCAGATCGAACGTATTGGCAACTTCGCTTGCCGCCACGAGGTGCCCGTGGTGGATCGGATCGAAGGTTCCACCCATCACGCCCAGCTTTCGGCGCGTGGCCGATTCGGAGGCTACGGCCGGAGATGGTTGCTGCACGATTGTCGAGCTTACTTCGCCCCGGCAACGCGTCTTCGGCCAGACACCGTCCGGAGGTCCCGGTGGGCTCGAAGATCACACCGGCAGCAGTCTCGACACGATGTCGGCCAGCTGCTGCGCCGAGCGGCACTCGTACATGTTGATGACCTCGCGATAAACATCGGCAGCAGAATCGCCGGACCCCCATTGTCCGATCGGCTCCGGGTTGAGCCAATAGGCATGCTTGGCGACCGACACCGTGTGCGCCAGGGCGGCGACCTTCGGATCGCGGTAGTTGGTCCGGGCATCGCCCAGTATCAGCACCGAGGTTCTGGAGGTGACGGATTGGGCGAATCTGTCGTCGAAGGTCTGGAACGCATTTCCGTAGTTCGAGTGCCCGTCGAAGGTGATCAAATCGGACTCGCGGATGATCCGCGACATCGCAGCGCCGAGATCGGCACTGGAATCGAAGAACTGCGTCACCTCGTCGGTCGAGTCGATGAAAGCGAAGATTCGGACCTTCGAAAATTGCTCGCGGAGAGCATGAACCAACAGCAACGTGAAATGGCTGAAGCCGGCAACCGAGCCCGACACATCGCACATCACCACCAGTTCGGGCCTCGCGCGACGGGGCTTGCGCTGGACGAGATCGATCGGTACGCCGCCGGTGGACATGGATTTGCGCAGGGTCCGACGCAAGTCGATCGTGCCGGCGCGACTTCGGTTGCGTCGCACCGCGAGTCTGCTGGCCAGAAGCCTGGCAAGCGGTGTGACGCTGCGTCTCAATGCCAGCATTTCGGTATCGGACGCGCGAAGAAAGTCGACCTCCTCGGCCAACTTGGGAACGCCGTAACTTGCCACTCGCTCACGTCCGAGTTGCTCCGCTGCGCGACGCCGGGTCTCGTTGTCGATCATCTTGCGAAGGTCGGCGATACGCGCGGCAGCCGTGCGCTTGGCGACCTCGTCCTCGTACGGCGACGAGGACCGCTCCGAACCGGTTTCTGCATTGCCGAGAAGACCCTCGAGAATTTTGTTCAGCAACGTATCGGGCGCGACGTCGCGTAGCGCTTGGTACGCAGAGAACGACGGACCGTTCGTCGAGGTGTACTGCCCGAGCTCCTCGACCATCTGGGCGGCCAGCATTTCGGTGAGCCTCACTGCATCGGGACTGCCGTCGACGAGCAGCTCGGTGATGAGTTCGCGCAGCGCAGCGATGTCGACCTCGCCGTCGGCCGTGCGCGGAAGGGCAGTGTCGATCCTCCCCGAGTCCCGTTGTCCTGACGCCGCTGGAAACCACAGATCGAAGAGAGCGTCGAACGTGTCACGATGTGTGGGCCGACGAAGGAGCGAGCATGCAAGACCCTCGCGAAGCGCTTCGCGGTCCAGCATATCGAGCACCGAGAGCACTCGACCTGCGTCGATGGTTTCGGACGGCCCGACCGCGATCCCGCGTTTACGCAACGCGGTGACGAAATCCACGAGGTGACCGGGCATACCGTGCGGAGGTGACTGCATGTCAGTTCAGCCGAAGGTCGGCCGCAGCTTTGATCTGGTCGGATTGGTGTTTGAGGACGACGCCGAGGGTGGCTCGAACCGCGTCGTCGTCCAGGGTGTCCATACCGAGCGCGAGGACCGTGCGACCCCAATCGATGGTTTCTGCCACCGATGGAAGCTTTTTGAGTTGCATCGCACGCAACACTCCGATTGTGCGCACCATCTGTTCGGCAATCGCTTCCGGAAGCTCCGGCACTCGACTGGCGAGGATACGCAGTTCCAGATCGGCGTCCGGGAAGTCGAGATGCAAATACAAGCAGCGCCGCTTGAGCGCTTCCGACAACTCACGGGTTGCGTTCGATGTCAGGATGACGAACGGCTTCCGCGTTGCGGTGATGGTCCCCAATTCGGGAATGGTCACAGCGAAATCGCTGAGTACCTCGAGCAGCAAACCCTCGATCTCGACGTCGGCCTTGTCTGTCTCGTCGATCAGCAGAACGGTCGGATCCTCGCGTCGAATGGCCTGCAGCAATGGCCGGGCAAGCAGGAACTCTTCGGAAAAGACGTCCAGCTTCGTCTCGTCCCAATCCTGATGGCCTGCCGAGCTCGACTGAATGCGCAATATCTGCTTGGCGTGATTCCACTCGTACAGCGCTCGGGCCTCGTCGACGCCTTCGTAGCACTGCAGCCGAACCAGTTCGGCGCCCGTCGACTGAGCGACGGCACGGGCAAGTTCGGTTTTCCCGACCCCTGCCGGGCCTTCGATCAGAAGTGGCTTGTTCAGTCGGTCGGCAAGGAACACCGAGGTTGCCGTGGCTTTGTTCGCCAGGTAGCCGGTCTCGCCGAGCCGGGTGACGACGTCGTCGACGCTTGCGAACAGCGGCGGCGACGTCGGTAGTGCTCGATCCACGTCTGCTCCTTATGCTTTTTCTCAGACCGCGCGGGTGTGCCCTTCGCCCCAGACGGTCCATTTGGTGGAGGTCAGTTCCGGCAGGCCCATGGGCCCGCGAGCGTGCAGTTTCTGCGTCGAGATTCCGATTTCTGCGCCGAACCCGAACTGCTCGCCGTCGGTGAATGCTGTCGATGCATTGACCATCACGGCCGCGGCGTCGACCCGGGTGGTGAACTCGCGGGCCGCGCGGAGGTCTGCGGTGACGATTGCTTCGGTGTGTCCGGTGCCGTATGCGTCGATGTGCGCAATGGCCTCGTCGATACCGTCGACGACCTTGAGAGCAACGTCGAGGGACAAATACTCCTCGGCCCAGTCCTGTTCGGTGGCGGGCACGAGTCCTGGCAGGTCTCCGTGCACGACGACGCTATGGCTCTGTAAAGCCTGTAGGAGCTGCGGGACGGCAGTCTCGGCGATTGCTGCATCGACCAGGACGGTCTCTGCTGTATTGCAGACGCTGACGCGTCGAGTTTTCGAATTGAGAACGATCTTCTCGGCCATGAGAAGGTCGGCCGCGGAGTGGATATAGATGTGGCAGTTACCCACTCCGGTCTCGATCGTCGGCACCGTTGCATCTCGCACGACTGCCGCGATCAGACCCGCGCCGCCGCGCGGGATCACGACGTCGACCAGCCCTCGTGCCTGGATCAAATGCGTGACGGAGGACCGATCCGCGCTCGGAAGCAGTTGCACTGCGTCGACAGGGAGAGCGCTAGCTGCCAGCGAATTCTGCAGCACCTGGACCAGTGCGGCATTGGAACGGGCAGCGGACGAAGATCCCCGCAGCAGCGCCGCATTTCCTGATTTGAAGGCAAGTCCGAATGCGTCGACCGTGACGTTGGGTCGGGCCTCGTAGACCATGCCGACGACACCGAGGGGCACCCGTACCTGGCGAATTTCCAGGCCATTGGGCAACGTCGAACCACGTACGACGCCGCCGATAGGATCCGGCAGCCCCGCGACCTTCCGCAGGCCTGCAGCAATGCCGTCGATACGTGCGTCGGTGAGTCGAAGTCGGTCGAGCAGCCCTTCGTCAGTACCAGCGGCGCGCGCGGCGTCGACATCGGCAGTGTTCGCGGCCAGCACCTCGGGAACTGCCGCTAGCAGGGCATCCGCTGCAGCATGCAGCGCAGCGTCCTTGGCTGCGGACGTCATCAGCGCCAATATCTTCGATGCCACGCGTGCGCGTCGGGCCGCGGCGTGGACCTGTTCGCGCGTATCGAGTTCACCGATGGTCGCGTTCGCCGAAACAGGTGTGACCGTCATGCCCTACACAGTAGCCAGCGGCTTCTTCCAGCAAGACGAGGTGCCCCGTGAAGCGAAGATCCTCAGCCCGACGCTGAGGATTTTCAGGCCCGAGGCTAGGGAACGAACCCCAACTTCTTGTCGACGACGTTCCGAAGTTCCTCCGCGTGCGCATACCGGTGGAAGTTGGACACGAAAACTTCGGCCAACTGCCTCCGCCACCCCGTGGCGTCACCGCTCATATGCGGGGTCACGACGAGGTTCGCGGTGGTCCACAGCGGATCGTCCCCCGAGAGCGGTTCGCGGTCGAAGACGTCGAGCGCTGCACCGGCCACATGTCCGCTTCGCATGTAGTTCACCAGCGCATCGGTGTCGAGCAGTTCGCCCCTACCGACGTTGATGACACGCACACCCGGCTTCGCTGCAGCCAGTACGCTCGCGTCGACAAGTCCTCTGGTTGCCTCGGTCAGCGGGGCAACCAGAACAAGATAGTCGACGTCGTGCACGACTTCGGCGAGGTCGGAACTGGCATGAACGACACCGAAATCGGCATCTCCTACGCGTGCTGTTCTTCCCACGCCCGACACCGTCATACCTACCGCCGACAACAACCGAGCAATCTCGCGCCCGATTGCACCGGTGCCGACGATCATCGCGTGTGCGGTGTCGATGCGCTCGGTCTCACGATGCTTCCAGACTCGCTGTCGCTGCAGCTCGGCTGATTCGGACGAATGCTTGGCAAAACCGAGAATGTGGGCGAGCACGAACTCCGCTATCGGTCGATCGAATACTCCTCGCGAGTTGGTCACCACCACATCCGAAGCCACGAGATCGTCGAACATCAGGGAATCGACGCCTGCAGCGGCAATGTGAATCCACTTCAACTTGTCGAACCGATCCCACACTTGCCGAACGGCAGGCGAGAAAAAATCCCACAGCAACAGCACGTCCGCTCCCGTGACCGCGTCACCGAGGGTATCCACCGTCGCATAGCGCACGTCGGCCACTTCGGCCACTGACTCGAGGCCTTCGGGGACATTGTCGGCGTGAAGTATCACGACGACGGGCCGGGTTGTCATTTCGATTTGTATCCAACCAGTTCGATGCCCTGAGCGGCCAGCTCGGCGTCGTTGTCACCGGGACGCTGATTCCCGCGAAGTGAACGCCCGGCCGTCTCCGGCATCAGAAGAATCGGTACGAATGCAATAGCCGCGGCCAGCATCATGTACCAACCTGGGATCAGATTCGATCCGGTCCGATCGATCAGAAATGTCAGAATAAGCGGAGCCGTACCACCGAAGAGTGAAGTGGACACGTTGTAGCCGATTGCAAAGGCGCCGTAGCGAACCTGTGTCGGAAACAGCGCCGGAAGCGTAGAGGATACGCACGACAGCATGATGACGAGAAGGATTCCGAGCCCCAGCAGACCGACGGTCTGGCCGACGATACCGCTATTGATGATGAGCAGAAACAGCGGAACACTGAACAAGAAGTAGCCCGCACAAGCAGTGAGCAACAGCGGCTTTCGACCGATCCGGTCGGACAAGGCACCGATCGGATTGATGATGGTCATCAAGAAAAGCATGATGGCGACAAGCGTGAAGTTCGACTGTGTAGTGCTGTGCCCCAACGTGTCACTGAGGTAGGACGGCAAGAAGGTGAGCACCGTGTAGTACGCAATATTGAGGAGCAGCACGAATCCCATCAGGATGAGAATCCGCTGCCAGTAGGTCATCGTGGACTTGAGCGAGGCAATGGCTCCCCCCGAGGAGCCTTCCGAAATGGTCTCGCCCTCGGCCTTGGCCTCGGCGAATACCGGTGAATCTTCGAGGCGAGTACGCAACCACAGCGCGACCATGCCGAGAGGAAGGGTCAACAAGAACGGGATCCGCCAACCCCACGCCTCCATGGTGTCGTCACCGAGGCCGAGGTTCAGCAAGGTGCACAGGGTCGCGCCTGCGACGGTGCCTGCCAGCGTCCCGAATTCGAGGAACGAACCGAAGAAACCTCGGCGCTTGTCGGGCGCATACTCCGCCATGAAGACAGCTGCGCCGCCGTATTCACCGCCGGTCGAGAATCCCTGTACCAAGCGGCATACCAACAAGAGAATCGGTGCGAAGATGCCGATGCTGTCGAAGGTAGGCAGGATGCCGATCGCCGCGGTTGCCAGGGACATCATCGTCACGGTAAGGACGAGCACCTTTTGGCGACCGATTCGGTCACCGAGAGGGCCGAGGACGATCCCGCCGATCGGCCGAATGATGAACGATGCCGCCAGGACTGCGAATGTCGAGAGTAGGCTCGCTCCCCCATCCTCGGATGGAAAGAAGTTCGCAGCGATGTACACCGCCAGGTAGCCGTACACGGCATAGTCGAACCACTCGACGGCGTTGCCCAAGGCGGAACCACCGATAGCGAGGTGGAGAGTCTTGGTTTCTTTTGGGGTCAGTTCGTCCGTGTTCGGCGGATACCCAATGGTCGGGTGACCGGCTGCGTCGACTTTCGGGCTTTTGGGTGACTGTGTCACTGTCCAGTACCTCTCGCTGTGTGAAGAAAATGGAGCGTCGGGTTGGTCCTGTGCAGCGGCTCACGTTACTTCCGCATATCTCTCGGTTTCACGCAACCCCTAGGTTGTTGCCAAAACACCTGGCAAAGGCGCGCTTCTGAAGGCAATCAGTGCATACGCCGCTGCGCTGTCACACAATTGGCGCACCGACACGGACTCGTCGGGCTGGTGAGCCTGCATTTCGATCTCACCCGGACCCAGCACGATGGCGGGAATACCCATGTCTCGCACAATGAAACCGCCATCGCACGACGCAGTCCAGATATCGGTGCCGTGAGGTCCGGCAGAGTCCGCCACCGCAGCCACCGCCGCTTGTGCGATTTCGGAGTCGTTACTGGTCAAAAAGCCTGGCATCTCCATCGAGACGTTCACTGTCACCTCGATCCCGTCGCCGATGATCCCGGCAGCGAGAATGCGTCGCTGCAACTGCGTCGCCACGACATGGGCGTCTTCTCCTGGCAGCAACCGCCGGTCCACCGTGATAACGGCACAGTCGGCAACCATCGACGTCCCAGTTCCACCGGAGACGGTTCCGACATTGAACGTTGCCGCTCCGAGCACCGGATGGGCGGTATCTCGTAATTCCTCGCCCATCGAATCGATCACCACGATGATCCGCGCAGCCGCCGAGATTGCGTTACGCCCGTTGGACGGTCGCCCCGCATGAGCCGAACGACCCCGCACGGTAATCTCGAGATTCGCCGCGCCCCGACACCCGACGATGGTCATCAGATCAGTTGGTTCGGCGACGATACACCGAGAATAGCTACGGCGCATGGCTTTTCGCACAAAAGATCGAATTCCCAGTCCGGTATCTTCCTCGTCGACCAGACAAGCCAACGACACGGGCGCTGAACCTACTGCACCGCAACGCTTCAGGGCGGACATAGCGACGACGACGGCCGCCAATCCACCCTTCATATCGCATGCGCCCCGTCCGTACAGGCGCCCATCGCGCACTGTGGCGGCGAAGGGATCTCTCGACCATCCGCCTCCCGCCGGTACGACATCGGAGTGCCCGAGAAACAACACACCAGGTTCTTCGGTTCCACCTATCGACACCACCACGTTCGGCCGTCCCGGTGCGACGTCGTCGATCTCGATGTCGAATCCGAGCTCACGGCAGGTGTCGGCGAGCACCCTGGCTACGGACTCCTCGGTACCACCGGGGTTTTCTCCCCCCGCATCGATCAGCGCCGACGCCAGCTCCACCAGCTCACGTTCGTCGATCGCAGCCAGTACCCGAGCCTCCAGTTCGGCTTGACGGTTCGGTCTGCCCCTCATCGAGTGGAATCGGCATTTCGTCGAATGGCATGTGCGTTCCGTCGCGTGTATTCGAGACATAGAAGCGACAGGGACTTGTCCACAGCCGCGGCCAGTCGCTTGACGCCCTCGTCGATACGCTCGGGCGAGGAGGATGCAAAACACAGACGCAGGGAATCGTCGAATTTGCCGCCGACCGACAACGCCGGGCCGGGTATGTAGGCAACGCCCTCGGCGAGAGCGACTTCGAACAGCGTCTGCGTGGACAGCGCGGCGGCATCGCCTTTCAGTGTCGCCCAGAGAAAGAAGCCGCCTTCCGGGTCGGTACTCGAGATCCGATCGCCGAAATACTTGTCGAGACTGCGTTGCATAGCGATTTTGCGTGGGCGATACACCGCACTCAACGAGCGCAGGTGCGTCGCGAGGTGTCCACGTCGGATGAATTCGGCGATCATTCGTTGCCCCGGAAGGTTGGTGCACGTGTCCATCGCCTGCTTGGCGTTGATCAACAATTGCCGCGCCTCGGGTGCCGCGTCGACCCAACCGACGCGAAGCCCGGGGGCGATCATCTTGGAAAAGGTCCGCACCGAGAAAAGGAGTGGATCGTTAGGGCTCAGGGACTGGAAGCTCGGGATGTGGTCACCCTCGAATCGGAGCAGCCCGTAGGGATCGTCGTCGAGAATCACCGAACCCCACCGGTGTGCCAATTCCAGCAGCAGCTTCCGTCGCGCCAGTGACATCGTTGTGCCCGAGGGGTTTTGAAAGTTCGGGATGACGTAGATCATCTTGGGCAACCGGCCTGCGGCCTCGACCAGATCAGGCAGCGCCTCCACCACGAGCCCGTCGGCATCCATCGGCGCTTCGAGCACGTCGCCCCCGTAGCTCAGGACGGTGGCGGTCCCGTTGGTGTACGTGGGACTTTCGACGATCACGAGGTCACCGGGATCGACGAACAACTTGCACGCTAGATCGAGGCCCTGCATACCACCGGAAGTGATGACGATGCGTTCGGCGGACGACGGTTCACCGACCGAATCGAGATATCCCAGGAGCGCGTCGAGCAGGCCAGGGTCGCCCTCGGTCGCCGCGTAGTCCATGGCGTCGGCCGTGAGAATGGTGGCGGCGATCTCCGAAAATAGTTCGGCTGGAACGGTTTCCGCGGCAGGAGAACCCATCGCAAACCGGACGATGTCGTGCTTTTGAGCAGCGAGAAGCGATGTCGACGAGTCGATCACCGATCCCACCAGCTTGTCGGTGCGCAGGGACCACGGAATAGTGGTGGCGATCATGTCTCACTCCTTCGTCAGTAGTTGCCGCGGGTAATCGGTGAATGTCTCCACGCCGCGTTCGGTCACGCGAATGGCCTCGGATACCTCGTATCCGTAGTCGTCCATCCACATTCCTCCGATGACGTGGAACGTCATGTTCTCGGTCAGGACCGTGTCGTCGTCGGTTCGGATGCTCACTGTCCGCTCGCCCCAGTCGGGCGCGTAGGCGATGCCGATCGAGTACCCGATGCGCGACGGCTTGTGCAGCCCATGCTTGGCAAGACTGATGTTCCAAACCTGAGCGAGTTCGGTAGTGGTGACTCCAGGTCGAACGATGTCGAGGACCTCGTTCAGCGCCTCGCCGGTGGCGCGAGCCAGGTAGTCCAGCCGCTTGCTGGGCTTGCCCAGAACAATCGTTCGAGCCATCGGGATGTGGTAGCGCCGGAACACACCGGCAAGTTCGACCACCGTGGTCTCGCCTTCGACGAACACCTGATCCGACCAGGTGAGGTGAGGAGTATCCGCCCCTGCACCGGTCGGAAGCATCGGCACGATCGCCGGATGGTCGCCGCCGAAGTCGACTGTGCCCTTGATCTGGGCATTCATGATCGCCGCCGCCGCGTCGCACTGCCGCAGCCCGACGCCGACCGCATCGAAGGCCGCCCCCATCGCCGATGTGCACACCTGCGCGGCACCCCGCATGAGGTCGATCTCGGCCGGGCTTTTGACGACGCGAACCCAATTGATCAACTCGAACGAATCGGTGAACTGGTACTCGGGGAGAGACTTCACCAAGGCTTCGAAGGCTTTGGGGCTGAAGTAATAGGAATCCATCTCCAGGCCCACCAGACCGTGGGAGAAGTTGTTGACCACTCCCAGTTCGCGCAATTTCTGTGCCACCCACACGAACGGGTGTGTTTCCTTGCGCTGCACGAATGTTTCCGGGTACCCGAACGTCTGCTCCCGAGGAAGCCAGGAGGTACGAAATGCGCCGTTGGCATCCATCTCCCTGGCGAAGAAGTACAGGTTTCCCTCGAGCGGCACGTACAGGACTTGCGGTGTGTAGAAGGAGAGCGCGTTGTAACCCAACAGGTAGTAGAGATTGGACGGGTCCGTGACTATCAGCGCCGTGAGGTGCTGCCGGGACATGCGCTCTCGCACCGTGGCCAGGCGATGGGAGTATTCGTCTTCGGTGAACGTGATAGGCGTGCTGTTGGGAAGATCTGCATACTCCGCCAGCCCGGGGGCATGGCGTGGCCCGACAGCGCTGGTGAATGCGACTGTCGGTTCGACTGCATTGCTTGGTTCGACTGCATTGCTCGGTTCGACTGGGTGCCCGGACTCGTTCACTCGTACCCCCTTTCGGGGTGACTCGGGAGGCTCGAAGCCTTCCGTGCATTTTGCAGATTGTTGACAATCAGGCTATGCGGACGAGTCCTGGTGCTGCAAGAGAACTCGTGTTACTTCTTCGTTTCGATCAGTCGCACGCAATCCACCCCGCGCACGTTCAGTCGGCCGCGGCGCCGACGCGTCCGCCGAGCCCATCAGTGGCCGCCTCTGCCTGCATGGACCGACTCAGGTCCTGAATCGCAGTGTCCATGTGCTCGTGTAGACCTGCTTCGAGGGCAGCCCAATCCGAACCCAGGAGTAGGTCCACCAACAATTCATGCTCCTCGACCAACGCCTCGGGCCGAAAATAGGCCGTCTCCAGGTTGGTCATACAGATGCGTGCCTCCGCTGCCAAAGTGGCGTACATCCTCGACATTCGACTGTTCGACGTCGCCGCCACCATCGCGGTGTGGAACGCAAGGTCCCGCTCGGCCAGTCCGAACCAATCCGCTGAGTCGATGAACGGCTGCATCTGGTCGACGATTGCCGACAGCTCCGCCGCCGTCGCCTTCAGGACGGTGATCTCTCCGTGGACGAGCGTCCATGCCGCACCGACCTCGATTGCCGCGCGCGCCTCGTATATCTCGGCGACGTCGTCGACGCTGAGGTCGACGACGAACACACCTCGATTTCGGTAGCTGATCAACAAGCCTTCCTGATTCAGGCGTTGGAGTGCTTCGCGAACCGGCCCACGTGAAATCCCCAGTTCGGCAGCAACATTGGCTTCGTTGATCTGCTCGCCCGGGGTGTAGGATCCGTCGATGATGCGATCGCGAATCTGATCGGCTATCACCATCGACGTATTACGGGCGTCGATCGGGGTCAGTCTTCGGGAACCTGACATCAGTGAAACCTCCTGCTAGGACCTCGGGATTGCAAAGTATTTGTATTCCAAGAACTCGTCGATACCGACTTTGCCGCCTTCGCGGCCGAGCCCGGACTGCTTGACGCCACCGAACGGGGCCGCAGGATTCGATACGAGACCGGTGTTGATGCCTACCATCCCCACTTCGAGCCGCTCCCCCATACGCAATGCGCGATCGATGTCCTGCGTGAAAACGTAACCCACAAGCCCCCATTCGGTGTCGTTGGCGAGCGCGATCACTTCGTCCTCGGTGTCGTACGGAACGATCGCGGCAACGGGTCCGAAAATCTCGGTCGACATGAGATCGGACTGGGAGTCGACATCGTCGAGCACCGTCGGAGGGTAGAAATAGCCTGGCCCAGAATCTTCCTGCCCACCCACTACCGCCCGAGCACCGCGCGCGAGCGCATCGTCGACAAGTCGTTGCACCTTGGCGCGGCCGCTGCGATCGATGAGCGGCCCCACTTCCACACCCGCCCGGTTGCCGGCACCGACCGTCAAGGCACCCATGCGAGCAGCGAGCTTGGCAGCGAAATCCTTGGCGAGCGAGCGGTGGACGAAGAACCTGTTGGCTGCCGTGCAGGCCTCGCCCATGTTGCGCATCTTGGCCACCATCGCCCCGTCGACGGCCTTGTCGAGGTCTGCGTCCTCGGCGACGATGAACGGAGCGTGTCCGCCGAGTTCCATCGACGTCCGCATCACGGTCGGAGCTGCCTGCGCCAGCAAAATCTTACCGACGGCGGTGGAGCCGGTGAAGCTGATCTTCCGCGCCGAACCGCTGGCCATCCACGATCCGACGACTCCTGCGGCGTCGGTCGTCGGGACCACGTTGACGACGCCGTCGGGAACTCCTGCTTCGAGGAGGATCCCGGCGAGTGCGAGCGCTGTCAGCGGAGTCTGTTCGGCCGGCTTGAACACCACCGTGCATCCGGCGGCAAGCGCGGGGCCGATCTTTCGGGTGCCCATGGCCAGCGGAAAGTTCCACGGCGTCACCAGAATGCTAGGACCGACCGGGGCTCTGGTGACGATGATGCGGTTCTTCCCGTCGCCGGTCAGCGTGTGGTCGCCCGAGATGCGGACCGCCTCTTCGGAAAACCATCGAAAGAACTCTGCACCGTAAGCGACTTCACCCCGGGCATCGGCGAGCGGCTTGCCCATCTCGGCGGTAATGATGGCGGCCAATTCCTCGGTTCTGGCGATGATCAAGTGGAATGCACGAGAAAGAATCTCGCTTCGCGTGCGCGGCGGAGTCTGCGCCCAGGATTCCTGCGCTGCAACGGCGGCCGACATCGCAGCCTCGGCATCGCTGATGTCGGCATCGTCGACGGCGGCGATCACCTCACCGGTTGCGGGATCCACGACATCGAACTTTTTCCCGCTGTTCGCTGTCCGCCAGGTCCCGCCGATGAACAGCTGGGTCGGCGAGGTGATGGCCGGGCGCGTCATGGACGTCATGGCTGATGCCCCTTCCTGGGGGTCTGGATCGAACGCGTCGAAGGTGCGGGATCGAGGAGTTGCGCGAGGTGCATCGAGGCCGACGCGCTCTGATTGCCGGTCAGTTGGCGCACCTGCATGTGACAGCTGAAGCCGTCGGTCAGGATCGGCCTGGTCGGATCAGCGCGTCGTACCGCTGGTGCCAGGGCCTGTTCGGCGACTTTCATGCTCATGTCGTAGTGATCCGGTTCGAAGCCGAAGTTGCCTGCCACCCCGCAGCAGCCGGTCGCTTCGTCGACTCCGCCGATCCCCACGGCAGCAAGCGCCTTGCGCTGTGTGGCTTCGCCGAACACTGTGTATTCGTGGCAGTGGGTCTGCACGGTGACCTCTTCGGGAATGTCGGCCGACGGACTCCACCCCGCGGCGGCCAGCTCGATCACCGCGCCGGCGAAACTCTGCACCCGTGCGGCGACCCGTCGAGCCGCCTCGGTGCCTACCAGTTCGGGCATATCCTTGCGAAGTGTTGCCGCACAGCTCGGTTCGGTGACGACGATCGGCCGATCGGTTCCATCGTCCAGTGCGGCAACGGTTCTGCTCAACTGCTTCTTGGCAGTTGCCAACTGCCCCGTCGAAATCCACGTCAACCCGCAGCACACGTCGGTCCTGCACTCCGCTGTCCGGTTGCCCTCGGCGAGAACGCGAACCGCAGCCCCGACGATGTCCGGCCGAAACCCCTTGGTGAAGGAGTCGACGAGTAATACGACATCACCTCCGGGTACGGATCCCGCTGTCTGCGTGCGTAGTTCCCGTCGCGAGGCGAACCCCGGGAGCGATCGCTTGGTCGTGAGACCGCCGATTCTGGCAGCGATGATGCCGGTTCGCGGAGTCAGTGCGCGGTTGAGTACCGGTGCCAGGATCGACGTCACTTTCAACCAGCGTGGCAACCAGCCCAGCGAGTAGTGCGCCATCGGGCGCAACTTCCCCGCATAGTGATGATCGAGAAACTCCGACTTGTAGGTCGCCATGTCCACCCCGACGGGGCAGTCGGTTGAACAGGCCTTGCAGGACAGACACAGGTCGAGCGATTCCTTGACATCTTTCGAAGCCCACCCTGCCGCGACCGTCGCGCTACTGCGAACCATGTCCTGAAGGACGCGGGCACGCCCACGGGTCGAATCCTTCTCGTCCCCGCTCGCTCGATAGCTCGGGCACATGACGCCACCGGAGGTGGATCGGCAGCGCCCGACGCCGACGCATGCCTGGGTGGCGTGCACGAACGGATCCAAGTCCGGCTTCGTTCCGATCTGATGCAGCTCGAAGGTCGTCTTCCATTCACGATTCGGAACTCCCTGCAATGCAAGGTCGTTCATCATCGGCATCGGGTCGACGATGCTGCCCGGATTCAGGACGCCCGCAGGATCCCAGATGCGTTTGAATCGCACGAACGCGTCGAGCATCGAGGTCGAGTACATGATCGGCAGCAGTTCCGACCGTGCCCGACCGTCTCCGTGTTCACCCGACAACGAACCGCCGTGCCGGACTACCAGTTCAGCAGCTTCACGTAGGAAGGTCGCCATCACTGCTCTTCCGGCGTCACTGCGTTGGTCGAAAGTGATACGAACGTGCATGCATCCGGCACCGAAATGTCCATACATCACGCCGGTGAGCGAATGCGCAGCAAGAAGGTCACGGAAGTCTGCGAGGTACGCGGCCAAATTCTCTGGTGCAACCGCGGAATCCTCCCAGCCGGGCCAGGATTCACCACCGCCGGCAAGACGCGCCGACAATCCAGCACCATCCTCCCGCACACGCCACAGCGATTTTCGTTCCGCGAGGTCTGCGACGATGCGCCCGTCCTTCAACCTGCCGAGCTCACGTAAGCGCTCGAGCAATCGCCCAGCCTTGTCCTCGACTTCGGCGACGTTCTCACCATCGAGATCGACGTAGAGCCAGGCGTTTCCCGAAGGTAAGCCTCGGACCGAGTCCGCTCCCCTTCGGTGCTGCATCGTCTCGACGATCTTCGCGTCGATCCCTTCGACCGCCGCCGGCGAGAATTCGAGGATCGTCATGACGTCCTCTGCTGCTTCGACGACATCGGCGTATCCCAAACTCAACAGCAGCGCAGCAGGCGGGACAGGAACGAGCGCGACGGTCGCGGCGACGACGATCGCGCATGCACCTTCGCTGCCGACGAGTGCACGTGCCACGTCGAAGCCGTTCTCCGGCAACAACGTCGACAAGTGGAACCCCGAAACCTGGCGCGGGATCCGACCGAGTTCGAGTCGAAATTCGGCCAGATTTTCCGACACCAGAGTATGGAGTTCGGAGGTAATTCGGGCTGCTGCGGCGACGGCGACAGCATCGTGAGGATCGACCGCCGTGACGCCGGAACGCGTCGCTCGCAGCACCACTCCGTCGACAGTGATGATGTCGAGGGCGATCGTGTGGTCTGCTGTCCGGCCGTACCGCACCGAATGATTGCCGCATGCATCGTTGCCGATCGAACCGCCGACGGTTGCTCGTGATTTGCTCGATGGGTCGGGCGCATAGGTCAAGACGCCGCCGCTCGCCCCCGACACGGTCTCGGCGAGTTCCGAGAGCACCATCCCCGGCTCGACCACGGCCGACTTCGATTCGACGTCGATCGAGAGCACGGTATTCATG
The DNA here is from genome assembly GCA_038198705.1 of Mycobacteriales bacterium. Lineage (GTDB taxonomy): Bacteria > Actinomycetota > Actinomycetes > Mycobacteriales > Mycobacteriaceae > Rhodococcoides. The sequence continues at coordinate 54,540 of JBBPZN010000049.1, forward strand.
TGCCGCGAGAAGTCTAGGATCACACCCTCGCCGATCGCGTTGCCTGCCATCGATGTTCCCCCGCCGCGGCTCACGATCGGTATGTTGCCCTTCACGCACGACTTCACTACTGCGCACACGTCCGCGGTACTGCGAGGAAACGCCACGGCGACCGGAGGCACGCGATAGTTCGACGCGTCGTACGAATACTCGGCCAGGCGCCGCGAGGTCACATCGACGTCGACGCCCGCCCTGCGCAGTTCGTCGAGGACCGGTCCGACGCCGCTGATCACCGTCACAATGCGCGCTTCAACGTTCGGGCGATGGCATCGAGCCCCTCGGTCACCTCGTCATCGGTGACGACAAGTGCAGGAATGACTCGTACGACATTGCCGAATGCGCCGCAGGTGAGCAACAGCAGGCCTTCCGATATTGCGGTCTGCTGGACGCGGCCGGCAGCAGCGGCGTCGGGTTTGCCGTTCTCGTCGACGAATTCGAGGGCCTGCATCAGACCGAGTCCGCGAGCGTCGCCGATGGCCGAGTACTGCGCTTGGAGTGCCACCAGGCCGTCGAGCAGCACGTCGCCCTGTCGGCGCGCGTTCTCGACGAGTCCTTCGTCGCGGACGACGTCGAGCGTGGCCACCGCGGCAGCAGCGGCGACAGCGTTTCCGCCGTAGGTACCACCCTGCGATCCCGGCCACGCCTTGGACATGAGGTCGGTCGACGCTGCGATCGCCGAGATCGGGAATCCCGAGGCCAGGCCTTTGGCTGTGATCACGATGTCGGGGGTGGCAGTCGAATGCTCGTGTCCCCAGAACTTTCCGGTCCGTCCGACACCGGCCTGTACCTCGTCGACGATGAAGACGATCCCGTGCTCGTCGGCGCGTCGACGCAGCCCCTCGAGGAACGCGGGTGGAGTGGGTAGGTAGCCACCGTCGCCGAGCACTGGTTCGATGATGAACCCAGCGGTGTCTGCCGGGCTCGACATAGTCGCGAGCAGGTAGTCGAGTTCCTGCAGTGCGAAAGCGATAGCGGTGTCCATGTCCCAGCCGTAGCGAAAGGCATAGGGAAACGGTGCAATGTGTACTCCGCCCATGATCGGCGAGAATCCGGACCGAAACTTGGTACCGGCGGTGGTGAGCGACGCCGCAGCAACGGTGCGCCCATGAAATCCGCCATGGAATGCGATGATGTTCGGACGACCGGTTGCCATGCGCGCCAATCGAATTGCGGCCTCGACGGCCTCGGAACCGGAATTGGCGTAGAAGACACTGTCGAGCCCGGCGGGCAGAACCTCTCCGAGTTTGTCGGTGAGTTCGAGCAGCGGCTTGTGCATGACGGTGGTGTATTGCGCGTGGATGATCTTGCCTACTTGATCACGTGCCGCTTCGACGACGCGCGGATGACAATGCCCGGTGCTGGTCACACCGATGCCCGTGGTGAAATCCAGGTACCGCTTTCCGTCGGTGCCGTAGATCCAGCTGCCCAGTGCATGGTCCACAACAACCGGAGTCGCCTGCTTGAGTGCGGGGCTGAGGTGCGTGCGTGTCGGCGCGGTCATGCGATCCATCGTGGTGGAGCATTTGCAGATTGTCAACAATCTGCAACACGCAATTCCATGCGCACATGTAGGCCACCGTGGACGCCGCATATCGTCGTGGAATGACGACTCCGCGCATCGTTGTCCTGGGCAGTATCAACATGGACCTGACCACAACGACTCGACGCCTACCCGAACCCGGCGAAACCGTCCTGGGTGACTCCTTCGACACTGCACAGGGAGGAAAGGGAGCGAACCAGGCGATCGCGGCGGCACGGGCAGGCGCCGACACAGTATTCCTCGGGGCGGTAGGTGACGACGCATTCGCTGCCGACCTCGAACGAAGCGTCAGCGAGGCCGGTGTCGACGTGTCCGGACTCCGAAGCACCGATGGTCCAAGCGGAATCGCGGCAGTGACCGTCGACCGGAACGGGGAGAACTCGATCGTCGTCGTCCCGGGCGCCAACGCCACGATGTCCACCTTGACCGATGCTGAACTCGATACCATTGCCGCCGCGGATATCCTGCTGTGTCAGTTGGAAATTCCCCTCGACACGGTCGTCGCCGGCGCCGTTCACGCCCGAGCCCACGGCACCGTGGTCATGCTCAACCCCTCCCCCGTTCGACCACTGCCGGAGGCCCTCGTCGACGTCGTCGACGTCCTGGTCGTCAACGAGTCCGAAGCCGACGCTGTCGGTGGAAGTGTCCTCGATCGCATTGCACACGTCGTCACCACGCTCGGCGCCGCTGGAGCTCGGTACCGCGGACCTGCGTCGACGTTCGAGGGTCGAGCGCCACGGGTCGACGCCATCGACACCACCGGTGCCGGAGATGCCTTCACCGGAGCATTGGCTGCACGCTGGCAGCAGGGCCCCGAGGGCTCCGAGGGCTCCGTCCGATGGGCTTGTGCGGCAGGGGCATTGGCCGCGACACGTCGCGGCACCGGAGCGTCGTCAGGATCGCGATCGGATATCGACGCGCTCATCGCGGATGCAGCACGACCATGACACTGTCTCCGCGGGTCCCCGATCTTGCCGCGCTCGACGTGATGGTCTCGGTCGCACGGCTGGGCAGTATGAGCGCAGCCGGACGGGAACACGGATTGAGCCAGCAAGCGGTCAGCGCACGAATCCGGGCAGCCGAGCGCGACATCGGTCTCCGCGTGTTCGACCGCACCAGCAGCGGCGTGGTGCTCACTCCCGAAGGTGTCGCTGTTCTCGAGTGGGCAGGGAACGTTCTCGGCGCCGCCGACAAGTTCGCGACGGGTGTCCAATCCCTCCTGCGGGAGGGAAATGCGAGCCTCACCGTGGCCGCGAGCATGACGGTCGCAGAGCATCTGTTGCCGGGCTGGATCGTCCTGATGCGAACTCGGTTTCCGGACGTACGAACGCAGATGCGGTTGATGAACTCAGCCGAGGTTGCCCACCATGTCCTCGCGGGTCGCGCCGACATCGGATTCGTCGAAGGACCGGAAATCCCGGACGGCCTCGGAATTCGCGTCGTGGCAACCGACGAACTCGTCGTCGTCGTTCCACCGCAGCACCCGTGGGTGTCACGAGGCTCGGTGACCGTCGACGAATTGGCCGCGACAGCACTCGTCCAACGCGAACTCGGATCCGGTTCCCGCACCACCTACGAGAGCACCGTGCATCCGACGGTTCTGCCGCTACTCGAACTCAACTCGGTCACCGCGATCAAATCGGCGGTGGTGACTGCGAACGCACCGACGGTCCTGTCTTCGCTGGCGGTCGCCGCCGACCTTCGCGACGGCCGATTGACACGCATCGACATCGACGCCGTGACGATGCCGCGGGAACTGTGCGCGGTGTGGGATCTGCGTGAACCTCTTCGTGGCCCACGCCGAGACTTTCTGGACATCGCCACCTCGCCGCACACTTGACGGCATGTCGGAGCACTCACGTCTACTCCTGGTAGTTATCGAGACGCAGAAAAATACGGAGGCCTCGCAGGCGCGCAGACATCTAGGCCGCGTCGTCGTCCACATCTGGATCGAACGGCAGGCTTCTTCGAACAAGGGCACCTCCTCGTGTGTTCGACGAATCGTCATCGCCCTGCGGGCTGTGAAACTGTCGGACACGTGCGGCACGATGAACAGATGACCACCACCGAACCGTCGACGGTAGACCTGCGCGCAGATGCGGAGCGGCTCCTTCGGGAGCTGGCCGGGCCCACTGCCGGTCTCCGTGAGGATCAGTGGACGGCAATCGAGGCTCTCGTTGTTCACCGCCGCCGCGCGCTGGTGGTGCAACGCACTGGTTGGGGAAAGTCGGCGGTCTACTTCATTGCCGCAAAGCTGCTCCGCGCTCAGGGACTCGGACCCACCGTCATCGTCTCACCGTTGTTGGCACTGATGCGCAACCAGGTAGCTTCCGCCGAGCGCGCCGGTGTGCGGGCCGCAACCATCAACTCCGGGAACATGACCGAGTGGGAGGACGTCCACGCCGATGTCGCTGCGGGCAGACTCGACGTGTTGCTCGTCAGCCCGGAGCGGCTCAACAACCCGGACTTCCGAGACCAGGTACTGCCCTCACTTGCAGCAGACGCGGGCCTCGTCGTCGTAGACGAAGCACACTGCGTTTCCGACTGGGGACATGACTTCCGACCTGACTACCGACGCATTCGAACGCTCATATCCGAACTGCGCGAGGGGATTCCGGTCTTGGCGACCACTGCCACTGCAAATGACCGTGTAGTCGCCGATGTCGCGGCGCAACTCGGTGTCGGTGGCGGGGACACCCTCGTTCTCCGCGGCGGACTCGAACGCGAGTCGCTCCACCTGTCGGTGGTCCAGATCGAGAACACCACCGAGCGCGCCGCGTGGCTCGCAGCTCATCTTGCAGAACTCCCGGGGTCCGGAATCATCTATGCGCTGACAGTGTCTGCAGCGCGCGACCTCGCGAGCCTGTTGTCGGACCAGGGCTTCGCCGTATCCGCGTACACCGGCCAGACCGACCCCACCGAACGCGAAGCGTTGGAATCGGACCTGCTGAACAATGAGGTCAAGGCCCTCGTAGCCACATCCGCGCTGGGCATGGGCTTCGACAAACCGGATCTGGGATTCGTCGTCCACATGGGCGCACCTTCGTCCCCCATTTCGTACTACCAGCAGGTCGGCCGTGCGGGTCGCGCCACCGACCGCGCCGAAGTCATCCTCCTGCCAGGCCACGAGGACAAGCAGATCTGGAGCTATTTCGCGTCCGTGGCCTTCCCACGAGAACACGTCGTTCGACAGGTCATCGACGCTCTCGACCCCGTCAAGCCGCAGTCGACCCCCGCGTTGGAGCCATTGGTGGATCTCAACCGGAGTCGACTCGAGATGGTCCTCAAGGTGCTCGACGTCGATGGTGCGGTTCAGCGCGTCAAAGGCGGATGGATTTCGACCGGTCGGTCGTGGGCTTACGATGCACCGCGTTACGAACGCCTCGAGCAAGCCAGGGACGCGGAACAGCAAGCGATGATCGACTATCAGCGCACCGATGGGTGTCGGATGGAATTTCTGCGGAGACAGTTGGATGATCCGGGGCTCGGCACCGAGCCGAATCCGTGTGGCCGATGCGACAACTGCACAGGAAAGGCTTACTCACCTCAGGTGGACGCTGCCGCCGTCGAGTCTGCGCGTGAACGTCTAGACCGCCCTGGACTCGACCTGTCTCCGCGAAAGCAGTGGCCCAGCGGAATGAAGAAACTCGGAGTCTCCCGCTCCGGCAAGATCACCGACGGCCCCGAGCGTGGCCGTGTTCTGGGCCGCCTCACCGACCTGGGTTGGGGTGGGCGTCTGCGAGCAGCACTCGATGCACCCGACGGTCCAGCCCCCGACGCTCTCGTACAGGCATGCATCGCGGTGTTGGCCTCGTGGGACTGGGCAAAGAGACCGACCTCCGTGATCGCGCTGGAATCGTCGACACATCCGATGCTGGTTCGTTCGATCACCGGCGAGTTGGCACGTATCGGCCGGCTCGACGATCTCGGCACTCTTGCCCTCCGGCCGGACCATCCGCGCGTGACGGCCGCAAATTCGGCATTCCGTGTGGCCGGCCTCGTCGATTCCTGGCTCGTTCCAGACCTGAACGGGGTCTCCGGACCGATCCTCCTGGTGGACCTGGTTACCGATACGGGCTGGACTTTCACTTGCGCCGGCTCGGCCCTCCGCGGCGCAGGTGCAGATGCGGTCCTCCCGTTCGCTCTGGCAACTCCGAAGTAGCCCCCTGATATCGGTAAGACCACACTTGGCATCCGACGGAGAGGGCCGAGTTATCGCACCCTCTTCGACCAGTTGTTACGGAGACAAGCCCAGTTTATGACCAGAATCACATTCACGCTGCCACCTGCGAAAGGACAGGTGTTTTCGACACCAATTTCGCCAGGCACGTGAAATGCCAAGGGCAGCTTGTTACGTTTACCTTTGCTATGAAACCCGCACAGCTGAGAGCAACCACAGTCACTGCGCCGGACGCAGTGAAGTTTCGTAAGCCAAAGATCTCCGACGGAGTCCGGCTCTGGGAAATCGCAAGAGATTCAAAGGTGCTCGATCTCAACTCGAGCTATTCGTACGTTTTGTGGTGTCGAGACTTTGCAGCAACCTCGGTCGTATCCGACGTCGACTCTCGCGCTGTGGGATTCGTCACCGGTTACACCCGACAGGATTCTCCCACGACATTTTTCGTGTGGCAGGTCGCAGTCGATGCTGATCAACGGGGTAAGGGCCTTGCCGGCCGGATGCTGAACGAACTTCTCGATCGCCTTACCCCACAGGGCATCACACACCTGGAAACAACGATCAGCCCGGACAACGAAGCGTCGATCGCACTGTTCACGGCCCTTGCTCGAACACGAGGGACCGACATTGGAAAAACAGATCTGTTCGCGCCAGACGATTTTCCTGATAGCCACGAAGCAGAGGAGCTCTACACAGTAGGGCCGGCCGACGTGCGCGCCAGCGAAAGGAACACGCAGTACATGACAGACAAGACCGTGACCACCGAAAAGCCGGACGTATTCGAAACCATCGAGTCCGGCGTTCGTAGCTACAGCCGCCAGTGGCCCGCAGTGTTCAAAACTGCCAAGAATTCGACGCTGACCGACGAGAACGGGCGCGACTACCTCGACTTCTTCGGCGGGGCAGGCGCACTGAACTACGGCCACAACAATCAGATCATGCAGGATGCGCTGGTCGACTACATCACCAGTGACGGCATCACGCACGGCCTCGATATGGCCACGGTGGCCAAGCGCGAATTCCTCGAGACGTTCAAGAAGAACATTCTCGACCCGCGCGGCCTCGATTACAAGGTTCAGTTCCCCGGCCCGACCGGCACGAATGCCGTCGAAGCTGCACTGAAGTTGGCTCGCAAGGTCACCGGCCGCGAGTCGATCATCAACTTCACCAACGCTTTTCATGGCATGACACTCGGTGCGCTCGCTGTCACCGGAAACTCGATGAAGCGAGCCGGCGCCGGAATCCCGCTGGTGCACAGCACCCCCATGCCGTATGACAACTACTTCGGTGGAGTCAACGAGGACTTCCAGTGGTTCGAGCGCGTTCTCGACGACTCGGGCAGTGGATTCAACCGTCCGGCAGCAGTCATCGTCGAAGCCATCCAGGGCGAAGGCGGCATCAACGTCGCGCGACCCGAGTGGCTGCGCGCACTGTCCGACCTCTGTTCGCGGCGCGACATCTTGCTGATCGTCGACGACGTACAGATGGGTTGTGGCCGTACGGGCCAGTTCTTCTCCTTCGAGGACTCTGGCATCACGCCGGACATCGTCACCCTCTCGAAGTCGATCGGCGGCTACGGCATGCCGATGGCGCTGACACTGTTCAAGCCAGAACTCGACGTCTGGGGCCCAGGCGAGCACAACGGCACCTTCCGCGGATTCAATCCCGCGTTCGTGACCTCGAAGGTTGCCATCGACCATTACTGGTCCGATGACAAGTTCGAGAAGGAGATCCTCGCGAAGGGCGAACACATCCGTGATCGCTTCATCGAGCTGTGCGCCAAGTACGACGGCGTTTCCACGCGCGGTCGCGGCATGGTTCAGGCTCTCGTGTTCGAAGATGCAGAACAAGCAGGCAAGGTCGCCAAGCTCGCGTACGAAGAGCATCTGCTGGTGGAGACTGCAGGCCCGAAGGACGAAGTTGTCAAACTTCTTCCGCCGCTGACCACCACGATCGAAGAGCTCGATCGCGGACTCGACATCCTCGAAGCTGCGACAGCAAAAGTCTGCTCGTAGAACACTTCTCACGTGTCGAATGTTTGCTGAAGGGAGCTACACCGCATGATCGTACGTACCACCCAGGACATCACCGGAACCGATCGAGACATCGAGAGCGAGGATGGACAGTGGCGCAGTAAGCGCATCATCCTCGGCGGTGACAGGGTCGGATTCTCGTTCCACGAAACGACCATCAAGGCCGGGACCGTGAACAACTTCCACTACGCCAATCACGTCGAGGCTGTGTGGCTCATCGAAGGTGAAGGCACTCTCACCGATCGCGAAACCGGTGAAACCTACGAACTCGGCGCAGGATCGATGTACCTGCTGAACGGCAACGAGCGGCACACCGTCGAGCCGCGTACACAGATGCGCATGTTGTGCGTGTTCAACCCTCCCGTAGTGGGGAACGAAACCCATGACGAGAACGGTGTGTACCCGCTCGTCGAGGTCCCCGCGTAAGTCGTCCCCGCGTAAGTCGAGATCCTCACGTAAACGAGGTGTCCAGGTAGACGGACTCCCAGTAGCTCCGCCCCGCTCGACTTCAGTCGAGCGGGGCGGAGCTGGTTCTGCAGACCGATCCCCTGTGTCCGGCTGCGCGCTACCCTGGTGACGTGCCTGCCCCCGCTCGCTCAGCTGCCGAAGCAGCCACCCGACTCGACCAGATGGTCGCACTGTTGTCGGGAAGATCCATCGCGGTCGTCTCCGGAGCCGGCCTGTCCACCGACTCCGGTATCCCGGACTACCGGGGGCCGGACTCACCACCTCGTAACCCGATGACCTATCAGCAGTTCACCGGCGATCACGAGTTCAGGCGCCACTACTGGGCACGGAACCACGTCGGTTGGCGGCATATGGATGCGGCAAAACCGAACGACGGACACCGCGCGCTGGCCCAGCTCGAGCGCCGAGGGATCGTTTCCGGGATCATCACCCAAAACGTAGACATGCTGCACACCAAAGCAGGTAGCCGAAGAGTCATCGACCTCCACGGAGTTTACGCACGAGTACGGTGCCTGAACTGCGAGCGACTGGTTTCCCGCTTCGCTCTGGGACAACGCCTCGAGCACGAGAACCCGGGATTCCTCGACAGCGTCGCGCCGGCCGGAGGCGTCGAGATCGCCCCCGATGCCGACGCGATCATCACCAGCACCGCACACTTCCGGATGGTCGACTGCGAGTACTGCTCCGGCATTCTCAAACCGGACATCGTCTACTTCGGGGAGAGTGTGCCCAAGCCAAGAGTTGCCGACGCTTTCGACCTCGTCGAGCAGTCCGATGCACTTCTGGTTGTCGGGTCTTCTTTGACGGTCATGTCGGGTCTGCGCTTCGTCCGACGCGCGGCGAAGGCCAAGATTCCGATCGTGATCGTCAATCGCGGAATCACCCGAGGCGACGAATTCGCCACTCTGACAAGCGATGCCGGCTGCTCGGAGACACTCACCGCACTTGTGGACGCGCTGCCGTCATACGAATGATCAGACCGGGACCAGATCGTCGGCATGCACCACGGGACGCTGTAGCTCGGGAGTGAGATCGCAACTGGACCTACCGAGCATTCCGGTCAGCTCCGACGCGTCGTACGCCACCACTCCCCTGGCCACGAGTTCGCCATCCGGACCGATCAGCGATACGACGTCGCCACCGTAGAACCGACCCTTGACGGCGGTGATTCCCGCAGACAGTAGCGACCGCCGCTTCGTCGCGACCGCGTGTACGGCACCTGCGTCGAGGCATAGCTCGCCTCGGGCGTCCGCAGCATGACGTACCCAGAATTTGCGCGAGGACAGTCGAGTGGGACGTGCGGTGAAGGCTGTGCCCACCGCAGCCGTCGTCAAGGCTTCCGCTGCATCGGCGGCGGCGGCCAAGAGGACTGGAACGCCTGCATCGGCTGCCAATCGGGCAGCGGACAGCTTGGATGCCATCCCGCCGGTCCCGAGCGCGCCGCCGGAACCGGCGACGACTCCATCGAGATCTTCCGGGCTCGCGACCTCACGGATCAGGGTGGCGTCACCTTTGCGCGGGTCGCCGTCGTAGAGACCGTCGACGTCGGACAGCAGCACCAGCGCGTCGGCACCGACGAGGTGCGCAACGAGCGCGGCGAGACGGTCGTTGTCACCGAATCGGATTTCCGTGGTCGCGACCGTGTCGTTCTCGTTGATCACGGCCACTGCCCCGAGCACACGCAACCGATCGAGGGTGCGCTGGGCGTTGCGATGATTCGTGCGACGGGCAATGTCCTCGGCGGTGAGCAACACCTGGCCGACGGTTCGTCCGTATCTGGCGAACGAAGTACCCCAAGCGTGCGCAAGAGCAAGCTGGCCGACGCTCGCCGCGGC
>JBBPZN010000050.1:0-14631 GCA_038198705.1 Mycobacteriales bacterium
GGAGGGGCGAGTGCGGAGGGTAGCGTGTGGCGGGTGCGCAGCCAGCGGAGTGACGTGGGGGCGGGAGGGCAGCCAGCGGTGTGACCTGTGAAGCGGGAGCGCAGCCTGCGGAGTGACCAGGGAGTGACCTGGAAGTGAGTAGGGAAGCGGGAGTACAGCCTGTGGAGTGCCCGGGAAACAATCCTGCGGTACTCTTTCCCACGTCGTTCGCTGAACGTGAAGATCTGGGAGGAATTTCGAAGTGGTTGCTGCACTGAAGGAATCGTTGCTCGACGAGTCCAAGCGTGATGTTCTGTTGCGTGATGTCTTGGCTTTGATCGACGCGGAGGTGTCGGACAAGAAGGGCGCGAGCGGTTTGGCCGTCAAGGCCGGTTACGGGGCGGTCAAGAAGGTCGGCCCGTCGTACATCGAGCGGGCCGTCGAACAGCTGTGGCCGGAGTTCGTGGACAAGTTGGAACCGCTGTGGCAGTCGTACAATGCTGCTTCGGTGGGGTCGTTCTCGGACTATCTCGTCGCTAACTCGGATCTGGCATCGGACGCGCTGCTGGCGGTCACGGACGAGCGGATCGATGAGACGGACAAGAGCGTGGTGAAGAAGTTCTACGGGAGCCTTCGTGGCTCGGCGAAGAAGAATGTTGCCGAGGCGTTGCCGCGCGTCGGTGACCTGGTCACCAAGTACGCAGGCTAGGCGACTTCGTTTCGGGTGAAGGGGATACGTCCGCAAGGAGGTGTCCCCTTCATCTGGTTGCGAGGCGACCGCTCTTGATCGCCTGCAGTAGCAGCGCATGATCAGCCTCGGTCTGATCGGCGTAGAGCCGCGCGAATCTGGAAAGCGCCACATCGAGGACGTCGGATGTGCCCACGTAGCCGGCGATCATCGAGGCCCCGCTGGTTCGGGCGTGACCTTTCGCCAGCAATCGGCCGACGACACCCGCGTAGTCGACGAGCGCGGGGGCGTCGATCGAGGACAGGTCGATGGTTCCCTTCATGTTGCGGAACTGTCGCACGTAGTACTGGCGCCCGTCGATGGTCGTCCACCCCAGCAGCGGATCGCTCACGGTCTGCAGATCCTGCTGGTACTCCACGACGCGTTGGCCCTGATGTGCGTGCCACGCGGACTCACCGTGAACATAGGGGGCCAGGACCGAGCGTCGTGCCTGCTTGAGTTGGAGGAACACGACGTCGTCGGGACTGCTGCCTTCCAGGAGCGCCACGTAGGCGCGTAGGCCGACACTGCCGACGCCGACGACGCGATGCGCAACGTCGATCAACGTGTAGCCGCCGAGTACGCGGCGCCAATGCGGGGACAAGGTAGCCAGGTACTCGTCGAGTCCTTGGGCGAGAAGTTCTTCGTCACGGGCAGGGATGCGCGTGGTGATCGGCGGTTCCTCGACCAGGCGGCGCTGCCCCTCGTGTTCGACGGTGAATCTGGGGAGCGCACGATCACTGGTGCTTCGCCGAGCCTTCTTCGATGCCCGTTTGATCTCCTTGCGCAACGACCCTTCGGTGACGTCTGCCTCCAGTTTCTCGGCGGTCAGGCGTTGGAAGGACCGCGACATCAGCGGTTCGTCGGCCAGTCTCGACACTTCGAGTCGGTAGGCACGGACGCAGGCAGCTACGGCCTCCTCGCATTGGGATTCGCTGCGGCCGTTCTGCCGCCCGGCCACCCAGATGCTCGCGGCGAGGCGTCGTAGATCCCATTCCCATCCGCCCGGATGTGCCTCGTCGAAATCGTTGAGATCGATCACCAGGTCACGTTCGGGGGAAGCGTAGAACCCGAAGTTGCCCAGGTGCGAGTCCCCGCTGATGATCGGCGTGATTCCCGTGGACGGCAACAGTGCGACGTCTCGCGCCATGACGATCGCAGTCCCGCGGAGGAACCCGTACGGAGACTCGGCCATCCGCTCCACGCGCACCGGTATCAGCCAGTCGATGCGACCGTCGTGGGAGAACTCGATCTGCCGGATCGGATCCGGTCGGTCGGGGGGCGCGGACCAGTCGCCCATCGATTCACGGGAAACTTTCTCGCGCAGGCTGCGACCGAGCTCGTATCGCTCCGCCCTCGGCGTCGGACGAACCCGCAGCGTCGCGAAAGACCGTTTGTCGTCCTCACCGATGCTGGTGACGACGGCGTGGCCATGGGGAGCGTTGGGCATAGGTGAACTGTAGAACCTGGCGGTCTCGCAAGTGGGTCAGGTCCTGCAGCGGGCGGCACCGTCAGGGGCGCGTAGGGCGATCGATCGAACGCACCCGAGGTGGGAGCCCCCATTCGGTTCGGCCGAGCCTGCTGAGTGGGGCGATGTCGGCGAACGACGGTAGGCCGTCTTCGGCGAGGACTTCCGGGCGCACCGCGACGGCGACGACGTTGCCCATGACAACGAAGGAGTCGCCGACTTCGATGATCCGATGCAGGGTCGCCTCGATGGCTATCGGTGATTCGGCGACGCGCGGGGGCGAGACTTTCTCACTGGGCTCGTGCGAGATGCCGAGTTCGTCGAGTTCACTGACGCCGTGTTCGTAGTCGGCGGACGACGCATTCACCTGTTCCATGAGCGGTTCGGTGGCGAGATTGATCACGAACTCTCCCGTTGCCTCGATGTTCCGCAGGCTGTCTTTTCGTCCTACGGACGTGAATTGCACGACCGGCGGGTTGGCCGAGGACACCGAAAAGAAGCTGTAGGGAGCGAGGTTCGTCACACCTTCCGATGACAGGGTCGACACCCAGGCGATGGGTCGCGGCACGACCGAGGCGGTGAGCAGGCGATAGAAGCCGCTCGGGGGCATTTCGGACGGATGGAAGACGGTGCGCATCGGTTCATAGTGTCAAAGTCCTCGGCCAACCCGCCGGTAGTGCAATGGACTTTCAAGCAGTCGGTATCGGTTATTCGAAAGATCGGCCGGGATTCGAAGATCGACCTGAAGTTCGAAGACTGGGCCGAATACGCTTCGGCGCGTCGAATCTGACAACCTTGGAGATGTGAATCCGTCCAGTGCTCAGGCCACCGCCGTCGTCGACGAGCTGGTTCGGGGTGGTGTTCGTGAGGTCGTGCTGTGCCCGGGCTCGCGCAATGCTCCGCTCGCGTTCGCACTACAGGAAGCCGACGCTGCAGGCGTGCTGCGGCTGCACATGCGGATCGACGAGAGAACTGCAGGATTCCTTGCGATCGGGTTGATTCTGGCCGGGGGTCGTCCGGTTCCGGTGGTGATGACCTCCGGAACCGCGGTCGCCAATCTGGGGCCAGCTGTTCTCGAAGCGAACTATGCGCGGACGCCGCTGATCGTGCTGAGTGCGAACCGGCCCTACGAGATGCTGGGCACCGGCGCGAATCAGACCATCGAGCAGTTGGGGCTGTTCGGCAGTCAGGTGCGAGCCACGATCAGCCTCGGGCTGGCAGAGGACGAGTCCGGACAGAACAGTCAGTGGCGCAGCGCGGTGTGCCGGGTGCTGGCGGCGGCGCGTGGAACTCGATCGGGCAACGCCGGCCCGGTGCATTTCGACATCCCGCTACGTGAGCCTTTGGTACCCGACATCGGTGACCGTGAGCCCGCCGCTCTCGGCCGTCCCGACGGGGCAGCCTGGACGACGACCCAGCAGGCGACCCTCGACGTGCCGGTCGACGTCGATCTCACCGTGGACACGATCGTCGTCTCCGGTCACGGTGCTGCCCTACGGCCCGAACTGGCGGGCCTGCCGACGGTCGCGGAACCGACGGCGCCCTTGCACGGCGTCCCTCTGCATCCGATGGCTCTGTCGCAGCTGAAGCCGCGTCAGGTGATCATCACCGGGCGTCCGACGCTGCATCGGACCGTCTCGAAGGTGCTGGCCGATCCGGCTGTCGACGTCTTCGCCTTGACGACGGGTCCGCGGTGGCCCGACGTGTCCGGCAACGTCCTTGCCACCGGCACCCGCGCGCTCGTGTCGGGGACGCCGAGGGCGGCCTGGTTGGAGCGTTGCGCGACGCTGTCCGCGAAGGCGGACCACGCCGTCCGCGATCAGCTCGATGCACATCCCAAGCCGACAGGACTCCACGTCGCGGCAACGGTGATGTCCTCGTTGCGCGTCGGCGATCGGTTGCTGTTGGGAGCGTCGAACCCGGTTCGCGACGCGGCCTTGGTGAGTTATCCGAGCGAAGGCGTTTCCGTGTTGTCCAACCGTGGGGTTGCGGGAATCGACGGCACCGTCTCGACGGCCGTCGGTGCGGCGTTGGCCGGCGGGGGTAGCACCATTGCGCTACTCGGCGACCTGACTTTTCTCCACGACGCGTCCGGCCTGCTCATCGGTACGGGGGAGCCGAGGCCTAGTGATCTGACGATCGTCGTAGCCAACGACGACGGCGGCGGCATCTTCGAACTTCTCGAGCAGGGGGATCCGCAGTACGCCGGCGCGTTCGAGCGAGTGTTCGGAACCCCTCACGGCATGGATCTGGCGGCGTTGTGCGCGGCGTACCGCATCCCGCATCGCAGCGTCGACACGGCGGAGCTTGCCGTTCTGCTGGAGGGCAATGCCGATGGTATTCGAGTTCTCGAGGTCACCACCGAGCGTTCGGGGCTGCGGGAGTTGCACGCGGGGATTCGGGCACGCCTCTAGGGAGCGTCGTTCGGATCTTGTTGTGCGGCAACCCAATCGATGGTTTCTTGGGTTTCGGTGTCGATGATGTCCTTGATCATGTCGTTGACGAGCGACTCGATCTTGCCGCCGATGAGTGGAATCTTGACCGTCGAACTGCCCTTGACCGTCAGCTTCGCCCCGGTGCCCGCAGGCCGGAGAGCCAACGTGCCTGCGACCTTGGCAGGGAGCGAGGACGATCCGCCCGTCAAGGTGCCGTCCGCGTGGTCACCCTGCAGCGGGCCCCAGTGGTCGGACCGGGTGATCAGCAGGGTGCCCTTGATGACCTTCTTGACCAATGCCGGTAGCTCGGTCACGCCGACTTCCTCCGAGATGTCCACCGTCAGACCGCCGTCCTCGTGGCTGGTCAGCTGGTAACCCTCGGTCTTCTCGGCCTTGGCGAACCTGGCCATCCACTGCTCCTCGCTGGTCAGTGCCTGGTAGACCTGGGCGGGAGTGTACTCGGAGGAAATGGTGAACTCGAAGTCGCGCGACATGTCAGCAGAGGCTACCGTCAGGCGCCCACCTGTGCGCCGAACTCGGGAAGTAACCTCTATCGACGTGGACGCCCCCGACAGTGCCGACGGACCGAACAAGGGGTTGGCGCGCACGCGGATTTCGGTTCTCGTCGTCGCAATCGGAATTTCCGTGCTGACGTTTCTTCTCGTCGTTGCAGCGTGGCAGAACGATCGAACGATCACCTCCGACGAGGGAACGGCGACGGCCGAGGTCCTCTCGGCAGGCAGACTCCGCTCTGCGGTCAGCTTCATCACTCCCGACGGGGTCACCCACAATCCACAACTGGGTGTGCTCTATCCGACCAATCTGATTGCCGGACAACGAATCGACGTCGAATACAACAAGGCCGACCCCGATCTCGTGCGCGTATCCGGCCGCGATGCGAGCGTGGCGATCATCCCGGCCGCGTCGGTCACCGTCGTGACCTGGTTGATTGCCGGCCCGGTACAACTGATCCTTCGTAGGCGTGAACAAGCCCATCGGTAACCGTTCGGACGAACTTCGCTCGCCCGTAACGTCGACGCTCCCTGACAGTCGACGACGCTCCCCACACTGAGGATCGTGCGAGTAGCCATCGTTGCGGAATCGTTCCTACCCAACATGAACGGCGTCACCAACTCGGTGCTCAGAGTGCTCGAGCATCTCGAACGAACCGGCCACGACGCCATGGTTTTCGCGCCGGACAACCCGTCGGGCAGCCCCCGGGCTGCCACCCTGCACGGGCGAATCCCGATCCACCGGGTGCCGGCCGTCATGGTGCCCAGGGTGAGCTCGCTCCCCGTCGGGGTACCGGGTCCGTCCCTGACGGCGGCTCTACGCGGGTTCGGCCCCGACATCGTGCATCTCGCGTCGCCGTTCGTCCTCGGTGCGGGCGGGATGGTGGCCGCCACACGGCTCGGAGTTCCCTCGGTCGCGGTCTACCAGACCGATGTCGCAGGGTTCGCCGAAAGCTACGGGCTCGGCCTCACGTCGAAAGCTGTGTGGCGGTGGACGCGTCGGGTTCACCGCGGTGCGGCGCGGACGCTTGCGCCGTCCTCGTCCGCGGTCCAGGCTTTGGAGCAACACGGCGTTCCGCGGGTGTATCGATGGGCCCGAGGCGTCGACGCTGTCCGGTTCGCGCCGTCCGCCCGCCGAGAAGCATCGCGGAGAGAGTGGGCGCCGAGCGGCGAGCTCATCGTCGGGTTCGTCGGACGGCTTGCACCCGAGAAGCACCTCGAGCGGCTCGCCTCGCTGAGCGAATCCACCCAACTCGTGATCGTCGGTGACGGTCCGGAGCGGGGTGCGCTCGAGAAGCTGATGCCGTCGGCGATCTTCACCGGGCAGCTCGGCGGCGAAGAGCTCGCCCAGGCGTTCGCGAGCTTCGACATCTTCGTTCACCCCGGCGAACACGAGACGTTCTGCCAGGCCGTCCAGGAAGCCCTCGCCAGTGGAATTCCCGTCATCGGACCCGACGCAGGTGGACCACGAGATCTGATCACGCACTGCCGCAACGGATACCTGCTGCCGGTGGATCGGTTCGCAGAACTTCTCTCGAGCGCAGTGTCGGCACTCGCGTCGCCGAAGATGCGCGCCCGGTTCGGTGAGGCAGCGCGCAGGTCCGTACTGCACCGCACGTGGCCCGTGATCTGCGAAGAACTTCTCGGGCACTACTACGAGGTCCTCGGTCAGGAAAACCGCGCCGCGCTCAGAACGGCATGACCCGTAAGCTCGAGACGTGCCTACAAGTTCGCGTGCAACGCTCGACAAGGACCCACACGAGGTCGCATCGATGTTCGACGGCGTCGCCCGTCGCTACGACATCACCAACACCGTGCTGTCCTTCGGTCAGGACCGCAGTTGGCGGAAGTCCACCCGCGCCGCGCTGAACCTGAAAGCGGGCGAGAAAGTTCTCGATCTCGCCGCCGGGACCGGGGTGTCGACGGTCGAACTCGCTCGCAGTGGTGCTTGGTGCGTTGCCACCGACTTCTCGAAGGGGATGCTGCAGGCAGGTTCCGGACGTCCGGTCCCGATGGTGGCGGGCGACGCGATGCATCTGCCGTACGCCGACGCGAGCTTCGACGCCGCAACCATCTCCTTCGGACTGCGCAACGTCTCGGATTTCGAGGCCGGACTACGTGAGATCGCCCGCGTCACCAAGCCCGGCGGAAGGCTCGTCGTCTGCGAATTCTCGACGCCGGTCTTTCGGCCGTTCCGCACGGTCTACATGGAATACCTGATGAAAGCGCTTCCCACAGTCGCTCGGGCGGTATCGAGCAACCCTGACGCGTACGTGTACCTGGCCGAGTCGATCCGGGAATGGCCCACGCAGGAAGAACTCGCGACGCGCATCGCCGACAGCGGTTGGTCGGACGTGCAGTGGCGGAACCTGACCGGTGGGGTCGTGGCTCTGCACCGTGCCGTTCGCTGATCACCTCAGCTGAACGGCGGTCGGGAATCGGCTTTCAGTGACACGCTGCCCGATGCACGCCACGCTCGTGCAACGAGGTCCGAATCGGCTTCGGTGACGAGGTTTCCCATCACTCGCACCGCGATCTTCATCAGTGCTGTCGAACGCATGCCGATAGGTCCCGTTGCGGGGAGGAAGCGGGGGACCGTGAGTAGGCCCGCGAGTCGGCGGGCTATGGAAAATGCCTGCCCGTAATGCTCGCGCAGCAGCGCGGGCCACGCCTCGCTCAGGTCGTTCTCGTCGAGCATGTCCGCGATCAAGCGTCCACCTTCGAGCCCGTAATCGATCCCTTCACCGTTGAGCGGATTCACACAGGCAGCCGCGTCGCCGATGATCGCCCAGTTCTTCCCGGCAACGTTGGACACCGCGCCACCCATCGGGAGTAGGGCCGACGCCACAGCCCGAAGGTCGCCGGTCAGTCCCCAGTCTGCGCGACGCTGCTCGGTGTAGAGATCGAGCAGAGGACGCAGTGCGCCCGGCCCAGGCCGCTTGGCCGTCGCGAGCGTCCCGACGCCGATGTTCACCTCACCGGTTCCGAGCGGGAAGATCCAGCCGTAGCCCGGTTGCAGCACTCCCTCGCCGTCGCGCAGCTCGAGATGTGAGGAAATCCACGGGTCTTCGCTTCGGCCGGAGGAAATGTAGGCACGGGCGGCGACCCCGAACGTGGTGTCCCGATGCCACTCGCGGCCCAGCTTCTTGCCGAGGGAGGACCGAACGCCGTCGGCGATGATCAGCGTTTTACACGTGAGAGTGCGTTCCACACCGCCGTGCTCGAAGGTGACCGACTCGACACCGCGCTCGTTCCGCGCCACCGACACTGCTTTGGCGCCTTCGAACATCCGAGCGCCGGACCTCAGCGCAGTGCGACGGATTCTGTCGTCGAGCTCCGAGCGGGGGACCGCGCTACCTACCGTCGGAAGTGAACCGCCTGGCCACTCGAGCTGCAGTTCCTGCCCGAAACCGGACAGTCGCAAACCCCGGTTCTCGACGCGGCCGCGGACCCACTCGCCCAGGCCGAGCCGATCGAGTTCGGCGATGGCACGCGGGGTCAGGCCGTCGCCGCACGTCTTGTCGCGCGGGAACATCGCAGCGTCGGCGAGAACTACCTGCCGACCGGCGCGCGCCGCCCAGGCCGCTGCCGCCGAACCGGCGGGGCCTGCGCCGATTACCAGCACTTCGGCTTCGGTGGGAAACTCCGCAGTAGTGGACACAGATCCAGTATGCAGTGGACTGCGGCGCTTCCCACCGCGCCCGGACGTGGGGTGAAGCACCTTCCGGGTACGGCGCGCACTAGATTCACTACGGTAGTAGCGGGTATCCGGGGGCGCCGACAGCAGACGAGATTTCAGATCCGATCAAGACACCGAGGACAGGACCAACAAACGTGAGCACAGACGACACGGCCGGATCGACGGTCGTTGCCGGGGTGGATCTGGTCGATCCAGAGCTTGCACGAACCGTGGCCGCAGGTTTGGTCAGCGTCGAGAATCTGATGATCTCGGAACTGTCCGACGGCGAGGACTTCCTCACCGAGGCCGCGTTGCATCTCGCACGGGCCGGTGGAAAGCGTTTCCGCCCGTTGTTCACCGTGCTGACTGCCCAGCTGGGACCCAATCCGACCGACGATGCAGTGGTGACCGCGGCGACGGTCGTCGAGCTCGTCCACTTGGCCACGCTCTACCACGACGACGTCATGGACGAAGCCTCGATGCGACGTGGCGCCGAGAGCGCCAATGCGCGATGGGGAAACAGCATCGCGATTCTGGCAGGGGACTACCTGTTCGCGCACGCGTCGCGGCTGGTCTCCACGCTCGGTCCCGAAGCAGTTCGAATCATCGCCGAGACGTTCGCGGAGCTGGTCACCGGCCAGATGCGTGAAACGATCGGTGTCAAAGCGGACCAGGATCCCGTCGCGCACTACCTCAAGGTCGTGTGGGAGAAGACCGGGTCCTTGATCGCTGCGTGCGGAAGATTCGGCGGGACGTTCTCCGGTGGGGACAGCGACCATGTCGCCCGCCTCGAACGCCTGGGCGACGCCGTAGGAACAGCGTTTCAGATCTCCGACGACATCATCGACATCTCTTCGGAGTCCGAGCAGTCCGGCAAGACACCTGGAACCGATCTCCGGGAAGGTGTCCACACTCTGCCCGTGCTCTACGCACTCGCCGAGCAGGGCGTCGACGGCGACCGTCTTCGAGTACTTCTGGACGGACCGGTCACCGACGACGCCGAGTTGGCGGAAGCACTCCAACTGTTGGAATGCTCGCCAGGAATGGCAAAGGCCAAAGCCACACTCGAAGAGTTCGCCGACAAGGCCTACGCCGAGCTGGCCAAGCTCCCACAGGGTGCCGCGAACGACGCGCTGGGACGCCTGGTCCACTACACCGTCGAGCGAGTGGGCTGACCGCAGGGAACCTTGTCGAGTGTCGCGGACGTTCTCACAGTGAACGACCACGACACTCGAGGAAGAGGCACCATTGCGCTTCGCAAACGGGGTAAAGACGTTCGGGCTGCTGGTCGGGATGTCCGCACTGATCGTATTCATCGGTGCACTGTTTCGGAGCCCGGTCATACTCTTCGGCTCGATCGTATTTGCCGTAGGAATGAACGGCTACGTGTATTTCAACAGTGCAAAACTCGCGCTGCGATCGATGCATGCCCAGCCGGTGACTCAGCTCGAGGCACCAGCCATGTACAAGATCGTGCTCGAGCTGGCCACCACCGCGCGTCAGCCCATGCCGGCGCTGTACATCAGTCCCACCAACAGTCCCAATGCGTTCGCCACGGGCCGCAACCCGAGGAACGCGGCGGTGTGCTGCACCACCGGCATCCTGGCGATCCTCGACGAAGGTGAACTACGAGCCGTTCTCGGGCATGAGCTTTCTCACGTCTACAACCGAGACATCCTGATCTCTTCCGTAGCGGGGGCGATGGCCGCGGTGGTCAGCGGTCTCGCGAACTTTGCGCTGTACGCGTCGGTGTTCGGTGGCCGCGGAAACGGGGGCACCAATCCGATCGCGCTCGTACTCGTCTCGTTGCTCGGCCCCATCGCGGCAACCGTCGTCAAGCTCGCGGTGTCGCGGTCGCGGGAGTATCAGGCCGATCAGTCGGGAGCCGAGCTCACCGGTGATCCGTTGGCGTTGGCGTCGGCGTTGCGCAAGTTGGAGCGCGGCATTGCGGCCGCTCCATTGCCACCTGAACCGCGGATAGCCGCGGAATCGCACCTGATGATCGCGAACCCGTTCAGAGCGGGAGAGAAGGTCGGGCGGCTCTTCTCGACTCACCCGCCGATGGCTGACCGAATCGCGCGACTCGAGCGAATGGCCAGGGGAGGCTGACGACGTAGGTGGGAAGCCAGCTCACGTAGCTCCCACCAACGTCGTTCAACCAACGTCGTTCAACCAACGTCGTTCGAACCAACTTCGTTCACTTACCGATAGTTGACGAACTGCAATGCGATGCCGAAGTCCTCGCCCTTGAGCATCGACTGGATGGCTTGCAGATCGTCACGCTTCTTGCTGCTGACGCGAAGTTCGTCCCCTTGAATCTGCGCTTTGACGCCCTTGGGGCCGTCGTCGCGAATTTTCTTGGTGATCTTCTTGGCGTTCTCGGTGGTGATGCCCTGTACCAGCTTGCCGGTGACCTTGTAGATCTTGCCGGATGGCGACGGGTCGTTGGCCTCGAACGCCTTGAGCGAGACGTCACGACGGATGAGCTTTTCCTTGAACACGTCGAGCGCTGCCTTGACCTTTTCTTCACTCTCGGACGTGATGACGATCACCTCTGATTCTCCGCTGCCCGACCACTCGATCGTCGTGTCGGAGCCGCGAAAATCGAAGCGTGTCGACAGCTCCTTCGCCGCCTGTCCTACTGCGTTGTCGACCTCCTGACGGTCGACCTTGCTCACCACATCGAAGGACGAATCTGCCACTTGACTACTCCTGTGTCGAATCGAATTGCGTAAGGCACTTACCCCGACGTTAGCCCGTTTGCACGGCCTCTATGCACCCGGTTTGCGTTCGGGGGGCACGTTCGTTGTATTCTTCAAACCGCATCGAGGAGAGCGAATCTCTTCGGTGCAAGCACGGCAGATTGCCCGAGCGGCCAATGGGAGCGGACTGTAAATCCGTCGGCTTATGCCTACGTAGGTTCGAATCCTACATCTGCCACCCAGGAGCCCCGGCGAGTTTCGACTCGCTGGGGTTTCTACTTGAAGAGTTACGTTTCACCGGCGCTGAGCATGCAATTTGGTACTCGACGCTAGAAATGTGTAACCTCTTGAAGGCTTCGGTGCACGGCTTGCTGTGCTCGACGCCACGCCCCCTTAGCTCAGTCGGTAGAGCGTTTCCATGGTAAGGAAAAGGTCAACGGTTCGATTCCGTTAGGGGGCTCGCTGGGTTGGATGGTTCGCGTCGGCACCCTTACTTTCGGTTACATACTCGGAAGTGAGAAGGTGTAGGGGTGAGCACCTGAGGCGGTGTAGCTCAGTTGGTAGAGCAAACGACTCATAATCGTTGCGTCGCCGGTTCAAGTCCGGTCACCGCTACACAAGAAGACCAGATACACGCAGCACCAGAAGTACGCACAGTCCTGATTAACCGGATCAGATTTACCCGAAAGTAGGCGTCCAGTGGCCTCCTCCACCGATGTGCGGCCCAAGGTCACCTTGGCCTGCGAGGTTTGCAAGCACCGTAACTACATCACGAAGAAGAACCGTCGTAACGATCCCGATCGCCTCGAGCTGAAGAAATTCTGCCCGAACTGCGGCACGCACCGCTCTCACCGCGAATCTCGTTAGGAAGCGGCCGGCTCGCCGGCCGCTCTTCTTCGTTCGGAGTCGATGCCACGCGTTGGGCTTACTCTTCGAACCCAAACGTCTGCGGCGTCCTGGGTAGAAAAGGTTCATATACCGCGTGACTGAGTCAGTTCAAGATCCCGCCGCGCACGCTGCCGGTATGGTCGGCCACCACTACAGGGTGGACCATCCTTACGAGGTCGGTCGCGAAAAGGTGCGGGAGTATGCACGCGCCGTGCAGGATCTGCATCCGGCGCATCATGATGAGGACGCCGCCAAGGCGCTCGGCTACGACGGCCTGCTGGCGCCGCTGACCTTCATCTCGCTCGTCGGCATCATCGCGCAGTCGAAGATGTTCAAAGAGATCATCACCGGTTACGACCCGAGCCAGATTCTTCAGACCGATCAGCGTCTGCAGTTTCACAAGGCGATTCAGGTCGGCGACGAGCTCACGTGCGATGTGCACCTCGAATCTTTCCGTCAGATGAGTGGCAGCGACATCATCACGACGAAGAACATCGTCACGGATCAACACGGCGAACTCGTGCAGACCACCTGGACGACCCTGGTGGCCCGCACGGGCGGTGAAGTCGACGAGAACATCGCTCACGCAGTGAAGGACGTGATCATGCATGGCGCTTCGTAGTTTCGCCGATGTCACGGTCGGTGAGGAACTTCCCGACCGGATCGTCAAACTCACTCGCGGCGACTTGGTCAATTACGCTGGGGTGTCCGGAGATCCGAACCCGATTCACTGGAGCGACGAGGTCGTCAAGCTTGCCGGGTTGGATAATGTGATCGCGCACGGCATGTTGACGATGGGTCTCGGGGCGGGTTTTCTGACAGCATGGCTCGGCGATCCAGGTGCGGTCACCGAGTACAACGTTCGGTTCACCAGTTCGGTGTACGTTCCTGCAGATTCGGCCGCGTCCGTGGAATACACCGGCAAGGTCAGATCGGTCGACGCGGAGTCCAAGTCGGCGGTCATCGCGATTACCGCGAAGTTCGAGGGCAAGAAGATCTTCGGACGGGCTACTGCGACCGTTCGTTTGGCGTAACCGGCCTGTAGATCCATGATCCCGCGCAGGGATTTCAGGGTTTACACGCCGTGCAGTACACTGAGATTTCTGGGGTTACTCAGCGCTGCGCGCTGCCATGGCTATCATTTCGAAAGTCCAGGGTCGGCGCGTATGTTGTGTGACGCAATGGTGTGTAATTCCAGGACGGTTCCACCCGCGTGCGGGTAGTTCCGAAGGGGCGTAGCTCAATTGGTAGAGCAACGGTCTCCAAAACCGTAGGTTGCAGGTTCAAGTCCTGTCGCCCCTGCCCATGTTGCTCGTTTCCCGCCGTCGGCGGGGGCTGCAACGGTGTCAGCTACTGAGAGGAACGACGGTGAGCGAGGAGCGCGGAAAGCGCGACGACCAGTCCGAGGACTCGTCGACGCCCGACGACGCCGCCGCCCGCACCGCCGACCGAGCTGCCACCGAGGGTGCAGCCGATTCGACAGCAGCGGTTCGGCCGACAGGTAAGCGAACAACTCGTCGGACGCGCACTGCGTCGGACGCAGAGTCTTCGGTCGGAGCATCTTCCGGCAAGGTCTCGGTCACCAAGTCGTCGACAGCCAAGATCTCGACTCGTGCTGACAGAACTCGTCAGCCGAAGCGCATGAATATCTTCAAGCGCTTGCGTAAGTTTCTCCGTGAGGTCATCGCCGAACTGCGTAAGGTCATCTGGCCGAACCGCAAGCAGATGGTCACCTACACCTCGGTGGTACTCGCGTTCGTGGTGTTCATGGTTGCGTTCATCAGCGGCTCGGATCTGGCGTTCATCAAGGGTGTCGGCTGGCTGTTCGGCTGAAACTTCACGACCAATACTGCGATGACCAGGTCGACGACCGCCGACACGCACGAAACGAAAGAAAGGGTGCTGCTGTGAGCACGCCGCATAACGACGCCACCGAAGTGGCCGCATTCGACGCCGATGTCGAGGCGACCAAGCAGGGCCTCGAAGCGGAGCAGGCCGCTCAGGACCGCGAGACCGACGCCGCTATCAAGGCCGACGTCGCGGCAGCCGCCGGTGAAGAGGTTCCCACCGAAGGCGACGTCACGTCCGAGGACGTAGTCGCCGAAGGTGACGACGTCGATTCAGGCGTCGAGGCCGATATATCTGCCGAGCCCGAGGATCCAGTTGCGGAGATGAAGGCTGCGCTGCGGCGCGCCCCCGGCGACTGGTACGTCATCCACTCGTACGCAGGCTACGAGAACA